>CALUOX010000007.1 GCA_944322375.1 uncultured Alistipes sp.
TTTTCTTACGTGAAATAATAAATTTCGAGGTCGTCTTCTTGGGGTTGCGAGTCTTGTAACCCTTAGCCAACAGACCCTTGCGCGAACGCGGGTGACCACCCGACGCACGACCTTCGCCACCACCCATCGGGTGATCGACCGGGTTCATGACGACGCCACGGTTGCGCGGGCGACGGCCGAGCCAACGTTCGCGTCCTGCCTTGCCCGACTGTTCGAGCGAATGATCGACATTCGAAACGACGCCGATCGTGGCGCGGCAGGTAACGAGTACCATACGAGTTTCACCGGAAGGGAGTTTGATGATTGCAAACTTGCCTTCGCGGGCCAGGAGCTGAGCATACGAGCCGGCCGAGCGGGCCATGGCTGCGCCCTGACCGGGATAGAGTTCAATGTTGTGAATGATCGTGCCGAGGGGTATTTCGCTCAGGAAGAGGGTATTTCCGACCTCGGGAGCGACGCCCTGACCGCTCATGACGGTCTGACCGACCTGCAATCCGTTCGGAGCGATGATATAGCTCTTCACGCCGTCGGCATAGACGATCAGCGCGATACGGGCGGTGCGGTTCGGGTCGTATTCGATCGTTTTTACAGTAGCGGCGATGCCGTCCTTGGCACGTTTGAAGTCAACGTTACGGTACATTTGCTTGTGACCGCCGCCGATGTAGCGGACCGTCATTTTACCCGTATTGTTACGACCGCCGGTGCTCTTCTTGACGCTGAGCAACGACTTCTCCGGAACACTGGTGGTGATATCGTCGAACGTGCCACCAATCTTATGTCTCGTACCTGCGGTAACAGGTTTAAACTTTTTTACTGCCATCTTCCTTAGATATTACTGTAAAAATCGATTTTGTCTCCTTCCTTCAAGGTGACGATTGCCTTCTTGAAGTTGTTTGCGCGACCTTCGAGCAAGCCGGCCTTCGTGTAGCGGCTCTTGCGCTTGCCCATGTAGTTGATGGTGTTGACGTCGGTAACGACGACGTTGTACATCTCTTCTACGGCGTTACGGATCTGCAGTTTGTTAGCTCTCACATCAACGATAAAACCGTAGCGATTCAGTTTTTCGCCCTGAACCGTCATTTTCTCGGTCAAAACAGGCTTAATAATGATTTCCATCTCTCTTCAACGTTTTAAGCTAACATTACATTCAATACGTTTTCTGCGCCTTCAACCATCACGATGGCCGAAGCGTTCATCACGTCGTACGTGCAGAGGTTCTGAGCCAGCACGGGTTTAACCGACGGGATGTTGCGGCAGGAGAGTTGCAGATTGAGGTTCGACTCGGGAAGAACGAGCAGCACCTTCTTGTCTGCGACCTTCAGCGCCTCGGTAAGGGCCACGACCTGTTTGGTCTTGGGGGCCTCGAACTTGGGTGTTTCGACGATCTGGATGGCGTTTGCCTGGGCCTTGTAGGAGAGGGCGCTGCGGCGGGCCAGCCGTTTGAGTTTCTTGTTGAGTTTGAAACTGTAATCGCGGGGTACGGGACCGAATACGCGGCCGCCGCCCGGGAAGAGCGGAGATTTGATCGAACCGCAACGTGCGCCGCCGGTACCCTTCTGACGTTTGAGTTTGCGGGTGGAGCCTGCTACTTCGTTGCGCTGCTTCGACTTGTGCGTACCCTGACGCTGATCGGCCAGATACTGCTTCACGTCGAGGTAGATAGCGTGGTCATTAGCCTCCACGCCGAATACCGAGTCAGCCAGAACGACCTTGCGACCGGTTTCTTTTCCTTCAGTGTTCAATACAGCTAATTCCATGACTACTTCTCGATTGTTAAATATGAACCTTTGGCTCCCGGAATCGAACCTTTCACAAGAATGAGGTTGTTTTCGGGAATAATTTTCAAAACTTTGAGGTTGAGAACCTTGACCTGTTCGCCTCCCATCTGTCCCGGGAGACGTTTTCCGGGGAATACGCGCGACGGGTAGGACGATGCGCCCAGAGAACCCGGTTTACGCTGCCGGTTGTGCTGGCCGTGCGTCTGACCGCCCACGCCGCCGAAACCGTGACGTTTTACGACACCCTGGAAGCCGCGGCCCTTGGAGATGCCGGTAACGTCCACCCAGTCGTCTTCCGAGAAGAGTGCGACGGTGAGCGTATCGCCGAGATTGACCTCGGGCATGCCCTTGAATTCGGCCAGTTTCCGCTTGGGGGTTGTTCCGGCCTTCTTGAAGTGGCCTAACAAACTGCTGCTGGTGTGCTTTTCACTTTTGTCGTCATAGGCAATCTGGACAGCCTCGTAAGCATCTTTTTCGAGGGTCTTGATTTGCGTAACCACACACGGACCAGCCTCGATGACAGTGCATGGTATGTTCTTACCCTCGGCACTGTAAACGGAAGTCATTCCGATTTTTTTTCCAATTAGTCCTGACATTTTAGTCTTTAAGTTTGTTAATAAAAGTGATTTCTGCTTTTTTCGCACGGGTCGGGAGACATCCTTGCGGATGCTCCCGCTCCTGCGTTCGTATGCGGGGAGGAATCGGCGGACTTACCGCTCACCTCCCATTATGGGTTCGTTCGTCTTCTTTTTCCTGCGCCTGCCGGAGATGATCCGTGGCCCGGAGCTCCGCAGGCACGCTGCCTCATGCCGCATCCGAAGAGTCGTCTTTCGGATGCCGGATGGTTGTCAGACCTTGATTTCGACCTCGACACCCGAGGGGAGTTCGAGCTTCATCAGGGCATCGATGGTCTTTGCCGTCGAGGAGTAGATGTCCAGGATGCGCTTGAACGTGCAGAGCTGGAACTGCTCGCGGGCCTTCTTGTTCACGAAGGTCGAACGGTTGACGGTAAAGATCTTCTTCTGCGTGGGCAGGGGTACCGGACCGCTGACTACCGCGCCGGTGCTCTTCACGGTCTTTACGATCTTCTCGGCCGACTTGTCAACGAGATTGTGGTCGAAAGACTTCAACTTGATTCTAATTTTCTGACTCATATGGCTTGCTTATTCAATATCCTTATTCTTGTGACCGCTCTTCTCGATGATCTCCTTGGCCAGGTTGGCCGGAACTTCGGCGAAGTGCGAGAACTCCATGGACGATGTTGCGCGACCCGACGAGATGGTTCTCAGAACGGTTACGTAGCCGAACATCTCGGCCAGCGGAACCTGAGCCTTGACCACGCGGGCATTGCCCTTGGTCTCCATGCCCTGGATCTGACCGCGGCGCTTGTTGAGGTCGCCGATGATGTCACCCATGTTCTCTTCGGGCGTGAGGACTTCGACCGTCATGATCGGTTCAAGGATGACCGAACCGGCCAGCGGTGCTGCATGGCGGTATCCGTTGCGGGCAGCGATTTCGAAGGACAGCTGATCCGAATCGACCGGGTGGAACGAACCGTCCTTCAGGGTTACCTTCATCGAATCCATCGTGTAACCGGCCAGCGCTCCGTTTGCCATGGCGGCTTCGAAACCTTTCTGTACGGCGGGGATGAACTCCTTCGGGATGTTTCCGCCCTTGACCTCGTCGATGAATGTCAGACCTACCTTGCCCTCGTCTGCGGGACCGATCTCGAAGATGATATCGGCGAACTTACCACGACCGCCGGTCTGCTTCTTGAATACCTCGCGATGCTGGATGGTCTTCGTAAGCGCCTCCTTGTAGTTGACCTGCGGAGCGCCCTGATTGATCTCGACACCGAATTCGCGTTTCAGACGATCGACGATGATATCGAGGTGCAACTCACCCATACCGCTGATGATCGTCTGACCGCTCTCCTCGTCGGTGCGGACCGTAAAGGTCGGGTCCTCTTCGGCGAGCTTGGCCAGCGCGATGCCCAGTTTGTCAAGATCCTTCTGCGTCTTGGGCTCTACGGCCAGACCGATCACCGGTTCCGGGAAGGTCATCTGCTCCAGTACGATCGGAGCATTCTCGGCGCAGAGCGTATCGCCCGTACGGATCTCCTTGAAGCCGACGGCGGCGCAGATATCTCCGGCCGATACGGACTCAAGCGGGTTCTGCTTGTTGGCGTGCATCTGGTAGAGACGGCTGATACGTTCCCGTTTTCCGCTGCGCGAATTGAGGACATAGGAGCCGGCATCGAGTTTACCGGAATATACACGGATGAAGGCCAGACGTCCCACGAAGGGGTCGGTTGCGATCTTGAAGGCCAGGCCGCAGAAGGGTTCGTCCTCCGAAGCGTGCCGTACCACCTCCTCGTCGGTCTTGGGGTTGATGCCCTTTACGGGCGGGAGGTCCAGCGGCGACGGCAGGAAGGCGATGATGCAGTCGAGCAGCTTCTGCACGCCCTTGTTGTGGAACGACGAGCCGCAGAGCATCGGGACGAGCTTCATCTGAATCGTCGCCTTGCGGATTGCAGCGATCAGCTCGTCGGGAGTGATTGTTGCGGGATCTTCGAAGAACTTCTCCATCAAGGCGTCGTCCACGGACGCAACCTCTTCGATGAGCTTGTTCCTCCACTCTTCGGCTTCAGCCTTGAGGTCATCGGGAATCTCGCGGACCTCGAAGTTGTCGCGAACGGTCTTGTCGTCGAAGTAATAGTATGCCTTATTATATATAAGGTCAACGATACCCTCGAACTTGTCTTCGGCGCCGATCGGGAGAACGACGGGGAGAGCCGTAGCACCGAAGTGCTCCTTGATCTGCGCGCAGACCGAGAAGAAGTCGGCACCGGTACGGTCCATCTTGTTGACATATCCGATACGGGGAACGTTATACTTGTCGGCCTGGCGCCATACGGTCTCCGACTGAGGCTCGACGCCGCCCACGGCGCAGAAGGTTGCCACGGCACCGTCCAGTACGCGCAGCGAACGTTCTACCTCGACGGTGAAGTCGACGTGTCCCGGGGTATCGATCAGGTTGATCTGATATTGTTGGTCTTTGTAGTGCCAGAAAGCGGTCGTTGCGGCGGAGGTGATGGTGATACCACGTTCCTGCTCCTGGACCATCCAGTCCATGGTTGCGCCACCTTCATGCACTTCTCCGATCTTGTGGGTTTTACCCGTATAGAAAAGGATGCGTTCCGAAGTCGTGGTCTTACCGGCATCGATGTGAGCCATGATACCGATATTACGAACATAATGTAAATCTCGAGTTGCCATCTTGTTTTTCTACCGGTTATTAGAATCTGAAGTGAGCGAAAGCCTTGTTTGCCTCGGCCATGCGGTGCATCTCCTCCTTGCGTTTGAAGGCGGCACCCTGCTGGTTGTAGGCGTCCATGATCTCTCCCGAAAGCTTTTCGGCCATGGATTTGCCGGAGCGCTTGCGCGAGTAAAGGACAAGGTTTTTCATGGAAATGGAAATCTTGCGCTCCGGGCGGACCTCCGTAGGAACCTGGAAGGTTGCGCCACCGATACGCTTCGATTTCACTTCGACTTGGGGCGTGATATTCTCGAGAGCCTGTTTCCAGATTTCCAGCGGAGACTTATCAGCATCCTTCATCTTCTTGCCTATGATCTCCAGCGAGTCGTAGAAAATCGAGTAGGCAATACTCTTCTTACCATCCAGCATAAGGTTGTTGACGAAGCGTGTTACGAGCACGTCGCCGAACTTGGGATCTGGAAGTAGAATTCGCTTCTTTGGCTTAGCTTTTCTCATTGTTGTTTAATCTAAGGATCTTTGTCTTTGTCTATGACTTATTTCTTTGCGGTTTTTCCGGCCTTGGGTCGTTTTGCGCCGTACTTGGAGCGGCGTTGCAGACGTCCGTCCACGCCGGCCGAGTCGAGAGCGCCGCGCACGAGGTGGTAACGCACACCGGGGAGGTCCTTGACACGACCGCCGCGCACCAGTACGATGGAGTGCTCCTGAAGGTTGTGGCCTTCGCCGGGGATGTAGGCGTTGACCTCTTTGCCGTTTGTGAGTCTCACACGGGCCACCTTACGCATTGCCGAATTAGGCTTTTTGGGCGTTGTGGTGTAAACACGGGTGCAGACGCCGCGACGCTGGGGACACGCTGCGAGGGCCGGTGACTTGCTTTTGTCGACCAGACTTACTCGACCGTTTCTTACTAACTGTTGAATAGTTGGCATTTCTTAAACGTTTTTGTCCTTTAATCTGTTAATACTCATCGGGAATTTCTCCCTTATCCTTTTCCGTTAAGTTCCGAAATGGACTGCAAAGGTAACCAATTTTTTTGAAAAAACATATTTGGGCGTGCTTTTTTCGCTGATTTTCCGGTATTTTGTCTGGTTTTTCATTTTTAAATTTTATGGTTTCACAGATTATATAATAAAATATCTATAATAAGATGCGAAATCCGGTGATAACGGACGAATTTTGTGTGGTTTATGAATTGCTGCACGGCTGTCCGTAGATAGCGGTTGCCTGCTGAAACGTATGCGGATTGCGCCTCCTGGTGGAGGCTGCTTCGATGGATATCGGGAAAAGGGGAGTGATCCTGCAAGAATGCCTCCCGGTGCAGTTTGGCAGGTGTAAGCAGCCGGTTGTGTGGAGATGTTCGGCGGGTTTGACGACTTTTGATGGAGGAATTTTGAGGGCTGAGAAAGAAGGGCGGGTGCTCGGATTCGCCTCTGCCGGTTGATTGTGGATGCGGATGACTGTGGATGCGGATGACTGTGGGGGCGGCGGCATGTAGGTTGGGCTGCGTGTTAGGTGCGGCACGCATGCAGTTCCGTGGGTTTAGTTCTTCGTGCGTGGAATTGGATCTGCGGAACGGGAAGGATGGCCGGTCGTGGAGCTGGAGCGGTGAAAAAGGGAGATATATTTAATTGTTTGACATTGAAGAGCATAATCTGTATGTTGAGACCTGTTTGAGATGTGTCGATTGTCGAATTTCCAGCTTTTTATCGACTTCGTTTTGCCGGAAAGAAAAATTCCCTTATATTTGCCCTGTGAAGCAGGGGGATTAGCTCAGTTGGTTAGAGCGCTTGCATGGCATGCAAGAGGTCACGAGTTCGAATCTCGTATCCTCCACCGGAAGTCCGAAGCGATTGCAGCTTCGGGCCTTTTTTGTGGGGCAGCCGATGGCTTTCGAACTCGTGTCCGCAACCCCCTTCTTTGTGAAATGAGGGGTTGGGGAGGAATGTCGATACGGCGAGGGCGGCGTCCGCGAGTTCGAATCTCGTATCCTCCACCGGAGACCCGAAGCGATTGCAGTTTCGGGCTTTTTTTTGAGGCCAGCCGATGGTTTTCGAACTCGTGACCGACGGGCCTCATGCTTCTGCGCCCTCTTCTCTTTTTTTTCTCTTTGCGGCTTTCCTTTGTCCGGGCCTTGTCGGGCGTTCTCTCTGTTCCCGTTGGGTGACCGGTCCTTCCGCCCCTCTTCTTAGAGACGATCCACAGACCGTCTGTTTTGCTCGTCCCTTCCTGCGGTCTTGTCGCAGCCGTTGGCTTGTCGGTTCGCCGAAAAGCCCCTCCTGTACGGCCGTTTTGATCCAAATCGACCGCATGCCCCTACTTTTCGACGAAAAACGCTGTGCGTCCGCTTTTTTTTCGTACTTTTGCGCATTGTAGAAAAACTACCTGTATCATGGAATACAATTTCAAAGAGCTGGAAGCGAAGTGGCAGCAGCGATGGAAGGAAGAGGGTACCTATCACGTCGAGATTGATCCTGCGCGGCCGAAATATTATGTCCTTGACATGTTCCCCTATCCGTCGGGAGCGGGCTTGCACGTAGGCCATCCTCTCGGCTATATCGCATCGGACATCTACTCCCGTTACAAACGGCAGTGCGGCTTCAACGTCCTGCACCCGATGGGCTACGACGCCTTCGGTCTTCCGGCCGAACAGTACGCCATCCAGACGGGCCAGCATCCGGCCGTTACGACCGAACGCAACATCGCCCGTTATCGCGAGCAGCTTGACAAGATCGGTTTTTCGTTCGACTGGGACCGCGAAGTGCGTACGTGCGACCCGAAATATTACAAGTGGACCCAATGGGCCTTCCTGAAGATGTTCTCGCACTATTACGACCGACGGCTGCAGAAGGCCCGTCCCATCGAGGAGCTGATCGCCGCCTTCGACCGGAACGGTACGGCGGAGATCGATGCGGCCTGCACCACCGAGCTGCACTTTACGGCCGACGAGTGGAAGGCGATGAACGAGCGTGAGCGCGAGCAGACACTTCAGAACTACCGGCTTGCCTTCCGGGCCGATACGATGGTCAACTGGTGCCCGCAGCTGGGTACGGTGCTTGCCAACGACGAGGTGAAGGACGGACTGTCGGTGCGCGGCGGTTATCCCGTTGTACAGAAGCGCATGAAGCAGTGGCTGTTGCGTGTGACGGCCTATGCGCAGCGTATGCTTGACGGCCTGGACGGCCTCGAGTGGAGCGATTCGCTCAAGGAGATTCAGCGCAACTGGATCGGACGGTCGGTCGGCGCGCAGGTCTTCTTCGACATCAAGGGCTTCGGCGGAAAGCTGGAGATCTTCACGACACGTCCCGATACGATCTTCGGTGTGACGTTCATGGTCATCGCTCCCGAGCACGAGTGGGTGAATCCGCTTACCACCCCCGAAAACAAGGCGGCGGTCGAGGATTACCTCGAACAGACGAAAAAGCGTTCCGAACGGGAGCGTATTGCCGAGACGCGGCGCGTAAGCGGTGTCTTTACGGGATCCTACGCCGTCAATCCCTTTACCGGCAAGGAGATCCCGATCTATATCTCCGATTATGTATTGGCCGGTTACGGTACGGGCGCGATCATGGCCGTACCGGCGCACGACTCGCGCGACTACGCCTTTGCGCGTCACTTCGGGCTGGAGATCGTTCCGGTGGTCGAGGGCGGCGACATCAGCCGGGAGTCCTACGACGCCAAGGAGGGCAAACTGATCAATTCGGGCTTCCTGAACGGCCTGGATGTGAAGGAGGCGATCGGAGTGATGTTCGAGGAGATCGAGAAACGCGGTCTGGGCAAGCGGCTTGTCAATTACCGCCTGCGGGATGCCATCTTCTCGCGCCAGCGCTATTGGGGCGAGCCGTTCCCGATCTACTACAAGAACGAGATCGCCTGCCCGCTGCCGGAATCGGAGCTTCCGCTCGAGCTGCCGCCGGTTACGAATTTCGGGCCTACGGAGGACGGAGAACCGCCTCTGGCGCGTGCCGCAAAGTGGGAGACGGCCGACGGATATCCGTTGGAGCTCTCGACGATGCCCGGATTTGCAGGGTCGTCGGCATACTATCTGCGCTACATGGATCCGCATAACGACCATGCGCTTGTGAGCCGCAAGGCGGACGAGTACTGGCGTTCGGTCGATCTCTATGTGGGGGGTATCGAGCATGCGACGGGCCATCTGATGTACTCCCGTTTCTGGAACATGTTCCTCTACGATCTGGGTTACGTCTGCGAGGCGGAGCCCTTCAAGAAGCTGGTCAACCAGGGAATGATCCAGGGGCGGTCGAACTTTGTCTATCGGGTTGTCGGAACGGACAAGTTCGTCTCCTACGGCCTGAAGGAGCAGTACGAGACGCAGGAGATTCACGTCGATGTGAATATCGTGCGGAACGATCAGCTTGATCTCGAGGCATTCCGGGCATGGCGCCCCGAGTTCGCCAATGCGGAGTTCATTCTCGAAGACGGGAAATACATCTGCGGCTGGGCGATCGAGAAGATGTCCAAATCGATGTACAACGTGGTGAATCCCGACTACATCGTCGAACAGTATGGAGCCGACACGCTGCGCATGTACGAGATGTTCCTCGGACCGCTCGAACAGTCGAAACCCTGGGATACGAACGGCATCGACGGCGTACACAAGTTCCTGAAGCGTTTCTGGCGGCTCTTCTTCGAGGGAAATGAACTGGCCGTCACGGACGAGGCGCCGACGGACAAGGAGCTCAAGACGCTGCACAAGACGATCCGGAAGGTGCGCGACGATATCGAGAACTTCTCGTTCAATACGTCGGTTGCGGCCTTCATGATCTGTCTCAACGAACTGGGTGAGTGCCGCAAGCGGGCGATTCTCGAGCCGCTTGTCGCGTTGCTGTCTCCGTTCGCGCCGCACATCTCCGAGGAGTTGTGGCATCGGCTGGGACATGCGGATACGGTCTGCGATGCGGCCTATCCGGTTTGCGACGAACGCTATCTGGTCGAGCGGACGTTTGAATATCCGGTCATGATCAACGGCAAGCTGCGCTTCAAGCAGGAGTATGAACTTTCGCTGACGCCGGAGCAGATCAAGTCGGATGTCGTGGCGCGCCCCGTTGCACAGAAATGGCTCGACGGCAAGGCGCCGAAAAAGATCATCGTCGTCCCGGGCAAGATCATCAACATCGTGCTCTGAGACAGCCCGTCTTCCGGAATGTCGGGCGGACCCGTTCCGTGACCGTGACCGGACGCCGGTGTTTCATGCGATTGTCGAGAAGAGGGGCCCCATGGCGCAGAAGCCCGTCCGCATCACGGGATGAAGCGGGACGGAAAGTCGGGAACGGGGAGTCGGGAACAGAAAGCAAAAGCGAAAACGTATATTCAAACCTGAAAAATGAAACATGCACTAACCTTGCTGGCCTTGGCTGTCTCGTTGACGGCCGCCGCACAAGTCCGGGTCGTCGATCTGTGGAACAACTCGACGGCCCCGCATTCGAACGGCATTACGGCCCCCGAAACGGAGAAAAACGGGGCGTTCTACAACATTACGCAGACACAACTGTATGTCTATGCGGCGGATCCGGCCAAGGCTACGGGCCAGGCTGCGGTTTTGTGCCCCGGCGGCGGATATAAATACGTATCGTTGAACCGCGAAGGACATGAAATCGGATCGTGGCTCGCGGAGAACGGCATTACGGCCGTAGCACTGAAATACCGCGTGCCGAACGGACGTTGCGAGGTGCCGTTGGAGGATGTTCAGGCGGCTCTGAAGTGGCTTCGCGACCATGCAAAGGAGTACGGTGTCGATCCTGCACGGGTGGGCGTCTTCGGCTTCTCGGCAGGCGGACATCTGGCTGCTTCGGCATCGACGTTGCTGCCCGATGCGGAGCGTCCGGCTTTCGCCGTGCTGGTCTATCCGGTCATCACGGCCGAAGCGGGCAAGTGCCACAAGGGGTCGTTCGACGAACTGCTGGGCAAGGAGCGTACGGCCGAGGAGAATGAGGCGTGCTCGTTGCAGAATCGTGTTACGGAGGCGACGCCGACGACGCTGCTGCTGCTTGCCGACGACGACCGCACGGTTCCGCCCGTCAACAGCGCGCTCTATTACGAGGCGCTCAAGCGTCATGGCGTGAAGGCGTCGATGCACATCTATCCCAACGGCGGTCACGGCGGCGGATTCAATCCTGCGAGGGCTTATCGCATGGAGTGGCGTGCCGATGTCCTGGACTGGCTCTCCACCCTTCCGAAGGAGTGATCTTCCGGTGCGGTGCGGCCGGGTCTCCGGGCGCATTCGCCCGAAGGGAGAGGCTGCGGACAATGGGGACTTTTGTGGCCCGAAGGTAAGGAAAAACGGGTGCGGAATCGAATTCCGCACCCGTTTCCCGTCTGCTTTCCGCCTGTCTCCCGTTCATCCTCCGCCTTCCGTTTTCCGTCCGGATGCTATCCGGCTGTATCCGGTTCCGAACGGACCGGCAGGGCCGTCACCTGCCGGTTCGTTCGGTGCTCCCGGAGGCGTGTCGGATCTCTTCGCGTGAAAACCTCCTGCGGGGATTTCGCCGTTTCAGACCTTTTGCCTATCTTTGCATCACGAAAAACAGAGAAACATTATGGCAGACAATTCAATCCTTCAGCGACTGGACGGGCTGAAACTCAAATACGAGGAGCTGGGACAGAAACTCACCGATCCGGAGGTGATTGCCGATGTCAAGCAGTTCGTGCAGTGCAACAAGGACTACAAGGAGTTAGAGCCGATCATCGAGACTTCGGAGCGTTACCGTACGGCGCTGGCGAATCTGGCCGAGGCGAAGGACGTGCTGGTGAACGACCACGACGAAGAGATGCGGGAGATGGCGCGCGCGGAGATCGCGGAGCTGGAACCGGCCATTGCCCGCATGGAGGAGGAGATCAAGCTGCTGCTCATCCCGAAGGATCCGCAGGACAGCAAGAATGCCATCATGGAGATTCGTGGCGGTACGGGCGGCGACGAAGCGGCGCTTTTTGCCGGAGATCTGTTCCGCATGTACACGAAGTATATCGAATCGAAGGGATGGAAGTACGAGGTAACCTCCTTCTCGGAGGGTGCCGCGGGCGGTTACAAGGAGATCGTGATGAAGGTGACGGGTCAGAACGTCTATGGAACGTTGAAATACGAGTCGGGCGTCCACCGCGTGCAGCGTGTTCCGGCTACCGAGACCCAGGGCCGTGTCCATACGTCGGCGGCATCGGTGGCCGTTCTTCCCGAGGCGGAGGAGTTCGACGTGGAGATCTCGATGAACGACATCCGCAAGGATATCTTCTGCGCGTCGGGACCCGGCGGCCAGTCGGTCAACACGACCTATTCGGCGATCCGGCTCACGCACATCCCGACGGGAATCGTCGTGCAGTGTCAGGATCAGAAGTCCCAGCTCAAGAACTTCGACAAGGCGTTTGAGGAGCTGCGTACGCGGGTCTTCAACCTTGAGTACTCGAAGTACCTGGAGGAGATCGCCTCGAAGCGCAAGACGATGGTCTCGACGGGCGACCGTTCGGCGAAGATCCGGACATACAACTACCCGCAGGGTCGTATTACCGACCACCGCATCAACTATACGATCTACAATCTTGCGGCCTTCATGGACGGCGACATTCAGGACTGTATCGATCATCTGATCGTTGCGGAGAATGCCGAGCGTCTCAAGGAGAGCGAATTGTAGCCCTTCCAACAAATCGGACGACAGCCCGCGACCATGAAAACAAATTCGTTCGCAGCCTGGCTTCTGGCCGTGAGACCGTACAGTCTGGGCAATGCGGTGATCCTCGTACTTGCGGGTTCGGCTCTGGCCTGGGCCCAGGGATCGTTCCACCTGCTGCCGGCGGCGTTGTGCCTGCTCTTTGCCGTGCTGATGCAGTGTACGGCCAATCTCGTCAACGATCTCTACGACTTTCTCAAGGGCGCGGACCGTCCCGACCGGCTGGGGCCCGACCGCGCTTTTGCCAAAGGGTATATCTCGCTGTGGGCCATGAAGAGCGGGATCGCAGGCTTCACGGTTGCCGCCGCGGTGAGCGGCTGCAGCGTGTTGCTGTGGGCCTTGCGTCACAATATGCTCCGATACGGCGGCTGGGAGCTTGTTGCGGTGGGACTGTTCTGCATCCTTTTTGCCTATCTCTATACGGCGGGGCCCTGGCCGTTGGCCTATCACGGGTTGGGCGATGTGGCCGTCATCCTCTTTTTCGGCATCATCCCTGTCGGTTTTACCTGCTACATCCAGACCGGTCTGTGGTCGTGGCCGGTGACCGCCTGCGGAGCCGCTTGCGGACTGGTTATCGATACGATGTTGATGGTCAACAACTTTCGCGACAGAAAAGAGGATGCGGAGAGCGGCAAACAGACGATTGTGGTGCGCTTCGGCGCCGCTTTCGGCCGCTGGAGCTACCTCGGACTCGGCATCCTGGCCGTCGTGCTTTGCCTGACGCTGTTATTCGAGGGCCTCGTATGGACGGCCCTGCTGCCGCTGCTCTATCTGCCGCTGCATGTGGCGACGTGGCGCAAGATGGTGCGGATCGACCACGGTGAGGCGTTGAATGTCTGTCTGGGAGAGACGGCCCGCAACATCTGGCTCTTCGGCGTACTGCTTACGCTCGGGATCCTCTTGGGTTGACCGTTGGCGGTTCCGGAGCAGTTTCCGGTTGTCCGGCCCGTTCTTCGTAACACCGATAAGGGAGGGGAAGATAGCAGTATATAGGAGCAGAAACCATGCGAAGGAGAGCGGGAAAGAGAATAGAATAAGGGAAGAGAAGAGGGAAAGGGAGCAAAGAAGGGAGCGTTGAGGCGTCTGCAACCTTTCGTTTCACTTTTACGCATCTGCGCTGGAAGGAGGGGAAACGATCCTTCCCCGGTGCGACAAACAACATCGTTGATAATCCGTTCGGATTCCGAATAACAGACAACCGGAGATGTTTCTGCCAACTACAGTCAAGGAGGTCCAGGCGCTGGGCTGGGACGCAATAGACGTCGTTCTCTTTACGGGCGACGCCTATATCGATCATCCTGCATTCGGGGCTGCCGTTGTCGGCCGCCTGCTTGAGGCCGAAGGCTATCGGGTGGCGGTTGTTCCGCAGCCCAACTGGCGGGACGATCTGCGCGATTTCCGCAAGTTCGGTGCCCCGCGTCTCTTTTTTGCCGTCACGGGTGGGGCGATGGACTCGATGGTCAACCACTACACGGCCAACAAACGGTTGCGCAGCAACGATGCCTATACGCCGGGCGGTGCGGCGGGATTCCGTCCCGACTACGCCGTTACAACCTACACGCGGATCCTTAAACGACTCTACCCGCATACGCCGGTGGTGATCGGTGGCATCGAAGCCTCGCTGCGGCGGCTGACCCATTACGACTATTGGCAGGATGCGCTCAAGCCTTCGATTCTGGTGGAGAGCGGTGCCGACCTGCTGATCTACGGCATGGGAGAGGGTGTCGTTCAGGAGGTTGCCCGGACGCTCCGCAACGGTTATAACATGAAGCTGCTGCGCCGCATCCGCCAGGTGGCTTTTCTGTCCGACGGCGCTTACGTCGAACGGCTCGACGACAGGCAGATGCTCCACTCCTACGAGGAGTGCTGTCGCGATGCACACGCTTTCGGTGAAAATTTCCGGATCATCGAGACGGAGAGCAACCTGATGGAGCCGCATCATGTGCTTGTGGAGCCGGTGGGTGAGCGTTTCGTCGTGGTTACGCCGCCGCGGGCAACGCTTACGACCGAAGAGCTGGACCATTCGTTCGACCTCCCCTATGAGCGGGCGCCGCATCCGCGCTATCGCGGCAAGGGGAATATTCCGGCGTGGGAGATGATCAAACATTCGATCAACATCCATCGGGGGTGTTTCGGCGGCTGTGCCTTCTGCACCATTTCGGCGCATCAGGGGAAATTCATCCACTCCCGCTCCGAACGTTCGATTCTTGACGAGGTGCGGCGGATCGTCGCGATGCCCGATTTCCGCGGGTATATCTCCGATGTGGGAGCTCCGTCGGCCAACATGTACCGGATGGGCGGTCGGGACCGGTCGCTCTGCGCGCGCTGCCGCCGTCCGTCGTGTCTCCATCCCCATCCGTGCCCCAATCTGAACAACGACCATCGGCCGCTGCTCGATCTTTATGCCAGGATCCGTGCGGTAAAGGGGGTAAAGAAGGCATTCATCGGCAGCGGCATCCGTTACGACCTCTTCGACGACAGCAATTATCTTGAGACGGTCCTGAAATACCATACGTCGGGACGGCTGAAGGTCGCGCCGGAACATACCGAGGATTCGGTGCTCAAGCGGATGCGTAAACCGTCGTTCACCCTTTTCGAGCGGCTGAACGATGATTTTCATGCGATCTGTGCCCGCAACGGGTTGAACTACCAGCTGATTCCCTATTTCATCTCGTCGCATCCGGGATGTACCGAGCAGGACATGCAGGCGTTGGCCCGCAAGGTGTTGGGAAAGCTGCACTTCACGCTCGAGCAGGTGCAGGATCTGACGCCGACACCGATGACCCTTTCATCGGTCATGTTCTACACGGGGGAGGATCCCTATACGGGCGAGAAGGTCTATGTGGCGCGTACGCAGGAGGAGAAACGTCGGCAGAAGAGCTATTTCTTCCGTTCGGGACAGACAGCCAGCCGCCCCGACAAGGCGCGGCGCGGTACATCCCCGCATGAAAAGGATCCTCGGCCGAAACGCAGTGGCAGGGAGTTTGTGAAACGTCCGAAA
Organism: uncultured Alistipes sp.; assembly: GCA_944322375.1. GTDB lineage: Bacteria > Bacteroidota > Bacteroidia > Bacteroidales > Rikenellaceae > Alistipes. The sequence continues at coordinate 15,732 of CALUOX010000007.1, forward strand.
CGGTAAGAAATCGCGATCTCCGCAACTTGAAACTGAAAGAGTGCACGAGGTTTCTGCAATCGCTGCGGAACGGATACGGAGGCCGGTCAAACCGGGAAGCGTGCAAAAGAGTCCTGACCGGCAGGCGGAAGCCCGGAATCGGGAGCTGATGGCAGGGCTCGGAAACGCGGAAACCCGGAAGGGCGGACAAAAGCTCGGAACCGGTAGCGTGGGGCAAAAAGTTCAACATCGGGAGCGGGGCGAAAAATCAGAACCAGAAGTGGAGCGGCGAAAAGCGCTGGGTCGGAGGCGATCCCGGAATTGGGAGCGGGCCCGGGATCCGGAACGGGATGCAACATCTGGAGCAGAGATGCAATAACCGGAACGGGACGCAACAACCGGAACGGGGTGCGCAGGATCTGGAACGGGCGCAGGATCGGAGGTGTGGAGAGAGCAGACTCCCCGGCGGAAAAGCCGCAACAGGGTAGAGGTATCGCAGGTCCGTTGCTGCGGCTCGACGAACGTCCGTCGTCTATCGAAGCGGCAGATGGCGTTCGACGGTCTCCCGCAGATGCTCGTTGTTCAGGTGTGTATAGATCTCCGTCGTAACGATGTTTTCATGTCCCAGCATCTCCTGCACCTGCCGGATCGAGGCGCCGCCTTCGAGCAGATGCGTCGCAAACGAATGACGGAAGGTGTGCGGGCTGACCCGCTTGTCGATCCCGGCCCGCTGCACGGCCTGCCGGATGATCGTAAAAACCATCACGCGGGTGAGTTGCTTGCCCCGGTTGTTGAGGAAGAGGATCTCTTCGTCTTTCCGGGCGCCCTCCCGGCAGTCGAGGTAGGCGTATATCTTGTTCCGTGCAGTGTCGCTGATGGGGACCAGCCGTTGCTTGTCGCCTTTCCCGATTACGCGGATGTAGCCCTCCCCGAAAAAAAGATCGCCCAGCCGCAGCGAGACGAGTTCCGATACGCGCAGTCCGCAGGAGTAGAGAACCTCGAGCATGGCGCTGTCCCGAATGCCCTTCGGCGTGCTGCAGTCGATGGCGCCGATGATGCGGTCGATCTCGGCCGTCGTCAGGACATCGGGCAGATGGCGCCCGAATTTGGGACTGTGGATGAACTCCATCGGTGATGTCTCGATCACCTCGGTTAGAAGCAGGTAGTTGAAGAAGCTTTTCAGTCCGCTGAGGGCGCGTGCCTGGGAACTCTTTTCGCGGCCCTGGTCGAAGAGCCATGCCATGTAGCGTTCGATCATCTGCGGCTCGACCTTGCGGGGCGGCACGTCCCACATGCGCATGATAAAGTGTGCGAACTGCTCAAGATCATGCATGTACGACTCGACGGTATTCTCGGAGAGTCTTTTTTCCAACTTGATATAGATGCGGTAACGACGGGAAATTTCTTCCCAGCGCTTGCTGGATTCTGCCATTTTATCCCTAACTTTGCAACGACAAAGATAGCGATTTTTACATAATAATTCATCGGAATGAATCGTATCGAACTGACGCTGGATGCCGTTGACGCTGCGCAGGCCGAGATCCTCATGGCGGAATTGGCCGACTATCCGTTCGACAGCTTTGAGGTGGAAGGCGCGCGTCTGAAGGCCTATGTTGCGCAGGACCGGCTTGCCGACTGCAAGGAGGCCGTGGATGCGTTGCTGGCGCGTTACGGAGTCTCGCACGCCACCTATCTGAGTCTCGAACCGCAAAACTGGAACGCCTTGTGGGAGCGGAACTTCACGCCGGTCCGGGTCGATGAACGGCTGACGATACGGACTCCGTTCCATGCGGCTTCGACGACTCCGCTGGAGGTGGTCGTCATGCCCCGCATGTCGTTCGGTACGGGGCATCATGCCACGACGTGTCTGATGGCTGCCGGCGTGCTGGATCATGATGTCGCGGGGCTGCGCGGGCTGGACATGGGTTCCGGTACGGGCGTTCTGGCCATTGTCGCGGCGCTGCGCGGTGCGGCAGGTGTCGATGCGGTCGATATCGACGAATGGGCCTATGAGAACAGCATCGAGAATATCCGCAGAAACGGGGTCGAGTCGAAGGTTTCGCCGATATTGGGCGGCGTCGAAACGATTGCGGGCCGGCATTACGACTTTATTCTGGCCAATATCAACCGCAATATTCTCATCTCCCAGTTGCCGGCCTATGCGGCGGCGCTCGATGCCGGCGGGTGGCTCCTGATGAGCGGTATTCTGGAGAGCGATCTGGATTTCCTGAGCGAGGCGGCGCGTGCCGAAGGGTTCTCCGTGACGGGAACGGCGGTGCGTGATGGCTGGGCGCGGCTCGATGTCGTGAAGATGTGAAGGTTTGAACGCCGGGGGCTGAAAAGCCGGGACCGGCGTACGGTGAAGGCGTGAAGCGTAGAGAGGGGGGGGGAGTGAAAGGAGAGACGGCGAAGGTCGAGAAAGAGCGTTTGAGTGTTTGAGCGAGAGAGCCGGGAAGGAAGTGGCGAGAGACGGGAAGAAAAGGAGGAGAGGGGAAGAGTCGTGAAGAGAGAGATTGAGGGAGTGAGAGGAAGAGGAGCGGAAAGCGGAAGGAAGTGCGGGAGAGCGCGGGTAGAATCGCGGTGATTCGGTTTATATTCAATATGATGCAACGATCGGTTGCCCAAAGGGAGTGTGTATGATGATCAGGTACGGAAAGAGTTTGGCCTTGTTGGTCCTGCTGACAGTTGCGGCATGCCGTGCGGATCTCTCCCGCCAGTCGGGCCGCGTCGTTTCAGTTACGGAAGATACGGTGGAGACGCGCCTGGCACAGAAGATCCGCGCAATCAAGCAGTCGTTCGAACGGCAGGATGTGGATCGGTCTCTGGAGCTCTCGCGGGAACTGCGCGACTCGGGTAAGATCGAAGGCGACGAGCGGGCCTATCTTTACGGACTCGTCTATCTTGCCCAGAGCTACTATCTGTTGGACGGCAATATCGACTCCATTCTGATCTATGTCAACGAAGCCCGGGAACGGGCGCTGCAGCAGAAGGATTACTGGGCGTTGGCAACGATCCAGAATGTATTGGGATCGCATGCGCTCTTCGTAGAGATGGACTACGGCAAGGGCTTGTCGTATCTCATGGAGGGACTCCGGTATGCGGAGCAGAGCGGAGACATCAGCCGGATCTTTCCGCTGAAAAGCAATATTGCATTGGCCTACTATTTCCGGAACGATCCCACAGGGTTGCACTATGCACTCGACGTGTATGATCTGGGCCGGCAGTACGGAAACAAATTCATGGTCTTTACCGGGGCCGTCATATCATCATACATGTATTATGTCCTCGGCCAATACGATCAGGCGCTGGAGTATATCCGTCATGCGCTGCCGCTGGCCGGAGACTATTCCGACGAACGGGGCGTCTATTCGCTCTACGGCGACATTCTCATGAAACTCGACCGCAGGGAGGAGGCTGCGGAGAGTTACCGCAAGGCTATATCGGAAGGCTCTGCTCGCGGGCGCTTCTCGGATGTCGATGCCTATCTGGGCTACGGAAACTATCTGAAGGAGAACGGTCGTTACGAAGAGGCGCTGAAGATCATGGAACAGGGTATTGCGGTGGCCGAAATGGATCGTCGGTCTCAGAAACTCTATCTGCTCTATTACAATCTCTCATCGCTGTACGAATCGATGCATCGTCCGGCGGCGGCCCTGCGCTATTACAAGATGTACCATGCGCGGGCAGACAGCCTCTTCAATGTCGAGCAGGAGAAGGAGATCGCCACGCTGAAGCTCAGTTATGAAAAACAACGCTACGAAAACGAACTGGAGCTTCAGGAGTTGGCCTGGCAGAAACGGTTGCAGGTTGTGACGCTGATTCTTGTCATTGTGGGGCTGCTGGCCATCGGAGCCTTCGTTCTCTACTATCGTAGGGAGCGCGGCTACCGTCAGTTGCTGAAACTGCGTCAGGAGACGGCGGAGAAGGAGGAGTGGTATCGTTCGCAGCTGCGGCAGTACACGCCGGAGCCCGAACCCGAGCCGGAGTATCGTACGGATGTCGGTCAGGAGGACAGCAAGCTGTATGAGCTTTTCACGCAACTGCAGACGTTGATGTCCGAACAGAAGATCTACAGGCGTCCCGATCTGTCGCGGGATGCCGTGGCCAAACTGCTCTCGACAAACCGCACCTATCTCAGTGAAGCGATCTCCCGTTATACGGGATTGTCGTTCGTCTATTATGTCAATTCATTCCGGATCGAGGCTGCTGTGCGGATTCTCTCCGATCCGAACGACGAAACCCCCATCAAGGCGCTGGTCCATGAGCTGGGGTTCCACTCCCTCTCGACTTTTTACCGTCTTTTCCAGGCTGCGAAGGGAGTTCCGCCGTCGCAGTTCCGGGAGGAGCGCAAACGACGCCCATGATGTAACAAATTGTAACCTGTGAAAGGCCGGATACAGTAAAAAGCTGTTTTTGGACCCTGTTTTTTGTCGATATCTTACGATCTGTTACCTGCTTTTTTCTCGTCTGCCAAGACATGCAGGAGAACTCTGCACCGGATAAATTTTCCCGTTTTGACAATTTGTCGGATTGAGAAAAGCCCGCTCTTGTGGAAAAGAAGGCCGATTTTTACCTTTGCCACGTCCTCAATGATGGATCCTGGAGGTAAAAAACGAGACGCCGCTTCTCTGTCGGTTCGGGAGGAAGGAACTTTTTGGCGGATGCGGCAACTCCCGTCTTGTTTCAAATTTAAATGTCGTTTGCCTGTCCGGAGTTGAAACAGGCTCAAAATTTCGAATCAATGAAGAGACTCTACGTTTACTGCCTGTTGGCAATCGCAGGCGTATTATTGTCGGCCGGATGCAAGGATGATCCGGAAGCGGAACCGGCAACATTGGAGGTCAGCTGTTCGGAGGAGACGGCTATCCCTTATGAAGGCGGGGACGTCAAAATTATCATAGAGACCAACACGTCGTGGAGTGCCGTCCAGCCGCAGGAGGACGACTGGTACACCTTGACTCCGACATCCGGTACGGGCAATGCCGAGATTAAGGTGACGGCTTTAACCAATACCGCAAACGATGCCCGTACCGGCAAGGTGACGATTCAGGCCGGCACGCTGGAGCAGAGTGTGGAGTTCTCGCAGTTGGGCCGTGCGTCCGTTCCGCCCGCAGCTGCCGGAACGATTGAAGGCAAGACGGAGGGTTCCCGTGGCGAGACGATCACCCTGACGATTGCCACGATCGAAGGCGCTACGTCGTACCGCTGGTACAAGGACGGTGTGGAGATCCAGACAAGCGAGGCGCAGACGCTGGACGTTACCGAGAGCGGTAAATACAAGGTCGCAGGTCTGAATGCCGCCGGTCTGGGCGAGGCAAGTCCCGAAAAGGAGGTGAAGTTTGACAACACCAAGTTCCTCTTTACGGAGGGAACGGCAACCTACGAAGGTGGCGATTTCAATTATGAATATCATGTCCGGTTGACATCGCCGACCGCCACGGGTGGAGAGGTAGGTGTACTCCTTGTCTTTTGCGAGGAGGAGCCTGAAACGTGCGATGATCCTGCAACGACCTCGATTACGCTTCCGGCCCGCGAGTATCTGGTTACGCAGCCTCTGTATAATAATTATACGGCAGTCGGAGTTGTGGAACCGTCTACATCATACACGACCTTCTCCTACTTCTTTGCAACGGAAAACGGGGAATATGTTGACAGTGAGTACCTCTATTTCCGTGAGACGGGCGGTTTCGAAGCCAACAAGGACAATTGGGCGTATGATTTCGCCAAGGTGAAGGTCGAATACGATGCTGCGACCAAGATCTACAAGATCAGCGGCAATGTGCCCTGCTATACGACGAGGATGGAAGACGGCTGGGAAGTAGAGGATGAGGCCGGCTATTATGAATTCAGCTACGAAGGCCCGCTGTCGTTCAAAAATAACTGGAGAGAGTATAATGTCTTCTACTATACGCAGGACAATCTGGATGAAGACTTTGATTTGGGTACACTTGAATACTCCCCAGGCTTGGTTTACAAGGGAAAGGTTGATGAATCAGAAGGTGATGGACATTGCTGGCAGCTTGAATTATGGCAGAATCCATTGGAGGCGGATGTTGAGAGTTGGGATATTCGCGTGGACTTCTATACGCCGGCAGCCAATGGTGCAGCAGCTCCTTATGGTACATATACCGTGGCTGAAGAACCGCGCAAGGGAGTTGCAATGACAGCTGACCGCGGTTATTATCTTAAACCCGATTATTTTGGTTTGAAACTTCAGTATTGGTCTCTGACGGGGAATTCGGCTATCGGAGGTCCGGGTTATAACTTCTTTGTCCTTGGACAGCCGAACGATCAGTCAAAGGTTACGATAGAGGACAATGGCTCGGGTGGCTACAAGATTGAAGTCGTGATGTTCGACTCCAAGGGGCACAAAATTACGGCAAAGTATAACGGAGCCTTGTCGATTGTTGATGAGTCGGAGTCTTCGACTACCACCAGTCGTACGATGTCGGTCCGGGCAATGAAGGCGGCCCGTTGAGGCAATTGATCTGTAGTTTGGAGCCGGATGGAAGAATCCGGCGCCTTCTGAAAAAATATTCCGCGAACATTCGCGGAATATTTTTTTGTTTGATCCGGGATTGTGTTACTTTTGTCGTGAAACTCCGGCGCATGTGGAAACAGATGCAGACAATCTGCTCCGTAGGCAATTATTCCGCCCGTCCGTTCGTTCTGTTCAGGAACCGAACGGAGAGGTGTTGCGCCGGTCGGGTCAAGGCAAACGGAAATGAAGAGTTACAAGGCACGGGGAATCGTTCTGCATACCCTCAAGTACGGCGACTCATCGATGGTCGCCTACCTGCTTACCGACCTCTTCGGGCGTCAGAACTACATGGTGCAGGGGGTGCGGTCGGCCCGGGGGCACGGATCGAAACTGGCGCTTTTCCAACCGATGTTTGCCGTGGAGTTCGAGGGTCTGGAGTCGCCGCGCATGCAGCTGCACCGGTTCCGCGAGGTGCACAACGGACTCGTCCTTCAGTCGATGCCGTTCGACGTGCGCAAATCGACGATTGCCCTCTTCATGGCCGAGGTGTTGTACCGGCTGGTCAAGGAGTCCGAGCCCAATGCTCCGTTGTTCGACTTCGTATGGCGCTCGGTATCGGCGCTGGATGCCCTGCAGGAGGGGGTTGCAAACTTCCATCTGTGGTTTCTGTCGAATCTGAGCCGCTATCTGGGGTTCTCGCCCGGGAACTCCTATCTGCCGGGTGCCTGGTTCGATATTCGCGAAGGGGTCTATACCCCCGTGCATCCCGCGCACGAAGCGGTGCTGTCGTGTGACGATGCCCGGATCCTGCATCAACTCCTTGCCTGCGACGTCGATGCACTCGCCGGCATCGGGCTGAACCGGCATCAGCGTGTAAACTATCTGAATGCCCTGCTGGTCTTTTACGGCTATCATCTCGATGCCATTCACGCCGTGCAGTCGGTAAGAATCTTGCAGGAGGTATTTTGATCGGCAATAGAGTCGGAAACAAAAACAGGAAAGGATACGGATATGAAGAGCAGATTTTTTATTCTCACGCTTCTCTTTGTGGGAGCGGCTGTTGCGGGTTGGTCGCAGGAGACGAAGGTAACCGAAGCCTCGATAGAGCGGGAGATCCGGAAGGAGGCCCGCAAAACGTCTGTCGAACGGGCTGAAGAGCATTTGGACAAGGAGTTGCAGGAGCTGCTGCAGCGGATTCCCGATTCGATGCGTGCGGAGCGGATGCTCCCCGGAACGGTCATCATCGACGGTCGGGTTTACGAGCCCATCCCGATGAAACATCCGCAGGCCTCGATCTGGTACATGCCGCGGCAGAAGCTCTCGAAGCCCGAGGAGGAGAACAACATCATCCACCGTCTCACTATCGGATGGTTCACCATTTCGAACGGCCAGGCGGTCAACTGGGAATCCGGACGTGTGGTGTGGGGCTTCGGCAGCATCTATCCGGGCAGTTATCTCGATGCCCGGACGCTCTCAATGCCCTTGCCGCGACGTTGACGGCCCGTTGGTCGTTCCGGCACGACATGACGGAGAGGCGTGCACTCCCGACTCAAGAAACGATTGAGTCGGGAGTGTGTTTTGCTGTTGTCCCGGGAGGCGATGCGGGGTGTACGGGCCCTCTTTTCGGGTCTTGTCGGTGCGTCGGTCCCGATGATCGGCTGAGGAAAATTTGTCATGCCGCGATCAATTTTTGGGTATTTACACGTAGTGGGATCCCCGAATGTTTTCCGATCTTTGTCCTGTCATACAACTAACACCAAACCAACGCATGAACAGGAACTTTCTTGTGCCGGTCGCCGCGATCGTCTGCATGTCGATCTTCCCCTGCAGGGCGCAGCTTCCGGTCGGCGATTCCCTCGCGCGGGAATCCTCGGTGTCGAATGCGGCTGTCGTCGCCCGAACATCCGAAAAGAAGAATTTACGGTCCGCCTCGTGGTTGCCCGACATCTCGGGGTATCTGCAGGTGGGATATGAGTGGAGCGAGGCTGCATCGACCTTCTTCATCAAGCGTGCACGGCTCGATCTGCAGGGTGATCTCTCGCCCCGAATCGACTATCGGCTGCAGCTGGAGTTCGCCTCGCCGAAGATCGTCGATATCTATTTCCGATTCAAACCCCTGCGGGCGCTCAACGTGCAGATCGGACAGTTCAAGGTCCCCTTCACGATCGAAAATACGCATTACGTACCGCTCAAGTTCGAATTCATCGAATATTCGATGGCCGTATCACGTCTGATGGGCTTCGAGGATGTCAGCGGCATCAAGGCAACGGGGCGGGATCTGGGAATGCAGCTTTACGGCGGGTTCCTCCATCGGGACGGATATGATATTCTCAGTTACAACCTCGGCATCTTCAACGGTGAGGGGATCAACACCAGGGACAAGAACAAAAGCAAGGACGTCGTTGCCCGGGTGATGGTGCGGCCGATTTCTGCGCTGACCCTTGCCGGATACGGTTATTGGGGCGAGACGGGCGAACGTTATGCCGAGCGGCAGCGTTATGGCGGCGGCATCTGTTACGACGACGGGCGGTGGATCGCCCGCGGCGAGTACATAAGCGGCACGACCGGCTTTTTCGAGGAGCCGACGGGTCGTTATGGAACCTTCGACAGCAGCGGCTATTATCTGATGGCGGCATGTTGGGTTACGTCCGAATGGCTGCCGGCCGTGCGGTTCGAGCAGTTTGAGGGTGTGTCGGGAGAGTCGGCGGCACGGCAGACGAATTACACGGCAGGGGTCACCTATCGGCCTTTCAAGCAGCTTCGCTGCCAGCTGAATTACACCTACGAACAGTATGGAGGCCCGAATCCCGACCGTAATGTCATAAAGGCAATGCTTACGGGCATTTTTTAGATAAATCAACATCCACATAACAAGATCAGGCGGCAATTGCCGCCTGATCTTGTTTATATCCGCCAATAAAACATCCAATACTTGCATAATAATAAATTAATCACTATATTATATTGATATTGCGCCAACAAGCCTGAACCAGATTACAATAACAATCGTTGCAGCGACTGCAACGATTCGAACCTCATAACTTCACCAACCTAAAACCACTCATCTGTCCCATGCTGAAAAAAAGTACATCCATCCTCTTCTCCCTGCTCCTTTTTATCGGATGCGGCAAAAACGCAGAGCGTCGAGATTACTTCAAAGAGTATAACATAACAAGTCGCTCTTATGATACGGAGTTGTACGGAAAGTTTCCATACTTGCTGACGGTCGATACACTGTTGATCTCCATCGCATCCGAAGGCTTGGGAGGACGAATCGGCCGTATCTACTCAACCGGAGACAAACTGCAGGAGATCGGAGCCTTCGGACGCATCGGGCGGGGACCGCGCGAATTCGTTCAGGTGGAACCGACCGCTACAGCCGGCTCACGATTTCTGCTCCGCAATTGTAATTGTTTCGAGGTTGCCATGATGGAAGTTGTGAAAACGAACGACTCCATTCACGTCGAAGAGATCGACCGCATGAAATACAAACGGTACAGCATGACGATATTAATTGGGAACCCGCACGTATTGCATTGGTCGGGGAGAATCGGATCGTCGCGGTCACTTATGGAGGCAAGGGAGCCTTCTTTTCACTCTACGATGCAAAAATGACTCCGCTGGGGACGTTCGGGGATCCTCTTATCGACGAGGAGATCTCTGCTTTTGAAAGACGACGTTGCCTGCAAGGTTCGATGGCCGTCGATGGAAACGATTTCTGTTATGTGGCGGGTGATATTCCCCGAATTGCATATTACAGCATAATAGACGGCTCGCCAAAAGAACTCTGGCGCGACACGTTTTACGACTCTTACTACAGTGTAGAAGGGAAACAGGTTCGTTACAGTCAAACCGGGACTGTCGGTCTCACGCACCGTGTCGTCATGGGCGGAGACTATATCTACATTCTGTTTCTGGATGTTCCGATCGCAAAGGCAAACATCCGCAATATAGAGACTTTTGCCGCAGATATTGTCTTCGTTTACGACCGCAAGGGTCATAAAGTCGCACAACTGAATCTCGACAAACGAATTTATTCCCTTGCGCTTTCAACCGCCCAAAACCGGCTGTACGGCATCATTTATCCCGAAAACAAGGTCATCTCCTTCGATCTCCCCGAATTCGATTGAACACGGCACCTCTGAAAAGAAGAAGCGGGCGGTTTTCAAAACCGCCCGCTTTCTTTCGTCTCATCCGTAACACTCACTGCAGCAGAAACTCCGCGACAAGAAAATAGTGGTCGCTGGGGTATTTCACCCCTTCGTGATCGCGGACGATCTCGGCATCCTTCACCTCAATCCCGCCGCGATAAAAAATGAAATCGATCCGGTGTGGTCCTTGTTTGGGAACATAGGCATCACCTTGAAAGGCATGCGCCGTCAATCCCACCTCCGCCGGGCCGTGAATCGTCTCATACATCTCGCGCCAGCCATCGACCGTGCGGATGTAAGCGATCGGCGCGCTGCCGATCCCCGCGTTGAAATCGCCGCACAGGATCTGCGGGAAATCGGGAGCGTACTGCGCGCACTCCTCCATCACCATGCGGATCTGCTCGCGGCGCGCCTCGTCGCTCTTGTGGTCGAGATGCACGTCCAATACGCGCAGCTCGCGGCCCGAACGTTTGTCGCGCAGCCGCACCCAGTTGCAGTGGCGCGCCCGCGTGGTGTTCCACGAACAGCTGCCGCCAATGAGCGGCGTCTCCGACAGCCAGTAGCACCCTGCCGAGACGAACTCGTAGCGGTCGCGGCGGAAGAAGATCACGTTCTTGCCGATGAAGTGATACCCTTCGGTATAGGGATCCATCTCCGGCCCCGCGAATCCGTAGGGCATGTAGCCGCGCAACTTCTCCTTCAGATAGGCGTAGGAGTCGTAGATCACCTCCTGCATGCAGATGATATCGGGACGCCGCGAAAGGATCGTCCCGACACACAGATCACGGCGGTTCTCCCAGACCCGTTCCGGGTAGGGAGCGTCGGCTTCGAGCCCCGTGATGCGGATGTTGCACGTCATCACACGGTGGAGGCCGTCGTCGGATTCAGCCTTTTTGCCTGCTTCGGCGGTACCGGCGAGCGACAGCAGTACACCGGTAATTATCAGAATCCTGCGGAACATACGCTACTCTCTGAAATATACACCCTCCGCCTTGAGCGACTCTTGCAGTTTTCGGACGTCGAGGTCGCGCAGTTCGACATTCTCCTTGATGGAGAGTGCCGCAGCCTTGCCCGCAGCTTCGCCGAGAGCCATTGCAGGAGCCATGACGCGGGCGGAAGCCAGTGCGAGGTGCGTCATCGACACGTTGCGTCCGGCGACGATGAGACCGTCGATTTTCTGCGGTATCAGACAGCGGTACGGGATGTCGTAGCAGTCCGGACACCAGTAGAGCGAGCAGTCGCCGCCCACCGGATGGTGAAGATCCACCGGATAACTTGCGACGGCGATGACGTCGTCGAACCTGGCGCAGTTGAAGATGTCGTCCTCGGTCAGAATGTATTCCCCGACGATGCGACGGGTTTCGCGGATGCCCATGAACGGAGCGACGCGGTCCACGTATGCGTTCTCGAAACCGGGGATGTATGCTTTCAGATAGCGTACGATCTCCTCGTTCTGCTCGGCGCAGATGATCTCGCCCTGCGTGTACTGTGCAGGGTCGGTTGCGTCGATGCCGTTGACGCGCGACATGTTCACCCACCACTCGTCGGGAGCCATGCCCGTCATGAAGATGGTACGCTCGACAGGGAGTTTGTAGCCTGCCTCGCGGGCCTTCTTGATTTGGTTGCGGAAGCCGACGAACGTACAGTTGTCGTCCGCGCGGAAGAACTCGTTGGGGATGAAGTCGATGTCGTATACGTCCGGATGGTCGGCCACGGCGTCGCGCAGTTTGCGCGAATCGACTCCGCGCATCGAAAACATGAGCGTCGGAGGCTGCGGGATGCCCTTTTCGTTGCCGTAGTTCATCGGTGCGCCTGCACGGTAGGCGATGTCGCCGTCGCCCGTACAGTCGATGACGCGCTTGGCGAGAATCGCTTCGCGCCCCTTTTTGGAGTCGATGATTACGCCTTTGACGGTGTTGCCCTCCATGATGACGTCGGTTGCGAAGGCGTACATCAGCAGGTCGATGCCGCACTCCTTGATAATCTGGAATGCCAGATGTTTCGTTCCCTCGGGATCGATCATCGTAAGGCTGACGTGGAGCGGACATGCACGGTGGTGCGTAGCCAGCCCCTTCTCTTGCAGACGCTCGACGAACTGCAACGGCAGACCCTTGATGACGACGTTGCCTTTGCGCCCGAGGAATCCGAGCAGCGGCAGACCGATGGTCATGTTGCCGCCCAAGAAACCGCGGCTCTCGACGAGCATTACTTTGGTGCCTTTCTCCAAAGCAGCCGCTTGGGCTGCCATAAGTCCCGCAGGGCCTGCGCCCACGACCAGGACATCCACCTCCGCACGCACCGGAATCCGCCGGGCCGGTTCTTCAATCTGTTTCATTTTCGGTATCGGTTGATGTTTTATTTTGAATTTATTCTTCATTTTTCTCGCCATGGCATGGCTCGCGCAAGCGCGGCTCTGCTCATTCGGCTCAGCGAAAACGTCGGATGAATTAATCGGGTAATTCTATCCCAAATAGGCGCCCGTCGCACGCAATTCGGCGCGCAGCGCCTCCACGTCGAGGTCGGCGGGCTGCACGCCCGCCTTCAAGGCCAGCCGTGCGGCGCGTCCGGCCGCTTCGCCCAACGCCATGCAGGTCGACATGACGCGCGTCGAAGCCATCGCTTCGTGGTTCATCGAAGAGCAGCGGCCCGCCACCAGCAGTCCCGCCACCCGTTCGGGCAGCAGGCAGCGGTAGGGAATGTCGTAACTGTCGTCGCAGAAGTGCATCGTGCAGTCGCCGCCCTTGGCGTGGTGGATGTCCACCGGATAGCCCGCCACGGCGATCGCATCGCCGAAGCGGCGACACGCGATGATGTCCTCGGCCGTGAGGACGTATCTGCCCACGATCACGCGGCTCTCGCGGATACCCATGAAGGGAGCGACCTTCTCGATACGGGCGTCGGCGAAGCCCGGCACGAACTCGCGCAGGTAGCGCGCGATCTCGTAAATCTGTTTGCGTCCTTCGATCTCCCCGTAGGTATAGCTCTCGGGACGGGTCGAATCGACGCCGCTCACGCGCGTCATGTTGACCCAGATCTCGTCGTCGGCAAGTCCCGTGATGAGGATCGTGCGCGCCACCGGAATACGGTATCCGGCCGCCTGCGCCTGCCGGATCTGCGTGCGCAGCCCCACGGTGATGAATTTGCCCGTGCGGAACTGTTCGGGCGGCATGACGTCCATGTCGTAGACGTCGGGATGTCCGACGATCGCGTCGCGCAGCCGCTGCACGTCGACACCCTTCATGCAGAACATCAGCGTCGGCGGCTGCATGCCGCCTTCGGCGTCGCCCTTGCGGCACTCGACGCCCGCACGGAAGGCCACGTCGCCGTCGCCCGTGCAGTCGATGACCGTTTTGGCCAGGATCGCTTCGCGGCCCGCCTTGCTCTCGACGACGACGCCCTTCACCGCATCCCCCTCGCGGATCGCATCGGCGAAAAAGGTGTAAAGCAATACCTCGACGCCCTTCTCCTCCATGATTTCGAGCGCCGTGCGCTTGACCTCCTCCTCGTCGATGATCGTCAGGCTCATGTGATTCTTGCAGGGGCGGTGTTCGCTCGCCGCGCCGCGTGCACGCAGCCGGTCGATGAACCGCTGCGCCGACCCCTCGATGATCTGGTTGCCCTTGCGGCCCAGGAAACCGAGAATCGGCAGGCCGATCGTAAGGTTGCCGCCCAGAAAACCGCGGCTCTCGACGAGCATTACACGCAGGCCGTCGCCCGCAGCCGCCTCGGCGGCCATGATGCCGGCGGGGCCGCCGCCCACGACCAGAACGTCCGCCTCGGCGCGGACGGGAATGTCGCGTGCGGGTTCCTTTATCGTCTTCATAGCAATTCGACAGTTTATTCGTTTATTTCGTCTCCGGCGACTCGGGACGCACCATCTTCCACAACACGACGGCCGCGATGATGTGGAGCGTACCCATGATCGCGAAGAGCGTATACCACGCTTCGGACGGGATCGACCCGACGAACTGGTTGAACACCACGCTGCCCAGTGCGCCCGCACCGCAGCAAATGCCCATCACGCTGGCCACGTTCTTGATCGGGAAGGTCTCGGCCAGCACGACCGGCAGCGTATAGAGCCAGCTGAGGCACATCACCGCCACGAGGCTGAAAATCGCCACGACCAGCCCCACACGCCATGCGAACGAGAGCGTCTCGCTGGCGCCGACATAAGGCACCGCCGCACAGAGCGGTGCGACGACGACCACCGCCATCAGCATGACCTTGCGCGCCGACAGTGCGCTGCGACCCCGCTTTATCATCGAATCCGACCAGACCGAGGTGAGGATTCCGCCCAGCGCACCGACGAGGAACGGGATGCCGCCGATCCACTGGATCATGTTGAGCGTCTGTTCGTGCGTAAGGTTCTGCGCCTCGCCCATGCCGCGCAGGTAGCCCGGCAGCCAGAAACAGCAGAAATACCACACGGGGTCGCTTATCAGACGGATCAGGAAGGCGCCCCACAGCGTGCGCGTACGGAAAAGCCCGCCCAGCGTGAAGGACTTCTGCTCCTCGCCGGAGGAGGTCATCCGGTCTACGTTGACCGTACGGTCGAGAATCTCCTGCGACGGCGTGCGGTAGACGACCATCCACAGCCCCGCGATGACGAGACCCGCCACACCGGCCACGAGGAACACCTCCTGCCAGTTCGAAAACCAGCGCATGAGCCATGCGATCACCAGCGGTGCGATCACCGCGCCCAGCGATCCGCCGACCGTACAAAGGCTGTTGGCCGTCGCACGCTGCCGCTTCTCGAACCAGAGCGTCACGGCCACCAGCTGTCCGGCGAAGATCGTCGGCTCGGCCAGTCCGAGGATTCCGCGGCACATGGCGAACTGCCAGACGGTCTGCGACATACCGCCTCCGATGCAGGCCAGCGACCAGACGGCGATGCCCGCGAGCATCACCCGCTTGGGGCCAAACCGGTCGACCAGAATCCCCGATACGGGGTACATCAGCGCGTAACAGATCAGGAAGACGTTGACGATCCATGCGTACTGCATGTCGCCGATGCCGAAATATTCCAGAATTTCGGGTTTGAGGATCGAGAGCAGCTGCCGGTCGAGGTAGTTGCAGATGATGGCGATGAACATGGTCGCCACGATCACCCACTTGCGTTTGTTCGGGTCTTTGAGTAGATTCATTGGTTGATTGAAGTTCTATCGATTGTTTTTCAGTCGTTCGGTGAAGGCGCCCACGGCGCGGTAACGGGCATAGCGTTCGTTCAGCACTGCCTGCCGCGACACGTCGGGCACGTAGCTGCACGACGCGGGGGCGCAGAGCGCCTGCTGCGCCTCGGTGACCGAAGGGTAGAGTCCCGCGATGGTAGCCGCGTGGATCACCGCCCCCATGGCACCGGCCTGTTTGCAGTCCGAGACGTCGATGCGCATCCCCGTTACGTCGGCCAGAAGTTGCATGACGAAGGGGGATTTCTGTGCAATGCCGCCGACTCCGATCAGCCGTTCGATGGCAATGCCGTGTTCCATCAGATGATCGAGGACCCGTTTCGTCGCGAATGCCGTCGCTTCGGCGAATGCGTAGTAGATCTCGGGAGCCGAGGTCGAGAGGTTCAGCCCCGTGAGCGTTCCCGTGAGCGAACTGTCGGCGAAGGGCGAACGGCGGCCGTTGAGCCAGTCGGTAGCCAGCGGCGCGTCGGCGCGCAACGGCAGTGCGGCAGCGCCCTGCGTGAGCGCATCCATGATCCCCGCCTCCGTTTCGGCGATCAGCCGGTCGCGCGTTGCGTCATCGACCAGCCGTGTCTTTGCGAGAATCTCCCGCAACGGCCAGCACAGCAACCGTTTGAACCACGCATAGACATCCCCGAAAGCAGAGAGTCCGGCTTCGAAGCCGATCATGCGGGGCAAAATCGATCCTTCGACCTGGCCGAAGACCCCTTCGATGACCCGATCTCCGATCTGTTCGACCGGAGCCACCGCCATGTAACAGGCCGACGTGCCGAGATTGAGCACCACCGTACCGGGTTGGATTCCGGCACCGACGGCTCCCGAATGGGAGTCGATGTTCCCGACACCGACGGCTATTCCGGGCCGAAGGCCCAATTTTTCGGCCCACTCTTCGGTCAGGGAGCCTGCGGCGACGTCGCAGCCGTAATTTTCCTTCGGCAGATGGCGCACGATGGGCAAGAGCAGCGGGTCGAGCTCCTCAAAGAAGGATTCGGGCGGGAAACCGCCCCACTTCTCCGACCACATCAACTTGGCTCCGGCCACACAATGTCCCATCCTTACGCTTGCAGCGTCGGGACAACCCGTCAACACGGCGGGGATCCAGTCGCAGAGTTCGACGGCCGACCAGGCATCGCGCCGCAGGGCCTCGTCGCGCCGCAGCAGATGCAATATTTTCGACCAGAAACACTCAGCCGAATAGTTGTTGCCGGTAAAACAGGCATAATTGACCGGCGACGCAGCGCAGAGGGCATTGATTTCGTCCGATTCCGCCTGTGCCGTATGGTCTTTCCACAGCACGAACATCGCATCGGGATTTTCCGCATAACGGTCGTACAAGGCCAGCGGCACACCGTTCCGATCGGTCAGGCAGGGGGTACTGCCCGTCGAATCGACCGACAACGCGACAATCTGCGGGACGATTTCCGGATGCCGTTCCGTCACGCTGCGTACTGCAAGCTGCAATGCGTCGAGATAATCCTGAGGATGCTGCCGGAATCGCATGGCAGCAGGGTCGCTGTAAAGGCCCCTGCTCCAACGGGAATAGGGTGCTACTTCGGTATCGATCTCCCTGCCTGTAAGGGCATCGACCAACAATGCGCGGACAGAGTCTGTTCCATAATCCAGACCGATGACATAACGGCTCATTCTGACAGAAGTTTTAAGTTGGGGCGGAGAGAGCCATTCCGAAGACGAGACCGTCGGCTCTCTCCCGCTTGTTCCGATCAACAAAATTACATCTTTTTTTTGGAATCGAAAGAAAAAGGATTCGTTTTTTACGTTCGGGTCGCTATTCGGCAGGAAAAGGTCAACGGATGAATCAAAAAAGGAGAATCCGGGTCTCCAATTGCAACACTCGGCAAGAGGAGGGCGAACCGATATTTCCGAAGCGGCGGGGAGTTGCAAAGGGGCGGATTGCCCGTACAAGAATCAAATGCAGGGCCGCACCGTCCGGCAAGCCATGCAGGACATCGCATCAAACGTCCCGTCGGGCCGGACAAGCGCCCGACGGGACGATCCGCCGTCACCAGCCACAAAAAACAGGGCTTCCCTGCGTTTTTTCCGAAAAGGACGTTATCTTTGTAATGCATCTTTAACTGCACACGCTCCAAATGACCCATCTGAAAGGAATCGTCTATGCCGCCTTGTCGTCGTCAACTTTCGGGCTGGCGCCCCTGTTCACCGTCATCCTGCTGCGAGAGGGGCTGTCGCCTTTCGACGTGCTGACCTATCGGTGGGGCGTCGCATCGCTGGCCCTGCTGCCTTTCGTCCTGGTATCCGGCTGGCGGTTCCGGCTCGACCGGCGCAACTTCGGCGCCGTATTCCTGTTGAGTCTTTTGCGTGCAGGCTGTTCCTTCAGTCTTGTTCTGGCCTACGCCAACATCGCAACGGGAGTGGCATCGACCATCCATTTCCTCTATCCGTTGGCCGTAGCGGTCGCCATGACGCTGCTTTTCCACGAACGGTTCTCCGGAGTTCTCTTCACTGCAATCGTAATTTCGCTGGCCGGAGCCGTTCTGCTTTCGGCGGGAGAGATCCGGTCGGAAGGGGGCAATCCGACAATCGGCATCGTCGCCGCCTGTTTCTCCGTCGTTTCGTATGCGGGATACATTATCGGCGTCCGCAAGACGCGCGCCGCACAGGTCGAATCGACCGCCCTGACCTTCCTGGTGATGGCCATCGGCGCAGTGCTTTTCGCCGTTGCGGGGTCGCTCACAACGGGACTGCATGCAGTAACGGAGGGCCGCACATGGGGGAATATTCTTGGGCTGGCATTACCGGCCACCGCCATTTCGAACATCGCGCTGGTCAAGGCGATCAAAGCCATCGGACCGACACTGTCCTCGATTCTCGGAGCGCTGGAGCCGCTCACGGCCGTTGCAATCGGAGTCCTTTACTTTGGAGAACCCCTTACAATAGCCGGTATAGCCGGCATGGCACTGGTCATCATCGCCGTTATGATTGTCGTCATTTACGACGGGAAGAGACCGACGGCCACAACGCCCATTCCTCCCGCCTCGGAATTGTAAGGCCGGAAGGCCGGATGTAATTCCGCAGCAGAGCCGACCAGCCGGAGCCTGCCTGACTCCGGCCCTGCCCTCCCCGACTCCGAGATCCGACTCCGGATTCCCGATCTTGGGTCTCAGACCTTAATCTTCGTATTCCGCCCTCCCCCCCTCCTTTTCCAGCTCCGGCCGATTCCGCCCTCGATGCACGAAGGTGTAAAACAACCTCGGAACTACAGGCACCACCCATACAAAACCGCCTGCTGTTGAAATAGCTCCTGCATATCGGACATTCCGGAGAAAGGCCCCTATTGCAGATTTAACAATTAATGTCTAATTTTACCATCGGTGAAAAACCGTCCGCCACCTAAACCCGACAGCCATACAGCCATGAAAAAGACAGCAATTCTCGCACTTCTGGTCATTTGTTGCCATAGTTGCAGCCGCCCCATCAAATACGAAGGGAGAATAACGGCCCGACAAACCATGGCGTGTACAACTGCGGTATTGAACGATTCGTTCCTGTTCAGCTGGCCGAAAGACCTGATGATCTTGGACTCGCTGCTGATCGTGCATGACTCCTACCTGCAGACAACATCTCTTCATATCTTCCGTAAAAGCGACGGCACACACCTCAAGAGTTTCGGGGCAAAAGGGCGCGGGCCGGGAGAACTCATCGGCATTAACTCGGTCAATACGAATTACGACGGGTCGATAACCGTCTTTGATCTCACGGGAAACAAAATCATACTTTTCGACATAGTCTCTGTTTTGCTGGATCGGAAGCCCTGTTTTACGGAGTATCCGATTCCGACGGCTCCCAATCGCATCAAACAGGTGCTTCGCCATAAAAACGAATTCATTGTAAAGGGGAATGACGATAAAATGCGATATGGATTCTGGAATCCCTCCGCGCAAACCTGTCATGACCTTTATACCGCCTATCCGCAATAGTCCGACGATCCGGAGGCCAATTGGTCGTTGACGGATTATGCCGTCCGTGTCAGATTGAGTCCCGACGGAAAGATGCTTGCAGGGGCGACCTACATAGGAGGCGTTTTGGAGTTGTTCGATATTTCCGAAAACGGGCTGCATCCGAGAGCGGCCCGATATTTCTTCGAACCCCGCTGCGAATACCTCGAAGGGGCCCGTCCGCGATGGGTGCAACCCGTTCCGGAATCGGTTATCGGCTTCGAAGATCTTTACCTTACGGATGATGCGATCTACGGTCTGGTTTGGGGTGTCGAAAAGTCGGAGATGGCAGACAGCAAACCGCAACTCTTCCGTTTCGATCCGAATGGGAATCCGACCACTGCCTATACGCTCTCGGACGAGGTGCTCGAAACGATCGCCGTCGATAACGACGGAACGATCTACGGCGCAGGCTGCGATTCCGAGGGGCGATACAAATTGTGCCGATACACCCCATCGGCCAACCCGGCAGTTTCCGCAAATTGACAGCGTCCGTTCCGGCCCGACATATCCGGATCTGCATCGGCGCAGAACCGCATCGGCGCAGGATCGGACATTTTTCCGGCAACGGCTCTTTGCGGCCCTTTTGAGCAGCCGAGCACTGCAGAATCGTGCGAATCCGGATCCTCCGGAGGTTAAAATTCCACTGTCCCGAAACCGAAAAAACAGCGGCGTCCGATGATCCGTACAGGCAAACCCGCTCCCGCAAGGAACGAGACAAAAAAGAGCCCTTCCCAAGGAAAGGGCCCTTCCGGTTTCGGATTTGTCCTCACCGCTAATCGTCAATATCGATCAGCGCAAAATTCCGGTCGAAAGTCAGCTCCAGCCCATTGGTCAGCTTCACTTCATATTCCCGTTTGTCGCGTTCGATGCGCACGACCTCCGTGTCGGGAAAGTTGGCCTTCATGTAGGCTGCGATCTGTTGGGGCACGATGGCCGCGGGCACAGTCGAGTACTTGCAGTCAACCTCTTTCCACTCACCGCCTTTGGTGAATTCAATCTTCGAACTGTTTACGAAGACCACCTCATAGGTCGTATCCAGAAAATCCCGTTCGCTTTTGGCATAGGCGGTCTTTTGTGTCGGGAAATACTCGCGGATGAACTGTTGTGCGGCCGCGGGCAGTTGATCGATCCGGATCGGACGGTCATTGTCGGCCTGCGCCGACGAGATTCCCAGCGTCAGGAGGGCCAGGGAGAGAATCAGCATCTTTTTCATGGTCTTTTCGATTTTATCGGTTAAACATCTCTTTTGTTCACAGGACAAAGGTCTGGCCCGATTCTGAAAAGAATTCGAAATTTCGCGAAAAAAACGCACTTTTTTCATGAAGCGCAATATCCAAAGACAAGACGCAAGAGCGGCCCCTCCGGAATGGACGGAACGGCGGATGCGTGCGGGGCAGCGGGGATGCGCACCAGGAGGAACTGGTCCGAAGAGGGCGGAGGGGCGACGCGCCCCCGAAATGCGGCGGCAAAAACCGGAAAGGGCAAGTGGAACGGGCTGTTGCGAAAGAACGGGCGGCGGAGAGGCAAAGCCAAAAGTATCCGGCTGTAAGGATGAAAGGCGGCAGGCGGAACTGTGACAGCCCGTGTAAATACGTCAGCGGAACTTGTGAAAGGGCCCAGCGAAGAGAAGACCGCCGCAACATGCGGGGGTTACGGCCATACGACCGTAAAACAATGCCGGCCTTCGACAAACCGGTACGCGACACGCAATCCATAATAGCGTCCGACGGCACTTACCAGCGCCAGCCCCAGCCCCGTGGAGCCCTCCTTCTTCTTTCCCTGGTAGAACCGGTCGAAGATATGATCGGCATCCAGCGGCTCCGAACCGTCGTTGCGCACCTCGAATCTCCGTCCCTGGATCACCACCTCGACATGCCCCTCTTCGGACGTGTGCACATAGGCGTTTTTCAGCAGATTGGTCACCAGAATCGTGGCCAGCGATTCGTTCATCCGCACCTCAAGCGGACCGGCAAGGCGGGTCGTGCAGACGATGCCGCGCGAGGCGTAGATCTCTTCGTAGAACGGGAGCTGCTCCTGCACGATACCGGCAATGTCGATGTCGGTGCTCTCCGGGAACTGCCCGTTCTCGATCTTTGTCAGCAGAAGCAGGGTCCGGTTGAGGCGTACCACGTGCGACAGCGTGCGCTGCATCTTGATCAACTCCCCAAGCTGCTCCTCGCTCGGATTGCCGTTGTCGAGCAGCCACTCGAGACGGTTGCCGAGAATGGCCAGCGGAGTCTGCAACTCATGCGATGCGTTTCCGATGAACTGTTTCTGTCGCTCGAAAAGCTCTTCGGTGCGGTTCGCCGCCTGCTGGGCCGCAATGCAGAGCCGGTGAAATTCCGGAATGGTGGTGTCGGCGGGGACCGCGGCATTCTTCTGCCCCGGGGTATATTCGTCGAGCCATTGCAGCAGGGCGTAAAGCGGTCGGAGCGTGCGGTGGAAGACCCATACGGTCGAACCCAGAACCGTCAGCAGCAGCAGCAGATAGAGAAAGATGATCCAATAGAGAATCGCCCGGAACAGATCGCCCTTCTCGAAGGTCGGCGTTGCCACCGTCAGCTTGTAGAAGTGTCCGTCGCGGTCCTGGAAAAGTGTCGTGAGGATGCGTGCCGGCTCGGTCTCCTCCTTCTCGGGGATGTAAACCTCGGCGTCGCGGTAATGGATGCGGGGATGGGTTTCCACATAGGCCTCGTTGACCGGTACGATCGAATAGCTGTTGTTCGAACCGTTGTTCAATGCGGGCAGTTCCCGCCCCGAGAGCATGCGTACGATGATCAATTCCGAATAGTCATCCAGGGCATCGTCCGCCTCGTCGTTGATCTCATCGATCATCGTGTAGTAGAACAGCGCCGCCCACAGAGCCAGCAGCGGCAGCAGAAGCAGCGAGAGTCGCAACGCGATGCGGTAGATGAGTTTCATGGTACGGAGAGCTGTTATTCGTCGGCGGTTGTCGTGACCAGTTTGTATCCGAATCCGTAAACGGCGCGGATTTCAATCGTGGCGCCCGCTTCGGAGAGTTTGTGCCGCAGATTCTTGATCTGGGCGTAAACGAAGTGGAAATTGTCTGCCTGATCGGCATGGTCACCCCATACGGCTTCGGCCAGGACCGACTTGTCAACCAGATGGTTCGGGCGCTGCATGAAGTAGAGCAGGATGTCGAACTCCTTCTTCAGCAGCGGCAGCTCGACCCCGCCGACCTGTACGCGCCGGCCTTCGGGTTCGAGCGAAACATTGCCCAGATCGATCGTCAGATCACCGCCGCTGCGGCCGCGGCGCAGCACGCTGCGGATGCGGGCCAGCAGTTCGGCCGTATGGAACGGCTTGGGCAGGTAGTCGTCGGCGCCCTGTTCCAGCCCGAGAACCTTGTCCTCGAGCGAATCGCGGGCCGAGATGATGATGACGTTCTCGCGTTTGCGGAGCCGTTTGATGTGTTCGAGCAGTCGCAGACCGTTCCCGTCGGGCAGCATGATGTCGAGCAGAATGCAGTCGTAGCTGTAACCTGCAATCCGCGCATCGGCCTCGGCGTAGGTCGCCGCCGTCTCCACGACGTAATGTTCCTGTACGAGAGCCCGCTGCATCACTTCGCGCAGCGAAGGCTCGTCTTCGACAATCAGAATCTTCATGTAACAAAGGTACGAAGCAATTTTGAAATAAAATCAAAACATCGGATTTTTTCCGGCACCTCCGGCGTCCGATCCGGTTTGACCCCGGACTTTTGGTAAACGGCTCTCTTTTGCGGGGTTGCCACTTGTGGTCTGTTGTCCGTTTTTGTTGTCCGTGGCCTGTTGTCTGATATCTGATGTCTGTGTCAGTTGTATTGTCTATTGTCTGTTGTCCGTTTTTGCAGTCTGTCGCCGGGACGGAGACGGGGCCGGGCAGGACGTGGAGGAGACGCACTTTTCTCCTTCCTGATCCCGGAATTCGTCGGTCTGCAGGAATTCCGGCAGCAGAAACAAATCCCCGGCGGCTTGAGATTGGAGTTCCGAGATCCGAAATTGGAGATCCGAAGCTGGGGCCCCGAGTTCGGAGTCCGAGGCTGAGGCGGGAATTTGGAGTCCCGAAGTTGGAGACAGGGAACCCGGAACCGGATCCCCGGGACTTGAAGTCTGATCCGGGCGTGCGGGATGCGTGACCATGGAATACGGCTCCGGAACCGGGCGCGGGGCGGATGGCCGCCGCAAAGGGAAAAATGCAGCTGCGGAATGTGGTCCTCTCTGTTTTTTTCGTACCTTTGCGGTGTCGAGGTTCGGAACGGGAGAAGACGCTTCTCCTCCGATCAAAAGGGAATCCGGTGTAAATCCGGAACAGTGCCGCTGCTGTAAGTCCTTCTCTTCGCGAGATCAGGTTCGTCGCACTCTTTGCCACTGGCCGTTGAGGCCGGGAAGGCGCGGCGGATGGGACGAGTCAGAAGACCTGCCCGACAGGCGGATGCCGTTGTGTCCCGGATGCAGGACAGCAACGGTTGTTGCGCACGGTCGCATCGTGCAGTCCGTTCGTCGTCATGGACTGACGGCAGGTTGAAGGCAGTGTATCCCGGAATGTTCGCAGGGTGTGGAACGACGGCTCGGAGAAGATCCGTCGCGTCACACCGTCCGATCCGCGATCGAATCGACGGAAATTCGTACCGGAAGATCGATGAGAACAAGAAGGTGAGAAACAATGAAAAAACGTTTGGAACTGCTGCTCCTGCTCCTTGCGGGATTGTTGTCGGCGGCCTGCATGGACTACGGCGAGAACGAAACCGAACATATCGCCGTTGACGATACGCCGGGACTCTTCATCGTCAACGAAGGCAACTTCATGTATGGAACCGGATCGTTGTCCTATTACGACATTGCGAACCGGACGGTCGAAAACAATGTCTTCCTGCGCACCAACGGAATCAAGTTGGGCGACGTCGCCCAGTCGATGACCATCCACAAGGGGCTGGGGTATGTCGTGGTCAACAACTCCAGCGTGATCTACGTCATCGATATCCGGACGTTCGAACTCATCAAGATCCTCAAGGGGTTCACTTCGCCCCGCTACATCCACTTCGTCAACGACGAAAAGGCATACGTTACCGATCTCTATGCCTTTGCCATCACGGTTTTCAACCCCCGGACACTGGAGATCACCAAACGGATCCGGACCGATATCGCCGGCAAGAGTTCGCCTTCGACCGAACAGATGGTGCAGTACGGCAAATGGGTCTTTACGAACTGCTGGTCCTACGATGACAAGATCCTCGTCATCGATACCGAGACCGATACGGCCGAAGGCTACATTCAGGTGGGAAAACAGCCTACGTCGCTGGTGATAGACCGCAACGGCAAGCTCTGGACCATCACCGACGGCGGTTATGAGGGCAGCCCCTATGGACAGGAGGCTCCGGCGCTCTATCGGATCGACGCCGCAACCCGCAGGGTCGAGCAGGTCTTTCCGTTCGAGATGGGGGACCGTGGTTCGGAGATCTGCATGAACGGGGCGCGGGATTCGATCTTCTTCATCCGCAGCCGCAAGGAGTACGACAACGGCCGGGAGGTCTCGCGGGACCATATCTGGAAGATGAGTGTCGAGGATACGGTGCTGCCGACGGAGCCCTTTCTGACCAATGCAAGCACGAACCACTGGTATGGACTTGCGGTCGATCCCAATACCTCGGAGGTCTATGTGGCCGATGCAATCGACTACGTGCAGCCGGGATTCATCTACCGTTATACCTCCAGAGGCGAACGGATCGACCGGTTCCAGGTGGGTGTCATTCCCGGAGCTTTCTGTTTCAACTACTTCGATAACTGATACCGCATGCAGATGAAGAGATCCCGTTTTATCCCGAAGGCGGGCCGCCGTGCGGCCGTCATGCCGTTCTGTCTTTTATGCCTTCTCGGTGCGGCGCAAGGCTGGTCGCAGCCCCGTGGCCCGGAACTGTCGGATCCGGACAAACCCGTGCGGACGATCGACATTGAGGAGGTTTCGGTCTCCACGCGGAGAAACCTCTCGGAGATCGGTGTGACGAAGACCGTTCTCGATACGGTGGTCCTGCAGCAGAACATCGTGCACAGCCTGGCCGAGGTGCTGGCGCAGAATACCCCGATCTTCATCAAGAGTTACGGCCGCGGGGCGGTTGCCACCGCGTCGTTCAGGGGAACCTCGCCGTCACATACGCAGGTGCTGTGGAACGGAATGAAACTCAATTCGCCGATGTTGGGCATGGTCGATTTTTCGTTGATACCCTCCTTCTTCATCGACGATGCCAACATCCTGCACGGAGCCGGATCGGTCGATGTCGCGGGGGGCGGCCTCGGCGGGGCCATCACGCTGGGAACGTATCCGACCGACAAAAAGGGTTTCGATCTCAATTTCGTGCAGGGAATCAGCAGCTTCGACACCTATGACGACTACCTCCGTCTGACCTACGGCGGCCCGAAGGTGCAGCTCTCGACCCGTTTCTGTTACGGCAAATCGGACAACGACTTCAAATACACCAACTACAACAAGCTCAACGAAGATCTGGTTACCCATCCCGTTGAGCGCAACAAGAACTGTTCGTTTCGGGATCTGCATGTCATGCAGGAGGTCTATTGGAAGCTCGATGACCGCAACAAGTTCAACGCTGCGGTCTGGTTTTTGGATTCGAACCGCGGCATACCGGCGCTGAATGTCAACTATCAGGAGGATGACCGTTCGAACAACCGCCAGGATGAATCGACCCTGCGGGCCGTAGCGGGCTGGGACCGGCTGGACGAGAAGCTGCAGTTGGGCGCCAAGGCCGGTTATACCTATTCGAACATGGTTTATCACAGTCAGGGCACGGTCAATGGTGCGGATACCAATCAGGGCGGGGCGATAGCCGTCGAACAGGTCCATTCACAGAGTATCGTCCATTCGGGATTCCTTAATTTCTCGGCGCGTTATTTCCCCAATCGGAAACTGGTCCTGTCGGCTTCGCTCTCGACCAGTCTGCATGCCGTCGATAGCCGCGACAAGTATATCTACGCCCTCGAAAAGAAGAATTACGACACGATGCGTCTGGAGACGTCGGTGCTTGTCAGTGCCAAGTACCGCCCCCATCCGCGCATCGGGCTGGGGGTTGATCTGCGTGAGGAGAGTTATGGCGACAGGATGACACCCTTGATTCCGGCGGGTTTCGTCGATGTGGTGCTTTGGCCCAAATACAATGTGGTGGTCAAGGGGTCGGTGGCCCGCAATTACCGCCATCCGACGATGAACGACCTCTATTTCCAGCCGGGCGGCAACGATACGCTGCGGCCCGAAAAGGGCTATACGTATGAGGGAGGTCTGGAATTTGCGCTGCGCAGGAAGGGCTTCTCGTTTGAAGGCGAGGGGGCCGTTTACAACTCCCGGATCCAGGACTGGATTCTGTGGCTGCCGACCTTCAAGGGGTACTGGTCGCCGATCAATGTCCGCAAGGTCCACAGTTACGGGGTCGAGCTCAAGGGAAAGATGAATATTGTGTTGGGACGGGGCTGGACGCTCTTTTTCGATGCCAGCTGGGCCTATACGCGGTCAATCAACCAGGGCGATCCGATGAGCGAGAACGATCAGGCGATCGGGAAACAGCTGGTTTATGTCCCGGAGTTCTCCTCGACCGTCACGGGACGTCTGAGCTGGCGCGGCTACTCGCTTACCTACAAGTATAACCATTACAGCGAACGCTATACCACGTCGAGCAACGATCCCTCGACGCTCTACCATCTGGGAGCCTACTACATGAGCGATCTCTATCTTGAAAAGGGGCTTCGGACGAAACTGGCGGATCTGTCGCTGAAGTTCTGTATCTACAACCTCTTCAATGAAGAGTATGAGTCGGTGCTGGCACGGCCCATGCCGCGGCAGAACTATGGATTCTTCATCGGGATCCGTCCCAATTTCGGTCGGGGAAAATAGACGGCCGCCGACGCTTCATCCGGAGTGCCGGCCGAAAAAAGAAATGAGGAACGGGGATCGGACAAGACCGATCCCCGTTCCTCATTTTTGCAGGGCGCGGCCGGTTTTGCAGGGTGGGCCGGGCCTATTTTTTGACGACCCATTCGGCCGTGTCGTCCTTCACGTAGCAAAGGAACGTCCCGGAGATGCCGGTCGTATGATCGGCCAGGAAATAGGTCTCGTCGGGATCGAAGCCCTCCCAGACATAGAGTGTCGTGAGGTGATTGCCGTCGCAGGAGATTCTGCTCAGGTGGTCGATGCCCGAAAAGTCGAGCGTGCCCGAGAGGTTGCAGTTGCTGCAGAGAATCTGCCAAACTTCGGAGAGCCGGTCGAACTTCAATTCACTCAGTTGCGGGTTGTTGTTGCACAGAATGCCGCGCAGCCGCGTGCAGGCGTTCACGTCGAGTGTCTGCAGGTTGTTGTTGTTCAGCTCCAGCCAGGCCAGATGGGGCTGGCGGCTCAGATCGAGGTGCTCGATGAGGTTGTCGTTGAGCTTCATGTAGAGATAGTCGGTCGTCGTGCCGAAGGCCTTTTCGCCCATGTCGATCTTGCGGATCCGGTTCTCCTGTCCCAGCAGGTATCCCAGCTCCGTATTGCTGAAGTCGAGCTCTTCGATCTCGTTGCGCGAGCAGTTGAGCCAGATGAGCTTCTGCGAATTTGAGAGATCCAGCGCCTTCAGACCGTTGTCTTCGCACCACAGCGTATCGATCCGGGGACACATCGTGATGTCCAGCGTCCCGATGGGGTTGTTCGACACGGAGAGCGTCTTGAGCTGCGTGTTGTTGCTGACGTCGAGCGACGAGAGCCTGTTGCGGGAGCACCGCAGATGGGTCAGGGCCGGGTTATTGCTCAGGTCGAGCTTCTCGAAGGCGCACTGGCTGCAGTTGAACTGCTCGAGTTTCGGATTGCGGCTCAGGTCGATCGCCGAGATGGGGTCCTTCGCGGCGGAGGTCGTGGCGAAGAACGAGGAGTAGGAGACATTCAGAATCCGCAACTCGGGATTCCCCGTTACGTCAAGTTGATCGAAACGGTTGTATTCGGCATCGAGGATCTCCAGCGCCGGATTCCGTGTCACGTCCAGCGCGGTCAGATCGTTCCCGCCGCATTTGAGTTTCACCAGGTCGGGACAATGCGTCACGTCCAGTTCGGAGATGCCGTCGTTCCAGCTGCAGTCCAGCACCTGCAGTTTCGTGTTTTGCGTCACGTCCAGCGCCTGCAGTCCGTTTTCGTAGCAGATCAATGTCTCCAGTTCGGGGCAGTGTGTCACGTCGAGGGTCTTGAGACTGTTGTATTCGCAGCTCAGGCGTTTGAGGTGCGTGAAGTATTCGATCCCCTTCAGGGACCGGAAGCCCTGCATGGGTATGTCGAGCGTTTCGATGGCGGCCGCCTCCGACGCCTGGAGCTTGCCGTCGTCGTTGGTGTCGTAGCGCATCAGAAGGTAGATCTCGAATTGGCCGTCGTCGAAA
>CALUOX010000008.1 GCA_944322375.1 uncultured Alistipes sp.
TTTATTTATTTTTATTTATTTTTATTTATTTTTATTTATTTTTATTTATTTTTATTTATTTTTATTTATTTTTATTTAATATATAAATATAAGTAAAAACAAAAAAATAAAAAGTATAAAAGGAAAGTGACAAACAAACAGTCACATCCGTTTCACACATATTTCACACACTTCCTCCCCTCCAAATCTCCCGGAAACGGGAGAAAACGTAACACCGTCAGTGAATCTCTATCATCCGCAGAATCGAACGCTCCGCAGCACGACGCACCTCCTCGTCGATCGTCACTTCGGGTGCTTCACGCTCCAGACAATCGACAATCCGTTCGAGTGTCGCCAACTTCATATCCTCACACTCGTTGGGCGTCCGGCCGTCGAGCGTCGGAGCGGCAATGAACACCTTCTCCGGATAGCGGCGTCCCAGCTCACAGAGAATGCCGGCTTCCGTCACCACAATGAACTCCTTCGCGGCATCCCGACCGCAAAAGTCGAGCATGCCGGCCGTAGAACCCGTATAATCCGCCAGGGCAACCACCTCGGCCGGACACTCCGGATGGGTCACCACCCTGGCCGAAGGATGCTCCTCCTTCAAGCGACGGATCCCATCGGCCGAGAAGCGCTCGTGCACGACACATGCACCGTCCCAGATCACCATGTTCTCTCTTCCGCTGAGCCGCTGCACGTAGCGACCC
The DNA here is from genome assembly GCA_944322375.1 of uncultured Alistipes sp. GTDB lineage: Bacteria > Bacteroidota > Bacteroidia > Bacteroidales > Rikenellaceae > Alistipes. The sequence goes on from CALUOX010000008.1 coordinate 690, forward strand.
AGATTCCGATCGGGACCGAAGAGAATCGGAACATCGGCCGGAATCGATTCGACGACCTTCAGCGCATTCGACGATGTGCAGCAGATATCCGTCTGCGCCTTCACCTCGACCGACGTATTGACATATGAGATCACCTTGTGATCGGGGTAAAGAGCCCGGAAACGGCGAAAGGCCTCGCTCTGGCAACTTTCGGCCAGCGAACAGCCTGCCTCACGCACCGGAATGAGAACCTTGCGATCCGGGCACAGCACTTTGGCCGTTTCAGCCATGAAGTGCACCCCGGCAAAGAGGATGATGCGTGCATCGGTACGTTTGGCCTCGATGGACAAAGCCAGCGAATCCCCCAGAAAATCGGCAACGGCCTGCACCTCGGGGCGCATATAATAATGTGCGAGAATTACGGCATTCTTCTCCCGTTTGAGCTCTTCGATTCGGGTACGGAGTTTATCGACCATGGCTTCCCTTTGTTTTTTATGTTTATTTATTTCAATTCAATTTTAAATTTAAAAAGAAGAAGATTAATAATACCTGTCGATAAGTTTTACAACTTTTTTCGCGAAAGGGTTATCATCATTTTATGATCCGTCTCCGGAACGGTTCACTGATCGCCTGTCGCTTTCCGTTGTTGATATTCAGGCGTTCCGATCCATCCTCTTCCTTTTTTCAACAATTGTCGAAAGGTCTTTTCAACACTTCGACAGCACTTTTTTCTCAACAATCGTCGCTCGCCGGCCGTTCTTTGTTTCGGAGTAACTTTTGAAAAGTTTTTCTTGTTTTTTCCGAGATTCCGTACACGCGGAGGAGAACCGGTTTCTGCAACTTTTTACATCTCCTTTTTATCACTTTTTTCGTCCGTCCGCCGACAGGTTGTCAACATGATTTCGTCATGTTTTCAACAATTTTTTCGGCTATCGACCGGTAGCGCGATTCCACTTCGGGATCCGTTCCCACGGCCGGACGCCCCTCTTCCGATCCGTCCATAACGGATTGAATGATAGGTATCTCTCCTAAAAACGGAACATCGTTTTTCTCCGCATACTCACGGGCTCCGCCATGTCCGAAGAGGTAATAACGGTTTTGAGGCAGCTCCCTGGGTGTGAACCACGCCATGTTCTCGATGATTCCCACCACCGGGATCTCGATCTTTTCGGCGCGGAACATCTCCACACCGCGCCGTACATCCGCCACGGCAACCTGTTGCGGGGTGGAGACAATGACGGCACCCGTGATTTTCAGCTCCGAGATGACTGCCAGATGCACGCCGCCCGTTCCGGGAGGAAGATCGATGAGCAGAAAATCGAGACCTCCCCACTTCGTCTGATGTATCATTTGCCGCAGGGCGTTCGTGGCCATGGCATCCCGCCAGATCAATGCGTCGGTGGGTTTGATGAAGAAACCGATCGACATCAGTTTGATTCCCATGGCGTCGGCCGGAAGGATGCACTCTTCGCCGTCGATGCGCTCCGCCTCGGGCAGATAATCCTCCACGCCGAACATTTTCGGCTGCGAGGGTCCGTAGATATCGGCATCGAGGATTCCGACGCGGTATCCCATGTTGCGCAGTGTGAGGGCCAGATTGGCCGTTACGGTCGATTTGCCCACGCCGCCCTTTCCCGAGGCAACGGCCAGAATCTTGCCGATGCCGCCCGTCTGGGTATGCCGTTCGGCAGGCTGCTGCACGTGGGGTGCGGCCTCCTTGATGATGACCGTGATCGCCTCCTTGTCGAGTGCGAGCTCCGTGGAGAGGATCTCTTCGATCTGGTGTTTGATCTTCAATGCAAAGGGGTCACGGGCCTTGTCGAAGTGAAGGGTGACGGTGATGCGGTTGTTCTGGAGATCGACGTGTTCAACGATACCGCTTTCGATGATATTGCGTCCGCTTTCGGGATGGACGATCGTCGAAAGCAGCCTTTTGATTTGTTGCTCCATAAAATCTGTTCGAGTAAGATTCAACAAAGATAACGATATTTTGTCAGATCGTAGTATAGTCGTAAAATTTGTGTATTTTTGTTTGTCGGAAGGGCGGGGGTGTTTCCGATCCCGGAAAATCAAAATTTGTCAATTGAAATTAAATATGAATTTTTCAAAGACTTTTCTTGCCGGATTGCTGGCTTTTGTTGTAGGCAACATACTGATTGGTATGATATGGAGCCTGTTTGTGATGGGAATTGTGGGAGCATTGAGTGTAAGTACGGGCATCTCCGATAATTCCATTTTGAAGATCGACCTTTCGGAGAACCTGCTTGACGCTCCGTCGAACGATCCCTTTGCAGGGGTGGATTTCAAGACGATGACCGTAACGCCGCAGGTGACGTTGTTCAGTGCTCTGCGGGCCATTGATGCCGCCAAGGCCGATCCTCGCATCAAGGGAATCTACATCCGACCCAACGGTGCAGGCATGGCGTCGCTGGCGATTCTCGAGGAGCTGCGGGCTGCGATCGATGATTTCCGGACGGAGAGTGGAAAATTCGTTCTTGCTTACAACGAAGCCTACAGTCAGAGTGCCTACTACCTTGCATCGGTTGCCGACAAGGTTTACATTCAGCCCGAAGGGATGCTCGACTGGCGGGGTATGGCGATGAACGTGATGTTTTTCAAGGGTTTGATGGACAAGCTTGATCTCAAGGCGGAGATTTTCCGACCGACGGCCTGCAAGTTCAAGAGTGCGGTGGAGCCCTATTTCCTGACACAGATGTCCGATGCCAATCGGGAGCAGATGTCGGAACTGGTCAATACGATGTGGTGTGTCGTGGCGGGTGATGTAGCCGACTCGCGCGGACTGACCATCGAGCAGCTTGACGATTATGCCGACAATCTGTCGGTTCTCCAGGCCGAGGATGCGGTCAAGTGGGGGATGATCGACGATACGCTCTACGAAGATCAGATGAACGATCTCTTTGCCGAACAGGGTGTCCCGGCGAACGGCGACGGAAGTTACAACTTTGTGTCGCTGGGTACGTATGCGGCGCAGGTCGGGCCTGACCTTGCACACATGGGTTCGAACCGTGTGGCGATTCTCTATGCCGACGGCAATATTGTCGATGGCGAGGGTTACGATGCCGTTTACGGCAATACGCTTGGCGAAAAGATCCGCGGTTTGCGTGAGGACGACGGTGTGAAGGCCGTGGTCCTGCGGGTCAATTCTCCGGGTGGAAGTGCTTTGGCGTCGGATGTGATCTGGCGGGAGATCGAGCTGCTCAGAGCTGAAAAACCCGTAATCGTCTCCATGGGTGCCTATGCTGCCAGCGGCGGATATTATATCTCCTGTCCGGCGGATGCCATTGTCGCCGACAGATTGACCCTGACGGGTTCGATCGGCGTATTCGGCATGTACGTCGATATCGGCGATGCGGCCAAAAACAAGTTGGGTATTACCGTTGACGGAGTCAAGAGCAATCGTTCGGCCGACATGAACGTCTTCCGCGGATTGACCCCCATCGAGCGTGCAGCCATGATAAAGGGGGTAGATCATGTTTACGAAACTTTCACGGAGAATGTCGCTGAGGGACGTAATCTGCCGCTGGATCGTGTGCTGGAGATTGCCGGCGGCCGCGTATGGAGTGGAATAAAGGCTGCGGACATTGGTTTGGTGGATGTCAACGGCGGTTTGAAGGCGGCCATTGCCGTCGCGGTTGACAAGGCGGGGCTGGGTGAAGATTACTTCATCGAAGAGGTTCGGGAGCTGCCGCAGGGCCTCGCGGCCATCTTCGCAGCGCTCCATGCGAAAGTGGAGGCGCATGTCGAGCATGGAGCGCTGTTTGACCTTTACGACGAATACAGCAGTGTCCGCAAGGCGCTTTCACAGCAGGGTGTGCTTGCCTATTGTCCCTACATTCTTTCGTTCGAGTAGTTTCGACATTCGGTGCAGAGCGATCCTTCTCCTTGACGGTCAGGATCCTTGATGAAACAATCGGAAGAGGAGGCTTTCGTGAAAGCCTCCTCTTCGTTTGTTTACCGTTTGTCCGGTCCTGGGCCGGGAACGGTTCGGAGAATCACACATGCTGGAAAAGGAAGTAAAAAGTCTTTTCGAATTGTTTTCGGTTGCCGTTTCGTTCGTATGTGTATCAGGTATTGGGCGTGTGAGTCGCGGTATCCCGGAGCAGAGCGGAAGCACGGTGTTTTTGCAAAGAACCGCATGGAGCCGTATAAGCCCTGTGAAAAGGTTCGAAACGGTCCGCTTTCCTCTGTTCTTCTATTCGTCAAGATTCTGAAAATCGATGCTCCCCTTGTATTGTCCCGAGACGGTATGGGGGGAATGGACATTGTCATCGACGAAGAGGTAGTCGATCGTGTAGCTCTTTCCGTCTCTTGAAACGACGGCTTCTCCCTTGACCAGCGGAGCTGCGGCCATCAGCTCCGTCTCTCCATTGCGGGTTGTCAGGAGACGGTACCAGCTGCCGCTGAAGATTCCTGTATCCGTATCGTCTGTCGAGATCTCTCCCGCCAGGATGCCCCCGACCTGCAGATCCTCGGCCGTGAGTGCGGCCGACGGTTTCCCGATCACGCTGTATCTGCCTTCGATTGCGCCGTTTTTCGCCGCTTCCGGTTCGACGAGGAGGGTCCACATCATGTTCTCTAACGGCAGAACCGCAAGGTCTCCGTAAAATTGCAAAACGAGTTTTCGGGCCGTGATCTGCGGATCGTCGCAGGGGTAAAACATGCCGGTGGCGCGCAGGACGTTGGGCCGGACATTTTCGGTGAGGGTGGAGTGCGGTGCCGCCGTATCGTCAACGAGGATGATTGACCCTTCATAGCGGGCCGTGCAGGTCGTTCCATCGCCGGTTTTCAGTGTCAGGTCAATCCGGTAGAGATCGTTTGAACGGACGATTGCGACGTCTCCTCCGACCGTATAGAGTGGTTCAAGCGCATCTCCGTCCGCATTTTGGCGAATGATGCATGTCGTTTCCGAGGAGTTGAAACTCCCCTTGCACGGGATGTCGGTGAGATTCGCGGCATAGGATCCCGTGAGATCCGTCGCGGCAAAGGTCGTTGCCGGAATGTTCAGGTCAAGCACGATCTCCACAATGGGGTAATCGGAGGATGATGGATCGGTCCCGCGCAGCTCGAGTCGGACGTTGTCAAGCTCTCCGTTTGTCTGGAGCAGATCGCCCCGATAGTGTGCAACCGCCTCTTTCAGCAGGATTGTTTCGGACGATGGTGCGGGTGCGGCGGCCTGTTCTATCGTTACGGAGATGGTTGAGGCATGCGGAGATGTTACGGTGACGCACGCATATCGGGGTTCGGCTGAATCGTTCGCCCTTGCCGCGACGGAGAGCTCGGTGGAACCATATCCTTGATTTTCACTGACTTCCAACCATTCGGCATTGGCGTCGGCGCTCCATTCGTCTGCCTCTCCGGACGTGATGAAAAGAGCAGACTTTCCGCCGCCGGCGTCGAACCGTAACGACAGCGGTTCGACCTTCAGTACGGGTTGTGGTGTCGTGGAGGTACCGTCTTCGGGATCGAAGAGCGGCATGTCACGCTGCTGGCAGCCTCCGGCAAGCAGCACTCCCGAAATAAAAAGCATTGTCAGACAATGCCTTGACGATCCTTTCCCGCCCATACCGACAAGTTTTTTTCAAAAATACGAAAAAAAGTCCGTAATATGGTCGTTGCGGATGGGTTATCGACCCTGTTTCGGCGTCGGACGATATACTTTTTCATGTCGGGGGGCATGAAAAACCCCGTTCTTTTGAAAAACGGGGTCTTGACGTGTTGTCGGCGGTCGGGAGAGCGGGTCTCCCTTCGGAAGGCTTTATCTGCTCATTCCGTGATGGTCCCTGTGATGCGGATGTTTCTCATCCTTCATCTCCTTTTTCATTGTTTTGTCCTCCTGTTTTTTCTGCATGCGGGTGCGGAGGTTGTCCGTTTCGGAGGGGACGGTCAACTCCGTGTGGTCGGAGAGAGAGACCGAAATGCCGTTGTTTTCGAGTCCGATGGCCGTGATGGTCCGACCCGGGTATTTGCTCTTTACATAATCCTTTACCTCCTGCGGGACGAGTTGCGCCGGCACGCCTTTCGGACACTCCATTTCGGTCCACTCTCCGCTGCGCGAAAAGAAGATCTCGTCACCATTGGTGAACCGGACCCTGTAAGTGAAGAGTTTTGCCGTAGGATCCGTCCGGACGCGCATTACCCGCTCCTGAGCATAGAAATCGTGGATGAAGCTGCGGGCCGCATCCGGAAGTGCCTCGAAATGAATCGTCCGGCTTTTTGTCTCCGCAGCCGTCCGTTCGTCCCTGGCGGTCGGAGAGATCGTTGTTGCCGTTGCCGTCATGCCCGACAGCAGGGCGATGAAGAGAATCCAGTGTTTCATGACCGTATGAATTTTTGTCTGTCCGGATCGTTCAAATACCGTACCGCAGCGTGCCGCGTGTGGATTTTGTTGCTTGCCGGTTTGCCGGCAGCGGATCCCTCGTCCACGGTTCCTCGGTCCGACCGGACCGTTCCGTCGTTTGCATCTCCGGACAGCAGCGTCCGCAGCGGTTTTCCGTCGTTCTGTTGTGGCAAATCCCAGATCCGGAATCTTTCCGTTGGCCGGAGCGGTCCCGATTTCGGAAAACAAAAAGGGACCGGCAAACGGCCGGCCCCTTTTCACTTGTTTGATATGACGGTTTACCAGATGATGACACGCTCCTCTTCGGGCATGAACATCGCTCCATCGGTGATGTTGAATGCGTCGTAGAAGCTCTGGAGGTTGCGCAGGGTTGCGTTGACACGCCATTTTCCCAACGAGTGTACGTCGATCTTCGTCAGACGGGCTATCTCCTCGTCACGGATGTTCTGCGCCCACAGCTGTGCATAGGCCAGATAGAAGCGCTGGTCGGGTGTAAATCCATCGATGGGCGCCGGAGTCTCCTTCCCTTTCAACGAGTTGTGATATGCGGTGTATGCCACGCGCAGACCGCCCTGATCGGCAATATTCTCTCCCAGCGACAGCGCGCCGTTGGCGAAGACGGCGGGTTGGTCACCCTTGGCGGGCAGCACCTCGATGGCATCGAACTGTTTGACCAGAATGTCCGTTTTGGCCTTGAAGGCTGCCGCATCGTCGTCGGTCCACCAGTTGTTCATGTTGCCGTCCTTGTCGAAATTGCGGCCCTGATCGTCGAATCCGTGCGTCATTTCGTGGCCGATCACGACGCCGATGGCTCCGTAGTTGACGGCATCGTCGGCATCCGGATTGTAGAACGGCGGCTGCAGAATGGCGGCCGGGAAGCAGATTTCGTTGGTCGTGGGGTTGTAGTAGGCATTGACCGTCTGCGGCGACATCAGCCATTCATCCTTATCGACCGGTTTGCCGTATTTGCTCAGATTGTCCTTCGAGCTCCAGAGGCTGGCGGCCTTGATGTTGTGCCAGTAGTCCATCGCGGGATCGATCGTCAGCGACGAGTAGTCCTTCCACTTGTCGGGATAGCCGATCTTCACGTGGAATGCAGCGAGTTTCTCCTGCGCCTTGGCCTTCGTGGCATCCGACATCCAGTCGAGGGCTGCGATGTGTTCGCCGAGGGCCGTTTGCAGATTCTTCACGAGAGCCAGCATGCGCTCCTTGTCCTCCTTGGGGAAGTACTTGGCGACGTACATCTCGCCGACAGCTTCGCCCAATACGGCATTCGGAACCGACATGGCCCGTTTCCAGCGCGGTTTCTGCTCCTGTTTTCCGGCCATCTGACGACCGTAGAAGTCGAACGACGCGGCATAAAAGTCGTCGCTCAGGTAGGATGCCGCATTGGTCAGGTATTGTCCTGCCAGGTAGTAACGCAGCGTTTCGATCGGTGTCGAGTCGATGAGTTTGCTCATCCCCTCGAAGAAACTCGGCTGTCCGACGATGGCGCGGTCGATGTTCTTCGCCCCCGTTTTGTCCAGCTCGCTGAAGAGAAGCGTCCAGTCGATGGCTCCGTAGTTCTTCTTGAGCTCCTCGACGGTCATCGGATTGTATCCGCGGGCCACGTCGCGCAGCTCGACATTCGACCAGGAGATGCGTGCCAGCTCCGTTTCGAAGGCAACGACATCCGCTGCGGCCTTGGCTGCGGCAGCCTCTTCGACGCCGGCAAGCGTGTAGAGTTTGGCAAGCAGGGCCTCATACCCCTTTTTGAGCCCGGCATTCGACTCTTCGAGGTAGTAGTCGCGGTCGCCCATGCCCAGCCCCGCCTGCTGGAGATAGAAGGTGTTGGTGTTGCTGTCCATCAGATCGGCCATGACACCGAAGGTGAAGAGCGGGTTGCCCGTATCGAGAATCATCTCCGTGAGTTTTTTCGTCAGGGCACTTCCCTTTTCGACCTGCATGATTGCGGCGATATCGGCCATGACGGGTGCAGCACCCTCCTTGTTGAGGCGCACCGAGTCAAGCCCCATCTTGTAGAGATCGGAAATCTTCTGATCCACCGAACCGGCTTCGGCCTGCATGGCGGTCATCTCCTGGAAGAGCTCGTTGATGCGGATCTCGTTGTTTTCACGCAGGACGTCGAACGATCCGTAGCGTGAGAATTCGGGTTTCAGCGGGTTTTTGGCCTGCCAGCCGCCCGTGGCATATTGATAAAAGTCTTCGTTGGGTGCGACGGTCGGGTCGAAATTCGTCGTATCGATTGCCGCTACCTTTGCCGGTTTGTTGTTGCAACTCATCATACAGGCTACCGTTGCAAAAAGAATGATTCGTTTCATTGTTAATGGTTGTTGTCGCGGCGCGCGGTTACGGACTCCTTCTCTCTCTGCCGTATCTCCGTGCGCCCTTTTGGGTTACAGGCACGAAGGAGTTGCCTCACATGGGGGCAACTCCTTCGCAAGATGGTTTTGTTCCGCAGACAGCGATTATTTGCGGATGGCCGCTACGCCCGGAAGTTCCTTGCCCTCCATGTATTCGAGCAGTGCACCACCGCCGGTCGATACATAGCTGACCTTGTCGGCCAGACCGAACTTGTTGATGCAGGCTACCGAGTCGCCGCCGCCGATGAGCGAGTAGGCGCCTTTTGCGGTAGCTTCGGCGATTGCTTCGGCAACGGCCTTCGAACCTGTTGCGAACTTGTCGATCTCGAATACACCCACGGGACCGTTCCACAGAATGGTCTTGCAGCCGAGGATGTGTTCACGGAAGATCTTTTTGCCTTCATCGGCGATATCGACACCCTCCCAGTTGTCGGGAATGTCGTTTGCCGGGGCGACGGCCGTATTGGCGTCGGCCGAGAAGGCGTCGGCGATCAGCGCGTCAGGCGACATGACCAGCTTGATACCCTTTTCCTGCGCCTTTTGAGAATGTCGAGCGCTACGGGGAACATGTCGGGTTCGCAGATCGAGTTGCCGACCTTTCCGCCCTGTGCTGCGGCGAACGTGTAGGTCATCCCGCCGCCGATGATGATCGAATCGACCTTCTCCATGAGTTTCTCGATGATCGAGATCTTGGTCGAGACCTTCGAACCGCCGATGATGGCGCAGAAGGGGCGCTGCGGGTTCTGCATCACGCCGTCGATCGCCTTGAGCTCGTTCTCCATGACGTAGCCGAACATCTTGTCGTGGGGAAAATATTCGGCGATCAGGGCCGTCGATGCGTGTGCGCGGTGTGCCGTGCCGAAAGCGTCGTTGATGTAGCAGTCGGCGTACGAAGCGAGTTTCTTGACGAACTCCTTCTGCGGACCCTCCTTGAGAGCCTTCTTTGCCGCCTTCTTCTCCTCTTCGGTAGCGTCCTCCGCCAGCCCGCGCGGTTTGCCCTCTTCCTCGGCGTAGAAACGGAGGTTTTCGAGCAGCATCACTTCGCCGGGCTTGAGGTTCTTGGCCATTTCGGCAGCCTTTTCGCCCATGCAGTCGCCGGCGAACATCACCTTGTGTCCCAGGCGTGCTTCGATGGCGCCGACGATGTGTTCGAGCGAGAATTTCATATCGTTGTTCTTCTTGGGGCGTCCCAGATGCGACATGAGAATTACCGCTCCCCCCTTTTCGAGTACTTTCTTGATAGTGGGGATCGCTGCACGGATACGGGTATCGTCCGTGACTTCGAACTTGTCGTTCAGAGGCACATTGAAATCCACGCGGATAATGGCGCGTTTCCCTTTGAAATCATAAGAATCGATTGCGAACATAATGATTTGGTTTTAATGTATTTAGTTTATGTACGACTTCGTCCTGCGCAATTGCTCCTGCAAATGTACGCATTTTTTTCATAAAAGTGCTTTTCTGCTGTTTGCAAAATAACAATGCCTCTTCTTTTTCTTCGGGACGGCACTCCCCGTATGCCGGCATACTGCGGAACGCGATTCGGGTCTTGTGCCTTATGTCGCTCTGTCCGCTTCGTCACCGGCGTCGCGAAAAGCAACTTTTCCGGAACATTCCCGTGTGCTCCGAATCTTTCTCTTCAAGTCCGTGCATCCCGCTGAAAAAGAAAAACAGCTCTTTTCTTAGGCTTTTTGGCGGGGATTTCCTATTTTTGTGACAAAATTTACAAAGTAAAAGGAAATGGCAAAAGAGTTTAAGCGCTATCTGGTTACATCGGCTCTTCCCTATGCAAACGGTCCGGTGCACATCGGCCATCTGGCGGGCGTGTATGTTCCGTCGGACATCTATGTCCGTTACCTGCGGCTGCGTGGCCGGGACGTCATCTCGATTTGCGGAAGCGACGAACATGGCGTCGCCATTACCATCAAGGCCCGCAAGGAGGGTGTGACACCTCAGCAGATTATCGATCGTTACCATAACCTGATCAAGACATCGTTCGAGCGTTTCGGCATCTCTTTCGATATCTATTCCCGGACATCGTCGCCCGTGCATGCGCAGACGGCGTCGGATTTCTTCCGCAAGCTCTATTCCGAAGGAAAATTCATCGAAAAGACCTCGCTGCAGTATTACGACGAGGAGGCGCAGCAGTTTCTCGCCGATCGTTATATCGTCGGCACCTGCCCCCATTGCGGGAACGAGCGCGCCTATGGCGATCAGTGCGAGCAGTGTGGATCCACGCTGTCGCCCGATGAACTGATCAATCCGCACAGCGCCCTGTCGGGGTCGCCGCTTGTCAAGCGTGAAACGAAACACTGGTACCTGCCTCTTGATCAGTACGAGGGATTCCTGCGTCATTGGATCCTCGACGGTCACAAGGAGTGGCGCCCCAACGTTTACGGACAGTGCAAAAGCTGGCTCGATCTGGGCCTGCAGCCGCGTGCCGTGAGCCGCGACCTGGATTGGGGAATCCCCGTGCCGGTCGAGGGCGCCGAGGGCAAGGTCCTCTACGTCTGGTTCGACGCCCCGATAGGATACATCTCGGCTACCAAGGAGCTTACTCCCGACTGGGAGCGCTACTGGAAGGATCCCGAGACCAAGATGGTCCATTTTATCGGCAAGGACAACATCGTGTTCCATTGCATCGTCTTCCCGTCGATGCTCAAGGCGCACGGTGATTATATTCTCCCGGAGAATGTTCCGGCAAACGAGTTTCTGAACCTCGAGGGCGAGAAGATCTCCACCTCGCGCAACTGGGCTGTCTGGCTGCATGAGTACCTCGACGAGTTCCCCGGCAAGGAGGATGTCCTGCGCTACGTTCTCTGCGCAAATGCCCCCGAGTCGAAGGACAATGACTTCACGTGGAAGGATTTTCAGGCGCGTAACAACAATGAGTTGGTCGCCGTTCTGGGAAACTTCGTCAACCGCGCTCTTGTCCTGACGCAGAAGTATTACGAGGGTGTGGTGCCTCCCTGCGGCGCGCTGACCGATTACGATCGTGAGACGATTGCCGAGCTGCAGCGTGTGAAGTCGGTTTTGGAACAGGATCTGGAGAACTTCCGTTTCCGCGAGGCGCTGAAGGACGCGATGAACGTCGCCCGTATCGGCAACAAGTACCTTGCCGACAGCGAACCCTGGAAGGTGATCAAGACGGATCCCGAACGTGTGAAGACGATTTTGAATATCGCCCTGCAGATTACGGCCAATCTGTCGATTGTCATTGAGCCGTTCATGCCCTTCTCCGCGGAGAAACTGCGCCGGATGTTGCAGGTGGATTCTTTTGACTGGGAGCGTATCGGCTCCATGGATCTGCTCGCGGCTGGCCATACCATCGGGAAGCCCGAACTTTTGTTTGAGAAGATCGAAGACGACGTCATTCAGAAACAGCTCGACAAACTTGCCGCCACAAAGGCCGCGAATAAGGCTGCTGAGGCTTCGCAAAATATTGAAAATCAGAAGGATGAGATCTCTTTCGACGATTTCCAGAAGATGGACATCCGTGTCTCTACGATCCTTGAGGCTGAGAAGGTCGCCAAGACGAAGAAACTGCTCAAGTTAACGGTTGATACGGGTATCGACAAACGTGTTATCGTTTCGGGAATTGCCGAGTATTTTACTCCCGAGGAGCTTGTGGGACAGCAGGTGCTTGTCCTTGTGAACCTTGCGCCGCGCACGTTGAAGGGAATCGAGTCGCGGGGCATGATTCTGATGGGCGAGAATGCGGATGGCCGTCTTGTCCTCTTGAAGCCCGCTGCTGCGGTTTTTAACGGTTCAATTGTCGGATAATTTAAAACAACAGGAATATGGAAAACATCGATTGGGCTTCGCTGCCTTTCAATTATCACAAAACGGATTATAACGTCCGGATCTCTTACAAGGATGGTAAATGGGGCAAACCTGAGCTGACGCAGGATGAGTATATCTCGATCCACATGTCGGCACCTTGCCTGCACTACGGTGTAGAGTCATTCGAGGGGTTAAAGGCTTTTCGCGGCAAGGACGGTAAGATTCGTCTTTTCCGTCCCGATGAAAACGGAAAACGTTTTGCCGCCTCGGCGCGCAAGTTGTGCATGGCCGAGCTTCCGGTCGATACCTTTGTCGAGATGTGCAAGATGGTCGTGAAGGCAAACGAGCGTTTTGTTCCTCCTTATGGTACGGGAGCGACGCTTTATTTGCGGCCTTATGAGATCGGCATGGGGGCATTCCTGGGTGTACATCCTGCCAAGGAGTTTCTGGTGGGCATCTTCGTTTCTCCTGTCGGAGCCTATTTCAAGGAGGGGATCAAGCCGATCCGCGTGATCATCAATCCGAATTTCGACCGCGCTGCTCCACGTGGAACAGGCGACGTAAAGTGTGGCGGCAACTATGCTGCGAGCCTTGAGGCTGGTGAGGTCGCCAATGCGGAGGGATTTGCCAACTCGATGTTTGTTGATGCCGTACATCGGAAATATATCGAGGAGTGCGGTGCCGCGAACTTCTTTGGAATTAAGGACAATACCTACGTGACGCCCAAGTCTACCTCTATCCTCCCCTCCATTACCAACAAGAGTCTCCGTCAGCTGGCAAAGGATATGGGAATGAAAGTTGAAGAGCGTCCCGTTGCTGTTGATGAGCTCTCTACTTTCGAAGAGTGTGCTGCTTGCGGTACGGCTGCCGTTATTTCGCCTATCTCATATATCTACGACAAGGAGACGGGTCGCGAGTGGCATTTCGGCGATGAACCAGGCAAGCGCTGTCTCGAGATGTACAATAAATTGCAGGATATTCAATACGGCCGTTGCGCAGATCCGTATGGATGGACGGTTGTTGTCGAGTAAGCGTCTTTTTTTTGTGTGCGGCGCTGTGACGCAGTACGCAATAAAGGTAATTTAAGAGGCGGAGCATTGCTCCGCCTCTTCTTTTGTTCCACGTGGAACAATTTGTGGAAGACGATCCGCGAGTATGCTGTTGATCCTGTCGGTTCTGTCGATCTTGCCGATTCTGTCGGCCTTGTCGGTGCTGCGGATGTAGGATCGTCAGGTCTGGAAGCTTTATGTTTTCCGGAGAGACGCGCTGGTTATCTCTGATAAATCTTTGAATGCCGGTCACGAGGTCTTCAATTCCTTTCGACAGTATCCAGCAAGAGATGCCGGTAAAAGACTGCTTTTTTTTACAAATCCCGAATCTTCTTTTATAATAAAAGCGGTCGAAGATGGGTTTTGACCTGAACCTTTTTCCTGTTGTTTTGAAGAAAAACTGTTCTCTGAACTGCTTCCGCGCGATTTTTCTGTTGACGCAGGCGGCTGCCTGCGGGGCGCGGTCTCCCCTATCTGCCGAATTTGACAAGCAGCACGTTGATGTCTGCCGGTGAAACTCCCGGAATGCGCGACGCCTGTCCAATGGTACGTGGCTGAATGCGCAGCAGCTTTTGTCGGGCCTCAATTGTCAGCGATTGCATCGACATGAAGTCAAAACCGTCGGGTATGGGAATCTCCTCCAGCCGGTGCAGCTTCTCCGCAATGTTTTTTTCGCGCAGAATGTATCCGTTGTATTTAATCTGGATCTCGGCCTCTTCGACAGCTTCGCGACTGATCGCCCCCTCTTCAAGAAAGTGCTTCAGTTTGGGAAGGGCGCCGGCCATCCCCTCAAAGGTGATGTCGTTGCGCAAAATCAGATCGTAGAGCTTCCTCCCCTGCTTCATTGGCTCTGAATTGACACTTTTTAGATAGTCGTCAATTTCGCCTGCACGGACACTCGTGCGGTGGGCGAACGATACAAGCGATTCTACGCTCGATTTTTTTTGTTCGAATTCAGCGAACTCTTTTGCCGTGATGAGCCCGATTTTCCGACCGATCGGTGTCAGCCGAAGGTCGGCGTTGTCCTGTCGCAGCAGGATGCGGTACTCGGCGCGCGAGGTGAACATCCGGTACGGCTCATCGACCCCTTTGGTGACGAGGTCATCGATCAGCACGCCGATGTATGCCTGGTCGCGGTGGAGAACCAGCGGCTCCTGTCCGGTCCGTTTGAGGTGTGCGTTGATTCCGGCCATCAGCCCTTGTGCGGCGGCCTCTTCGTAGCCGGTCGTGCCGTTTACCTGTCCGGCGAAGTAGAGCCCTTCGACAAGTTTCGTCTCAAGGGTGTGGTGCAGCTGTGTAGGAGGGAAATAGTCGTATTCGATGGCGTAGCCCGGGCGGTAGATATGTACGTTCTCCAGTCCGCGGATCTTGTGAAGCGCCTCGTACTGTATCTCCCAGGGCAGTGACGAGGAGAATCCGTTGAGGTAGTATTCGTTCGTCTCCTCCCCTTCGGGTTCGAGAAACAGCTGGTGCTGCTCCTTTCCGGCGAAGGTGCGCAGTTTGTCCTCAATCGACGGGCAGTAGCGGGGACCGATTCCGTGTATCGTCCCGTTGAACAGCGGCGAACGGTCGAACCCGCTGCGCAGGATTGCATGTACCTCCGGGTTCGTGTAGACGAGAAAACACGGAAGTTGATGCCTAACAGGTTGAGGATCAGATGAGAACGAGAATTTGGACGGATTTACATCTCCATATTGGATCTCGAGGGCGTCGAAGTTGATTGTTCGTGCGTCGAGGCGTGCGGGGGTTCCCGTCTTCATTCGTCCCACGTCGAACCCCATGCTTGCGAGCGATTCCGTAACGCCTGTTGCAGCCGCGTCGCCGGCTCTTCCTCCGGAGGCGTGTGCCGCTCCGCAGTGCATCAGTCCATTGAGGAAGGTCCCGGCCGTAAGGATGACGCAGTCGGCCGAGAAGGTCACACCCATCCGGGTCCTTATGCCCGATATGCGGGTATGGCCGTTTTTGCTGTCAAAGAGCAGTTCTACGGCCGCGTCCTGCCAGATGTAGAGATTCTCCGTATTCTCCAGCTCGCGCCGCCATTCGGCGGAAAAACGGCCTTTGTCGCACTGCGCGCGGGGACTCCACATGGCGGCCCCCTTCGAACGGTTGAGCATGCGGAACTGGAGGGTCGTGCGGTCCGTTATGCGGGCCATGCGACCGCCCAATGCGTCGATCTCCCGGACAATCTGGCCCTTTGCCACGCCGCCGACGGCCGGATTGCACGACATGCCGGCCATCTTGGTCATGTCCATTGTCAGCAGCAGGGTCCGTGAACCGAGCCGTGCGGCGGCAGATGCCGCTTCACAGCCGGCATGCCCGCCGCCGATGACGATAATATCGTAATGAAGCGTCATCTCTCCTCCTCCCAATAACGGAGGTATTTGTCCTCCTTGCGGTGCATGGCTGCGTTTGTGCGGGGCGTTTTGTCCTTCTGTCCGCAGAGGTGCAGCAAGCCGTGAACAACGACGCGGCGCATTTCACAAAGCCGTGTCGCTCCGTAGATCCGGGCGTTGTCCGCAACCGTCTCCACATCGATAAAGATATCTCCCGCCACCGTGCGGGCCTTTTTGCGGTCGCTGTAATCGAATGTGATTACATCGGTGTAATAGTCATGTCCGAGAAACTGTCTGTTCATCTCCAACAGTCGTTCCGCCGAACAGAAGATATAGTTTACATCGGTGAGCACGTATCCCTCCTCTTCGGCGACCCTGCGCAGCCAGGCCGAAGTCCGTCTCTTTTCCGGCAGACGGTAGGAGCACGCCTCGTTATAGTATCTTACAGCCATATTGCCGTTGTCTGTTGCATTAATTCATACGGGGACCAGTGATCCCAATTACTCCTCCCGTTGCGGCCCGCGAAACGGGATTTTCTCTGTTTTCCGTATTTGGTGACAAGCCGCAACGCCCCGGTTGTCGATATATTCCCTTCTTCTCCGATGGTTGCGCCGGTCCGGTCTGTCCCTTTTCCGCTGCTCCTCGCCTGTCCCGTTTTTGTCCCCGCTCGTTTTTTGTCTTTATTGTGGTTGGTATGTATCTCTGTTTTTCAGCCTTTCATCCGCGCCTCTGTCCGATCGATGCGGTCGGGTTACTTGGTTACTTGCGGAAGCAGTCCGATGCCCGCATCTTCTTCCCTCCAGCCGGCGGGTAGATGCCGAAAACAAGCCGGTATTCGGTCTTCATCGTCTGGATGTCAACCGAAGGACCGATGATGCCGATCGGGGCATTCTTCGCAACGGTCTGTCCTTTGGACACACTGACGGAATTGAGGTTTGCGTAGGATGTAATATACTCTCCATGAGCAATATATACGTCGTATCGGTTGGTGATGCGGTTGCGTTTGACATCCATGACCTTCCCCTCGTAGATCGACGTGATGCGTGCACCCTTGCGCCCGACAATCTCGGCCATGTTTTCATGATAGCGTTTCACGCGACCGCCTTCGACGGGAAGGTTGAGGTTCGATGTTTTCGCCGTAAACGAGGCGCCCGTTTTGTTGCCCTTGGTCAGTTTCTGCAGTTCGGCGATGGCCGCATCCAGTTTTGCCTCCTGGAGCTCTTTCTGCTTCAATACGCTCTTTTCACGGGCCGACATGCGCTGCAGCCGGGCTTTGGCGTTGCGTTGGTCGCGTTCGTAGCGTGCCCGTTGTGCATCAATCTTCCGGTGTGTCGAATCAAGCGCCTGCTTTTGTGTGGCCAACAGCGCCTGTTGTCTGCCCACCTCTTCACTCGTCCGGAGAATCTCCTGCATCTTCGCTTCGCGAAGTTTGGCTACTCCCCGGATATTGGCGATGCGCCGGGCGATGTCGGCAAAGTCGTCGGCGGCAAAAATGTAGGTCAGATAGCTGTTCTGTTTGTAGTTCCGGTAGGCCTCGCGAACCATGGCCGCATATTCGTTGCGGTAACGGGCCAGCCGTTCCGCCAGAACTCCCGCCGTGCTGTCGGTTACGGCAAGCTGACGGGAGAGCAGATCGATCTGTCCCTCCGTTTCGTCAAGGAGCTGTCGCCGCGATGCAATCTGCTGCGCCAACCGTCGTACGCTCCGTTGTTCGGCACTTTTCCCCTTTTGGATGGACGAGAGCTCCCGCTCCCCCTCCGCGATCTGTTTCTCGAGCGTTTCGATGGCCCGCTGCTTCTCCGCAATTTTACGTTGCAACTCATTCTGTCCGGAGGCCGGCAACCACAGGCAGAGCAGAATTCCGACGAGATAAAGTGTACGTGTCATGGCTTCTTCTCGGTTGAGGATGATGCAGCCCTGGCCTCCTTGAGCTGCCGGAAGCGTTCGACGATGGCATCCGGATTCTCATATCCGCCTTCCAGCGCCTTGCGCCAGTAGATTTCGGCCATGAAGTACTCGCCCATCGCCGCAAGGATATCCCCGTAGTGGAACTGCAGGGTCGGACTTTCACTGCGGTCGAGCGACAACGCCTGCTGCATGGCCCTTTTGGCCTCGTCGTAGCGGCCCAGCCGGTAGAGAATCCATGCATAGGTATCGAGATAGGTCGAATTGCCCTGTTCGAGCGCATTGGCCTGTTCGGACATTGCAAGGGCCCGTTCCAGATCCCGCCCCGCGAGCGTCAGGAAGTAGGCGTAGTTGTTGAGTACCATCGGATTGTCCGGCCGCAGCGCGAGCGACCGGTCGTAGGCATCGTAACATTTCCGCATGTAACGTGCCGCAGGCCCCTTGCGGCTTGCGAACATCTCCTCTTCCGTTGCGGTCTTCCCCGCTTTGGTCGCAGCCTGCTGCGCCTGCATGTGGTAAACGTCGCCCATGAAATTCCAGATGGCACTCTTGAGTGAATCGCTTTGCGTCAGCTCCAGCGAATTGCGGAAGAATTTCAATGCCTCGTCGTAGCGTTTCATGTAGGCCAGCGAGTGTCCTTTGCGCAGATAGAGGTCGGGATTGTCGGGGAACAGCTGCATGGCGCGGTTGATGTAGAGATCGACCGAATCGGGCCGTTGCCGGTAGCTTTCGATGTCGATGACCGCTTCGAAGAACTCGACCTGCGGCGGTTGGTCTCCGAGATGCGTCTTGTAGTAGGCCAATGCTTCCTCCAGCTGTCCCGACGCGATGAGATGATTGGCATAGAGCTTCACCACGCGCGGGTCCCGCGGATATTTCAGGGCGAGGGTCGTCGCCAACCCGTTGATCTGAAGGTAGTAGCTTCCATAGAAGCTGCGGTCGGCGGTGATGCGTTCGAAATACCGGATCTTCTCCTCGAGCGGCATTTCGTCTCCCGAAAAGAGCTTGTCGGAGTAGCTCAACGCAGCGGCATAGTCGTGCCGGTCATTGTAGAACTCGCTGAAGGCGGTCAATACGGCAATGCTTGTGGAGTCGAGCCGATATGCCTCGTTGAATTGTGTCAGCGCCAGAGAGTCCTTCTTCTGTCGGGCGTACAATTCTCCCAGCAACAGGTGGTTCTCGACCTTGTAGGGGGCCGTTTCAATCAAGGCCTCTATTTCCGAGATGGCACGGTCGTACTGCATCGTCCCGATCAGCAGCCGTTGCTTGAGTTCCGAGAGAAGGTCGATCCGTCCGAACCGTACCTCGGCCGAATCGAGCACGGCTATGGCCGAGAAGGGCTGCCGCACCTGATCGTAGAGTATCGCCAGCATGCGGTAGCTGTCGGGATTCTGGGGATCGATCTCCCGCAGACGGTCATAGGTTCCGATGGCGTCGCGGTATCGTTCGTTGAGCACCTGCGCCTGCGCCAGCTGAAGCAGATACCACTTGTCGGTGCTGTTGCTGCGTACGGCTCGTTCCGCATAGCGCAGGGCGCTTTTCGTGTCGTTGTAGAGCGACAGCCCGGCCAGTTCGTACCATGTAGCTCCGTAGGTGGAGTCGGCGGCTGCAGCCTGCTCCAGGGCGGCTCTTGCGGCGGCGGTATCTCTTGCGATGAAGGCCTCCTTGATCCCTTTGGTGAAGAGGTAGATGCTTCTGAGCGAATCGGGAATCTGCGGCGCAGGTGTCGGAGACGGAACCTTGCGGGCGAAGGCTCCGCCGATTATCGCCGTCAGAACGAGAACCGTCAGAATTTTGCGCATAAGTTGTCAGTCAGTTTTCAAATGAACGTTGTCGGAGCGCCGAAAAGTACGCCCGACACGTTTTTCCGCGCATCGTGGAGACACACGGATCAATCCAGCGCCGAGTCGAACTGGTGGAGGAACCGAACGTCGTTTTCAAAATAGAGCCGCAGATCTCCGACTCCGTATTTGAGCATGGCGATTCGTTCGATGCCCATTCCGAATGCGAATCCGGAGTATTTCAGCGGATCGATCCCGCACGACTCAAGGACGTTGGGGTCAACCATGCCGCATCCCAGAATCTCCAGCCAGCCCGTACCCTTGCAGACTGGGCACCCTTTTCCGCCGCAGAGGTTGCACGAGACGTCAACCTCGGCCGAAGGCTCCGTGAAGGGGAAATAGGAGGGTCGCATGCGGATTGCGGTCTGTTCGCCGAAGAGCTCCTTGGCAAAGTAGAGCAGCGACTGTTTGAGGTCGCCGAACGATACCCCCTCGTCGATATAGAGGCCTTCGATCTGATGGAAGATGCAGTGTGCACGGTAGGAGATTGCCTCGTTTCGGAAGACGCGCCCGGGACAGATGACGCGGATGGGCGGTTTCTGACGCTCCATCGTACGGACCTGGATGGACGAGGTGTGTGTCCGGAGCAGGATGTCGGGATTCTTTTCGATGAAGAAGGTGTCCTGCATGTCGCGGGCCGGGTGTTCGGGCGGGAAATTGAGCGCCGAGAAGACATGCCAGTCGTCCTCGATTTCGGGACCGTCGGCAACGGTATATCCCAGACGGGAGAAGATCTCCACGATCTGGTTCTTTACCAGCGAGATCGGATGCCGGGATCCGAGGCTCCCGGCAGAGCCGGGACGGGTGGGATCGTCGATCTTGGCGGCGTTTGCGGCTGCCTCCTCCTGCATTTTGCTCCGCAGAAGATTGATGCGTTGCGTAGCGGTCTGTTTGAGATTGTTCAGCTTTTGGCCCAACTCGCGCTTGAGTTCGGGCGCAACCGTTTTGAACTCCTCCATCAAGGCGGTCAGCTCGCCCTTCTTCCCCAATATGCGGATACGGAACTCTTCGAGTTCGGCCGCCGTCCGGGGGTGAAATTCTTCAACGCGACGCAAAAGGTCTTCGATTTTGCCAGTCATATTTTGCCGTTTTATACTTTTTGTCTAATTTTAACGCTTATAACATGCAAAGTTATAAATTTTTTGAGATATGTTGCGCAAAACGCTCGCTTTTATCGCAGTTCTTGCGGCTCTCGCGGAAGGGGCCCAGGCACAGAGCGTAGGTGTGGTGTTGAGCGGCGGCGGCGCGAAGGGCCTTTATCATATCGGTGTCCTGCAGGCTCTTGAGGAGAACGAAATTCCGATCGACTATGTTGCCGGCACTTCGATGGGTTCGATCATCGCGGCGCTGTATGCGGCGGGATATTCTCCGGAGGAGATGGCGGAGATCGTCGATTCGGGCCAGATTCAGGATTGGGTGTCGGGGCGCATCGCCCCCCAGTATGCCTCTTATTATCGGCAGATGCAGGGTCAGCCCTCCATGCTTACGCTGCGGTTCAATCTGCGGGACGACAAACAGCGCGACGAAGCCCGCAGGCGGTCGCGGCTTGTCCTGCCGGGCCATCTGATCTCTTCGACACAGATCGATCTGGCACTGGCGGAGCTGCTGACCCCGGCAACGACGGCCTCAAGGGGCGATTTCGACAGCCTGATGGTCCCGTTCCGGTGCGTCGCCAGCGACATGGTGAACCGTGAGCCCCATGTCCTGCGCAACGGTGATCTCGGTGAGGCCGTGCGGGCTTCGATGGCGATTCCGCTGGCGTTCCAGCCGGTCGAGAAGGATTCAATGCTGCTCTATGACGGCGGCATATACGACAATTTCCCCTGGAAAGTGGTGGATGACACCTACAACCCCGACTATCTGATCGGGAGCAAATGCACCTCGGGAAATACGGCCCCCAATGCCAAAAGTATCATGGATCAGGTCTGGATGCTTACGATGGAGAATACGGACTACGACATGCCGGCGGGACGCAGTACGTTGATTGCCCGTGCGGTGGATGTGTCGATGCTCGATTTCGCGCAGGCGGAGGCGATCATCGAGTTGGGGTATGACGATACGATGGCCCTGATGGATTCGCTCAAGCGGGCCATCCCGCGCCGGATGTCGCGGGGCGAGATCCTGCGGCGGCGGGCCGATTTCCGTGCGCGGTGTCCCGAATTGGTTTTCAACCGTTATGCGATCGAGGGGCTGAACGCTGCACAGACGACCTATGTCCGGGACTACATGCAGTTGGACCACCGGCATGACGGGACGCCGAAGGTGTTGAAGATGGACCGGCTGCGGGAGAAGTACTTCTCGGTGCTGGCGGACGGAGACTTTTCGACCGAGTACCCCACAATGAGTTACGATGCCGAATCGGGATACTACGGGATCGATTTTCATCTGACGACGAAACCCGACTACAAGATATTGATTGGCGGTAACATCTCCTCGACGGCCTTCAACCAGGCATATGTCGGGTGCGAGTATCGCCGGATCCGTCGCGCGGACAACCGCTACTATGCGCATCTGTTTCTCGGACCCGTATCTTCAGCGGTAATGTTGGGCGGGCGTTCGGACTTCTTTTTGTGGCATCCGCTCTTTGTCGATTATTCCTATAATTTTACCGTCCGCAACTACAAGAACGGCAACTTCGGGAACCTTACATCGGCGCCCAATACGCAGTCGATGAAGTACCTGGAGAACTATTTGTCGGTGGGATTCGGATTTCCCGTGACGCACCGCAGCGCTCTTGTCCTTCGGTTGAACGGCGGACAGGAACGCTACTATTACAGCCTGTGGCGGGACTCCTACAAGGAGAACTATTACGAGGATCGGACGACGCTTAATTTCCTCTCTCCCAAACTCGAGTTGCGGCGCAGTTCATTGGATCGGGTGATTTTCCCCCACTTCGGGACTCAGTTTTCGCTGTCGGGCATCTACGTCTATGGCCGGGACCGGTTTCTGCCCAGCCTCTGCTCGCTGGGAGAGTGGGGATTGCTGGAGATGCGGCAGACGATGTCGTGGTGGGGTGTCAGGGTGTCGTGGGAGCAGTATCTCCGGATCATGAACGGCGGATGGCTTTCGTTGGGATATGCGGTTGAGGCGGTCGCCACGACAATCCCGTCGATGAGCAACGACCGGGCCACACGGGCCGTATATCCCGGTTACCGGCCGACACTGCATTCACAGACGGTCTATATGCCGGAGTATCGGGCCAAACAGTATGTCGCTGCCGGTGTGATGCCGACGTTTGATTTCAGCGACCGTTTCTTTCTGCGGACGGGATTCTATGCAATGTATGCCGAACGCTATACGCCCGAAAGCAGTCCGATGCGCTATATCGTGGATGCCTCGCTGGTCTATCACACGGTTGTGGGGCCCGTGAGCCTCTCGCTGACGAAGTACAACCTGCAGAACTGGAACAATCTCTTTCTGACCTTCAATTTCGGATATGCGCTTTTCCGACCGCGCGGAATCCACTATTGATATTGAGAATCCCGGACGGCGGAAGAGTTGTCAGAACCGGTAGAGACCGAAGAAACACCCGGGCTGGCAGAGGCAGAAAAGAGGATTGCGGTAGAAAGGACGATCGCGGCAGAGGAGACGACAGGGGCCGACAGAGGCGGAAAGGATGATCGCGGCAGAGAGACGACAGGGGACGACAGAGGCAGAAAGGACGATTGCCGCGGAGGGGAGGACAAAGGCAAAAGAGGCGGCAGAGACGACAGAGAAGATAGGGCCGACAGTGGCAGAAAGGGCGATCGCCGCAGAGAGACGACAGGGACCGACAGTGGCAGAAAGGACGATTGCCGCAGAGGAGACGACAAAGGCGGCAGAGATGATCGGCGATACCGGTATCCGGGAGACTGTGGAGTCGTTCCTGCGGCTGGCAGGGCGACAATCCTGAGATGTCCCGATTGAAACGTCCGTATCGGCAGCCGGCCCTCCTCCGGGGCTGTGGAGCGTGATCTCGGGACCTGTGAGGGGAGGGAGAAGGTTGCCCGCACCGGCAAAAGAAGACCGATCGGGAAGTTGAAGAGAGAGTTGTAAAACAGGAGTGATATATGGCAGAGAAGATTCAAACTACGGCGGCGCTGATCTATGATTTCGATGGAACGCTGGCGCCGGGAAACATGCAGGAGTATGACTTTATTCCGGCCGTGGGACAGAGCAACAAGGAGTTCTGGAGCGATGCCAATGCCCTTGCCGAATCGCAGGACGCCGACATGACGCTGACCTATATGGCGAAGATGCTCGAGGCGGCCCGGGCGCGCAAGTTGTCGCTGCGCCGCGAGGCCTTTCAGGAGTCGGGACGCAACATTACGCTCTTTCCCGGCGTGCGGGAGTGGTTCGGACGGATCAATGCCTATGCGGCCGGGCGGGGTGTGCGCGTGCTGCACTATATCAACTCGTCGGGGCTGAAGGAGATGATCGAAGGGACGCCCATTGCCGGCGAGTTCCGCAAGATCTATGCCTGTACGTTCCTGTACGATGTGGACGGAATCGCCTATTGGCCGGGGGTGGCGGTGAACTATACCAACAAGACGCAGTTCATCTTCAAGATCAACAAGGGTGTCGAGTCGGTATTCGACTGCAAACTGGTCAATCAGTATATCGAGGAGCGGAATCGTCCCGTGCCGTTCAGCCGGATGATCTACGTGGGGGACGGAACGACCGATATCCCGTGCATGCGTCTGGTGAAGAACTTCGGCGGCCATTCGA
This sequence comes from uncultured Alistipes sp., assembly GCA_944322375.1. GTDB lineage: Bacteria > Bacteroidota > Bacteroidia > Bacteroidales > Rikenellaceae > Alistipes. The sequence goes on from CALUOX010000008.1 coordinate 25,008, forward strand.
TCGCCGTTTACAATCCGTCGTCGTCGAAAGTGGGCCGGAAGGATCTTGCCTCGCTGATTCGCGACAATCGGGTCAATTATGTCTGTCCGGCCGATTATACGGAGGATTCGGAGATGGATCGGTTGGTGAAACTTATCATCGACAAGATCGCCGTGGATGCGGAGCTGCAGCGGCTGGAGATCATTCCCCGTTGAGACCCGTGTGGTGACGGAACGTTGAGCCCTGTTTGTGCGGAGGCGCCGTCTGGCGGGACGGACGGGTGCGGAAAGGGAGGAAATGAGTATTATGAAGAGAATTCCATGGCAATGAAGATCGTGTTTGCAACCAACAATGCCCACAAGTTGTCCGAGGTGCAGGCGGTTTTGGGCCCGTCGTTCGAATTGGTGACGCCGCGCATGTGCGGCGTCGCGGAGGATATTCCGGAGGATCAGCCGACCCTCGAAGGCAACGCCCTGCAGAAGGCGCGTTATGTGCGTGCCCGCACGGGACTGGACTGTTTTGCCGATGACACGGGACTGGAGGTCGAGGCGTTGGACGGAGCTCCGGGGGTCCATTCGGCGCGTTATGCCACCGACGGACATGACTTTGCGGCGAACAATCGCCTGCTGCTGGCGAATCTTGCCGGCAAGGAGAACCGTCGGGCGAGGTTCCGGACGGTGATCGCGCTGCTTGTGGGCGAAGAGGAACACCTGTTCGAAGGGATCGTTGAGGGACGGATCCTCGATCATGCCTGTGGCACGGAAGGATTCGGATATGATCCGTTGTTCGTTCCCGACGGTTATGACCGAACTTTTGCCGAGATGAGTGCCGATGAGAAGAATGCCGTTTCGCATCGGGGCCGTGCCGTCCGCAAGCTGTCCGAATTCCTCTCCCGGTACGAAGCCGCGAAGTCGTCGAACGGTTGACACGGCCCTCGCGGCAGGCGCCGTAGCCGCAGATAACGGGCTCTTGTCGGTTCCGGCCGAAGCCGGCAAAGGCTCTCCCCGACGGGAGATTCCTCTTTCTGGCCCTTTCTCGCGGATCGGGCGGCGTGGCGTCTCCGGTCTCTTCGGAACGGTTGAACCCATCCGATCCGCCGGCCGGTTTCCCCGATTCAATCGTCGCCCGCACTCGAAAATACGCCTTTTCGGCAAAAGAAGAGGGGGTTTGGTAGAATTATTCCATAGGGGAAAGGGTAACTTTACCAATCCGTTCATGTGCGTTTTTCATATCGGCCCTGTAAATACGAAATTTCTAACACTAATTCTAAACATTTTTGCGTATGAAACACATTTTGCTATGGGGAATGGCTCTGGCGTTATGTACTTTGGGCGCCTGCTCGGACGATTACGACGACACGGAGCTGCGTAACGGACTGGAGAGCCTGAAGAATCGGGTGGCGGCACTCGAAACACAGTTGGGCAAGCTCAACGGGGAGATCACGACGATGGATGCGCTGATTGAGAAACTCGAGGGCAATGTCTCGGTCGTGAAGGTCGAGACAAGCGCGGACGGCAAGAGCTATACGATCTACTTCTCGGACGATACCAAGGCGACGATCACCAACGGATCGGACGGTGCCGCCGGCAAGGATGCACCGGTGATCGGCGTGAAGGAGGTCGATGGCGTCTATTACTGGACGATAACCAGTGACGGAACGACCGAGTTCCTGACCGACGATGCCGGTCAGAAACTGCGTGTTACGGCCGAGACGACACCTCCGCAGTTGAGTGTCGATTCGGAGGGCTACTGGACCGTCAGCTACGACGGAGGTGCAAGCTGGACGCGGATTACGGATGCTGCGGGCGATCCCGTCAAGGCGGTGACGGACGAAGGATCGGCCATCCAGGAGTCGTTCTTCCGCGCCGTGACGCAGGATGCCGACAATGTCTATTTTACGCTTGCGGACGGTTCGGTGATAACGGTTGCGAAGCGTTCGGACTTCTATCTGATTCTGCGCAAGGCTCCCGATACGGCAACCTTCGTTTACGGCGAGACCAAGACCTATGAGGTGGAGAGCAACGGTGTCGCGGAGACCGTCGTGACCAAACCGGACGGATGGCGTGCCTCGCTCAAGGAGAATGTGTTGACCATAACGGCTCCCGCCGAGAGCGTGGAGAATTACGAGTCCGAGGGCGTGGTGGCCGTGATCTATTCCGACGGCGCGGAGCGCAGCTCGATCGCCAAAATGGAGGTCGTCGTGGAGAAGAGTCAGACCGGGGTGACCGAAGGCGACTATTTTACGATCGACATCACCGAAGTGACCGACAAGAGCGTATCGGCTACCGTTACGGCCAAGGATCCGTCGATATACTATTACGTTTCGGCATATAGCGCCGCAACATTCGACGAGAAGGGTGAAACTGCCGTTGTCAACGAGCTGAAGGCGATGTTCGACTATTTTGTCGCAACCGGCTTGTGGGAATATTATCGTGACATGTACATGCATACGGGGACGTATGATTTCGTTTCGCCGGATTCGACGCCGTTGACGGCCGGAGAGTCCTATTACCTGATCGCTTTCGGCCTTGAGGAGAATAAGGAGGCCGGTGTTCTGGATCCCTCCACGCCGGTAATGAAGGTTCCGTTCAAGACGACGGCTCCGGTGGTCGTCAATACCAAATACCGTGTCAATATCGATCAGCTTAGCTGGTACGGCGTGGAGTACGATGTCGTTCCGAGCGACGACCTGCACTATTTCCACGGAATCGTCAAGCAGTCCGCCTTTACGGGCGAGGATGGCAGTACGCTCTCCGATGCGGAGGTTGCGGCGGCTTACGTCAAGTCGTACGAGGACCGGTATTATGACGAGCTCTACTACATGGATCCGACGATCAAATGGACGGATCTCTCCTCGACGGGCACGCAGCACATGTCGGTGCCCAGGGTATGGATTCGGGAGAACCAGCTGGCTTCGGAGGCGCTGCGGCCGCTGGTTCCCGATACGGACTATTGCCTGATCGTGTTCGGTGTGGACGAAAAGGAGGTTCGCACGGATGTCGTGAAGAAGGAGTTCCATACGCCGGCTTTCGTGCCGACGGAGAGCTGCACGTTCGATCTGGATGTAACGGTTTCGCGCCAGAATCTGGACATTAGGGTCAAGCCGTCGGATCCGACGCTGACCTACATGTGCCACCTCGACAAGAGCGCAACGTACTATGAGTTCGAGAACGACATGCAGTTCGCCGCCGATGATCTTTTCTGGACGAAATACAACCTTGCGGAGGGCGGAACACTGTCGGATGAACTGCTTTCGGGAGATGTCACGCTGGGAGCCGAGAACCTGTGGGCTTCGACGGGGTACGTGGTCTATGCTTACGGATGTACGCCCGAGGGCGTTATTACGACACCGTTAACGGTAGTGCGTGTACTCACCGAAGCGGGATCCGATACGCCTCCTGCCACGACGTCCGTTCCCAAACTGGTGCGGATGCGTTAAGGAATATCTGATCAAAAAAGGCCCCGATCCTGCGATCGGGGCCTTTTTCTTTGCGTAACGTACCGTTTCTCAGCCCGGGCCGAGCGTGACGATTGCGCAACGGTGTCTTCTGCCGGTAGGGAGTGCGGCCTTTTCCGCCGCTTATCGCTTGTTGTAAAGGTTCATCGTGCGTTCGGCGCCGATGGTCGCGAACGAAAGAACCGCTTCGGCGAAGATCTTCAACCGTTCGGGCAGCGCCTTGCGCTCCTCGTCGGTCCAGGTGCCCAGCACGTAATCGACCTGGTGGCCGCGTGCGAAGTCTCCGCCGATTCCGAAGCGGATTCGGGCATAATCCTCCGTGCCAAGCAGCTCGGAGATGTTTTTCAATCCGTTGTGACCGCCGGCGCTCCCTTTGGTGCGCATGCGCAGCGTTCCGAACGGAAGGGCAATGTCATCGACCACGACCAGCAGATTTTCGAGCGGGATCTTCTCCGTCTCCATCCAGTAGCGGACGGCTTTTCCGGAGAGGTTCATGTAGGTCGAGGGCTTGAGCAGAAGCAGCGTCCGCCCCTTATGCCGCAACTCGGCGGTTGCGCCGTATCGATTTGTGGTAAAAACGATGTTGGACTGCTCGGCCAAGCAGTCCAACACCTTGAATCCGATGTTGTGGCGGGTATCGGCGTATTCCGCACCGATGTTGCCCAGCCCGACAACGAGGTATTTCATTGTTTGTAGCGTTTAATCCTCTGTGTATTTCCGTGAGGAGGGTTTTCTGCCTTTTTGCACGCCGCACCGCAGGGCCTTGCTGTCGCGCAGTTCCTTCGGCGCCTTGTGCGTTTTGTCCGGGAGTCTGGTTTTTATCCGGTTCCGGTTATGCGTTCCGTTCGGGACGTTTCAAGCGCTGTTTCCAAGTCCAGCCCTCAAGGTCCAGCTTTCGGAACCGGTCTTCGGAGTCCAATCCTCAAGGCTCAGTCCTCTGAGCCTGTCTTTGGAGGCCACTCCTCAAAGTTCGACCCTCAAAGTTCGACCCTCAAAGTCCAACCCTCGGAGCCAGTCTTCGGAGGCCACTCCTCAAAGTTCGACCTTCAAAGTCCAACCCTCGGAGTCCAATCCTCAAGGTTCAGTCCTCAGAGTCTGTCTTCGGAGGCCAGCCCTTTAGAGTCCACTTCTCAAAGTCCAGCCCTCGGAGTCCGGCCCTCGGAATGCTCCCCCCCCCTCGATCGGTTACTGTGCGGCCTGGTCGGCACCACGCGAAGCACGTGTTACACGTACGGCGCAGATGGCGGTTGTTGCCGGCGTGAGGAACTTCAGGTCGTCGGACTTGAGGTCGCCTACGAAGATGGTCTTGCCTACGCCGAGCGACGTTACATCGACCGTAATCTCATCGGGCAGTTTGTCAACCATGCCGCTTACGACGAGTTTGCGGGTCGAGAGCACGAGCTTGCCGCCGACCTTCACACCTTCGGCGTTACCCGTCAGACGTACCGGAACGGTGATGGCTACGGGTTTGCCCTCCTGTACGCGGTAGAAATCGATGTGGAGGATCTCCTCACGTACGGGGTGGAACTGTACCTCGCGCATGACGGCCTTTTCGGCCTTTCCGTTGATCATGAGCTCCACGATATAGGAGTTGGGCGTGTAGATCAGCGGTTTGAGCGCCTTGGCGCTGACGGTGAACGATACGGTTTCGCCTCCTCCGTAGAGGACGCCGGGAACGAGTCCCTCACGACGCATTGCACGGCTTGCTTTCTTGCCGAAATCGGTACGCGGCGTGGTTTCGATCTTGATGACTTGCATGATAAAAAAGTTTTAGTGTTACCTTGGGCGCCGCTCAGTCCTGCCTCGTACAGGCCCCCTCGACGCTTGCTTTCGGAGTGCAAAGATAGCTAAAAATTCACAAAAACAAATTCCCGCGGCCGAAGAATTGGAAAATCAACTCTTTGGCTGCGGGAATCGGTTTCAGCGGCGCTCTATTCGAACGATGCTACGCTGCGCTTTACGAGGGGTGCGTCGGGTATCGTCGGACGTACGGCAGCCGTTGCGGGGCGGCATCCGGCAAAGCGGCGGTCGAGTGCCTTGGGAAGTGCGGCCGGACGGTTGGTCGGACGGGCCGGAGCGGCGACGGTCGTGATCGTCCCGGCCTCATCGACCGTAAAGAATACGCTCTGCATGCCGGTCGTCAGGACATCCGCCTCGCTCAGGCCATAGGCATAGGCGACATAGGTCGTGCCGGGATCGAAACTGATGTCAAGGTCAAGACTGGGAATCGTGAAGGTCTGGTCTCCCTGCAGGAAGAGACCGAACATGCCGAAAAGTTCGGCGGCGCTCATTGTCTCTGCGGAGGCCATCTCCTTCCACATGGCCAGATCATCGATCAGGTAGTCGTTGTCGGAGGGAGCTTCCATGAGGAAGTCGGCCTCACCGACCATGCCGACATAGGTCATCTGCTTGTCTTCGGGGATGACCGTCATGTTGAGCCCCTCTTCCGTAACGGAGTTGAGCGTGATCGTGCAGGCCATCGGCTGCAGATCGACGGTCGATTCGGCGAGCGTGCGGAAGGGTTCCGAGACATAGACATCGGTCGTCTGGCGGGCCTTGTCGTCGAGACCTACGGCTACGACGCAATACTCTGTATCGGGATCCCACTGCTCGAAGTAGGTGAACTGGTCGGTGCCGGTTGTGGTAACCATGCCGGCAGCCGCCTCGACCGTGATTTCGAATCCGTATTGTTCCGAGAGCGCCTCGGCAATGATGGCCAGACCGTCGTTCATCAGTGCGGCGGCACCGCCCTTGTCGGCATAGCTGTCAACGAGCACCTTGTTGTAAACCTGCCAGAAATAGGTCGTTTCGGGGTTCGACGGTGTTACGGTAACGGTTCCGCCCGTTGCATTGAGGTCGGTTACCTGCGACTCGAAGGTGCAGTCCTGCGGCACCAGTTCTCCGCCGGGGGTGTGGAACTCGACGACAACGACGTCGGTCGTCGGATAACCGGCCACGCAGCCGAACGCTACGGCGCAGTAGTCGGTATCTTCATCGAGGATGGAGGTGAAATCCCGCTCCACGTTCCCCGTCTCGATGCACTGGTCGAGCGCCATGCCGTAGATACCGATCATGTGCTGTGCCAGCTGGTCGAGCGGATAACCTTCAATGCGGTCCGCTTCGATGCAGTTGAGGAAATAGGGGTCGGAGTTGGTCGTTTCGACCTTCACGAGAGCGGTTCCGGGCTCTACCGTTATGCTGATCCGGTTGGTCGAAGGCTGGACTTCGGTCGTGGCGATGAATCCGTAAACGGGGTCGGTTGCAAGTGCACCCTCGGCCGTGACGCCGAAGACCATGACTGCATATTCCGTCTTGGGTTTCAGGTTCCAGACCTCTCCGGCTTCGATGCTCTTGTTCCCTTTGTGAACGAGTTGGCCGTCGGCTACACTCCAATCGACTTGCCCCTTCTGCTCTTCGAGCTGGATGAATGCCTCGGCAACGGCCGCCGGCGACTCCAGTTTTTCGAATTCGGTACGGGTGGTAACTCCGACATAATAGTTTTGCTGCCCGTCGCGGGCCTTGATGTCGATTGTGAAGCTTTGCGGTTCGGCGCCGGAAAGCGTCATGTCGAAGGGCTTGACGGTGGGTACGGTGATCTTTGTCCCGTCCGGCAGGATGAAATAGACGTAGTTTTCGTCCATCTCGATCTGGATGCCGTCACCGGTTGCCTTGTCGAGCATCGTCCAGGTCTTTCCGTTGTCGTAGGAGATGTACCAGTACTCCTCCTCGATCTTCAGCTTCGGCGTTATGCCGTCCTTGCCCGAGACGGGAAGTTTGTTCCCCGCACCGTCGGTGAGCCACTCCCCGTCGAGCGTCCAGTAATAGACACCGTCGGTATCCTGTTTGACCGATACCACGGGCGACGTTCCGTCCTCACCGTGATAGATGACGATGGGCGTGCTCTTGGCGAACTTGATCGTGTAGCCGACGACGGTCCCGTTCTCGGTGAGCGGCTCGACGGAGGTTATGTAATCCCCCTTTTCGAGGGCGGTGACGATACTCTGCATGGAGGAGAGGTTCGTGTTCATGCTGTTGCAGAGCTGTTCGAGTTTCTGAAGGCGTTGCTCGAACTCGTCCATGCGCTTGACGAGTTCCGAATCGTCGTACGTGTCGTTGCATCCGGCTGTCAGCATGCCGAAACCCGCAAGGAGTAGAAAGAGTTTTTTCATAAGGCAAAGAATAAAGAATATTTTGTGTAAATGGAATTTGTCCGGGCAACAAACGGACACAAAGATAGCGAAAAAGCGGAGGGTTCAAAATATAATTTGACAATTTAATTGTCTTGCCGGAGGGATATTTGCGTTTTTCGGCCGAATCCTGCGGCGCCGGAGCCCCTCCCTTCCGGACCGGTTCCCGCGATTCTGCTGTCCGGGGGCTTTCCGTCTTCGGGCTATGGGGGCCGCGCAAGGCGGAGTTCCGGAAGGTACGGGGCAACAACGGCCGCGCTGAATTTTTTTATGCGGTCTGTTGGGTGCGGGCTCCCAAAAATCCCTATATTTGCAAATAATTTTTCCGCCGATGGAAGACTTTCTTTTGCATGCCGAGCATGTGTCGAAACGGTATGCCGGCCATACGGCTCTGGACGATGTGTCGATTTCCGTTCCGCGCGGATCGGTTTATGGGCTGCTGGGCCCCAACGGTGCCGGCAAGACCACGCTGATCCGTATCATCAACCGGATAACGGCCCCCGACCGGGGCGCTGTTTTTTTCGACGGGCATCCGTTTGCGCCGTCCGATGTGCGGCATATCGGTTATCTGCCCGAAGAGCGGGGCCTCTACAAGAAGATGAAGGTCGGGGAACAGGCGTTGTTCTTCGCCCGTTTGAAGGGCCTTTCGCGCAATGAGGCGACGCGCCGGTTGCGGATGTGGTTCGACCGTTTCGACATCGCATCGTGGTGGAACCGCCGTGTCGAGGAGTTGTCGAAGGGAATGGCCCAGAAGGTGCAGTTCATCGTGACGGTGCTGCATGAACCCGAACTGTTGATCTTCGACGAGCCTTTTTCCGGGTTCGATCCGATCAATGCGAATTTGTTGAAGGAGGAGATTCTCGCTTTGCGCGACCGGGGGGCGACGGTGATCTTTTCGACGCACAACATGTCGTCGGTCGAAGAGGTGTGTGACCATATCACTTTGATCAACCGATCGCGCAATATTCTTTCGGGCGCGGTGGCGGAGATCCGGCGCCGGCATGGCCAGAACCTTTTCCGGCTCGAATATCGGGGCGATGAGCCGGCGCTGCGGAGCGCTTTGGCGGGGCGCTGCGAGGTCGTCGCAACCGATGGGGATGCCGAACCTCCCGCCGACGGAACGCAGGATGCCGCTCCAACCCTCAGGGCACCGGCGGCATTGCGGTCGTTGACAATTCATGTCGCCGACGACAAGGCGTTGCATGCCGTCATTGCGGCGGCCAACGAAGCGGTCGCCCTGCGCTCGTTTGCCGAAGAGATCCCGTCGATGAACGACATCTTCATCCGGGCAGTCAACGGAACCTTGTGATGTCCCGCTGGCGGCCGTGTCCGGACGAATGGACGGGGCCGAAGAGCCGGCAACCCGTTTTGCCGAAACGGCGCCGGGGCTGCTCCCCTGCAATCCGTCTTCGGGAAGCGGGGCCTGCAGAAAATAAAAGATTGGTTGTCGTCACAGCCGCCGGTTAGGGCCCTCCGTGCCGGACGGTGCGGGGTTGGGACGACAGAAAAGATTCGAAAGGAGAAGAGATTATGTCCGATATGCTGTTGATCGTGGAGCGCGAGTTCAACGAACGCGTCCGCAAAAAGTCGTTTATCGTAACAACGCTGCTGATGCCGTTGCTGATGATTGGGCTGATGCTGGCTCCGGCGTTGATGATGAGTTATGTGGCGGGTGATGCCAAGACGATCGTCGTCATCGACCGCAGCGGCGTGGTTGCCCCGCAACTGACGGATACCGAAAGCGTCCATTTCGAACGGTCGGATATTCCGGTCGATACGGCGCGGCGCGTGATGACAGACAAGTTCGGCGTATTGGCAATCGGTGCCGATATCCTGGCGGATCCTTCCGACGTGCAGCTCTATACCAATGCCGCGTCATCGATGATGCTCGAAGAGGAGGTGCGCGGCCAGATCGCCGGTATTCTCGAAAAAGAGAAGCTGCAATCCTACCGGATCGAGAATCTCGACCGCATCCTTGCCGAGGTGAAAACCGACGTGCACATGCAGGTAATCCGCAATGACGGGGATCTCCCCTCGTCGGGATCGTCGTCCATCGCTACGGTGCTGGGAATGGCGCTGGGGCTGATTCTCTACATGTTTCTGATGGCGTATGGGGCGATGGTGATGCAGAGTGTCATCGAAGAGAAATCTTCGCGCGTGCTGGAGGTAATCGTCTCTTCGGTGCGTCCCTTCGACCTGATGATGGGCAAGATTCTGGGCGTTGTGCTCGTCGCGGTCGTACAGGTGGCGATCTGGGGCGTGCTGGCCTGTGGAATCGGCCCGGCCGTCATGCCGCTGGTTCTTCCCGACGGTGCGATGGCCGCTGCCAGATTCGTGCAGCAGGGCGGTGATGCGGCAATGATGGCCTCCTTCGATCCCGACATGTTGGGTGCATTGGCCGTTGCCACCGATATCGGATATCTGGCATCGCTGTTCGGCTATCTGCTGCTCTTTATCGTCGGCGGCTGCCTGCTCTATTGCGCGATGTTTGCCGCCGTCGGTTCGGCGGTGGACAACGCCCAGGATGCCGCACAGCTGCAAATGCCGGTCATGATCCCGATCATGTTGGCCTTTTTTGCCGAGATGTCGATCCTGACCGATCCCAATTCGTCGCTGGCCGTCTGGTTCTCGATCATCCCCTTTACCTCGCCGGTCGTGATGATTGCCCGCATTCCGTATGGGATTCCGACGTGGGAGATCATCCTTTCGCTGGTGCTGCTCTATGCCTCGTTCGTCGGTATGGTATGGGTTGCGGCGAAGATTTACCGGGTGGGAATCTTCATGTACGGCAAGAAACCGACGCTGCGCGAGATGTGCCGGTGGATCCGTTACAAATGACCTGCTGAAAAGATAGATGCAACCCGAATAAAACCTTTATGAACATGAAACGAACACTTGCAGCCCTCCTTTTCACCGCCCTGACGGGGGTTGTCTCGGCACAGCCGGACTCCGCCGTGGCGGTTCCTGCCGGCGAGGCGAAAATCATCTCCTACAACATCCGTCTGGGTGTGGCGGATGACGGATCGAACAGCTGGGAAAACCGGCGTGAAGCGACGATCCGGATGCTGGAGCGCGAAAAACCGACCGTCTTCGGTATCCAGGAGGGATACCTCTTTCAGGTGAACTACATTGAAAAGCACCTTCCGCAATATGGCCGCGTGGGCGTGGGCCGCGACGACGGCAGGGAGAAGGGCGAGATGATGGCGGTTTTTTATTTGAAGGATCGCTATGAACTGCTTGAGCATGGCGACTTCTGGCTCAGTGAGACGCCCGATCGGGTGTCGCGCGGATGGGATGGGGCCTGCAACCGGACGATGACCTGGGTGCATCTGCGGGAGAAGGCCTCGGGCAAGGAGTTTTACTACTTCAACACGCATCTCGATCACAAGGGAGAAGCGGCGCGGCGCGAAGGCGTGAAACTCGTTGTTGCGAAGATCGTCGAGATTGCCGGGAAACGGGCCTCGGTTGTTTTGGGCGGCGACCTCAATTCGACGATTGAGGATCCGATCTTCGACCCATTGAAGAAGCTCATGTCGCCGGCGCGGGAGAAGGCCCCCGTTACCGACCGCAAGGGAACCTACAACGGATGGGGCCAGGCCCCCAATTCGATGATAATCGACCATCTCTTTGTCCGGAACCTGAAGTGCCTGTCGTACCGTACGCTTGACGGCGATTACGGAGTGCCCTACATCTCGGACCATTATCCCATCGAGATCGTCGTGCGGCTGAAATAAATCCGGCCGGAGCGGCCCTTTCCTGCGGTGTGTTTTCGTGTTCTTGACCTCTGCCCGGTTGCGGAGAGGTCGTTGCCGTGGCTGGTTTCAAGGTCGGGGAACGGATCGTTCCCTGCGACATGTCCCGGCGTGTGGAGGCAATGCCGAACGGAATCCGGTAATTCCGAAGGCCGGCGGAGTTGCGATGAAGACCGGGGACAGTAGGGAGAGAGGAGTCGGAGAGAGACCGGCCGAGAAAGTCGGGCCGGAGGGGGGGGGAAAGAGAAAGGAGAAACGAGGGACGGGAGAGAGGAGCGGAACGAAAGAGTCCGCAGACAGGATTGTCGGACCGACGCAAGAATGCAGTCCGAAAGAGAAGAGGAGCGTTTGGCCTTGTGCTGCCAAACGCTCCTCCTTTTACATCTGCGAGGCAAGGTTATTCCTTTGCTTCGTGCTCTTCCCCGCCGCCGAACGGATACTGATGCTCATGCACATCCTCGAACCGCAACCCCTTCTCGTAGGTACGCATGGCGCGGCGGCTCATACCCATCGACGAGAATCCGCCGTCGTGGTAGAGATTCTGCATCGTAACCTTGCGCGTGAGGTCCGAGAAGAGCGTCAGCACGTAGTTGGCGCAGTCTTCGGCCGTTGCATTCCCCAGCGGCGACATGCTCTCCGAGAACTCCATCAGATCCGTGAGCCCCAGGACGCGGCTGCCGGCCGTCGGGAGCGTCGACGGTTTCGAGACGGTGTTGATGCGCACGTGCTTTTCACGGCCGTAGATGTAGCCGAAACTGCGGGCGATCGACTCCAGCAGCGCCTTGGCGTCGGCCATGTCGTTGTAGCCGTAGAGGGTGCGTTGCGCCGCGATGTAGCTCAGAGCGACGATCGAACCCCATTCGCGCAGTGCATCCTTCTTGCGGATGACCTGAATCATCTTGTGGAAGGAGATGGCCGAGATGTCGAGCGTCTTCTGCAGGAAGTCGTAGTCGAGATCGTCGTAGGTGCGGCCCTTGCGGACGTTGGGCGACATGCCGATCGAGTGCAGTACGAAATCGAACGGCCCGCCGAAGTGTTTCAACGCTTTATCGACCAGATGCTCCAAGTCGGCGACCGACGTGGCGTCGGCCGCAATGACCGGCGCATTGCATTTTGCGGCCAGTTCGTTGAGCGTGCCCATGCGCAGCGAGACAGCTGTGTTCGTAAGAACGATTTCGGCACCCTCCTCGACGGCGCGTTCGGCAACTTTCCAGGCAATGGAGTGTTCGTTGAGCGCCCCGAAGATGATCCCTTTCTTTCCTTTCAACAGATTGAATGACATAACTTTCACATTTAATTTTCTGCGCCGCATACAAGATTTTCAGGCGCTGAACTCCGTAAAACAGGGCGTAAAGGTAAACAATTTTTTCGAAACCGCCGATTCATTCGTCTTTTTGTCCGGTAGGGCACCCGTCGCCCGGCCGTCGAATCAGACCTTTTTGCCCGATGGATACGCCGTTGCCCCGATCCTTCGATACAGGTCTCCGGGGTTGGGGAAGGTATGTATTGTCCAACCGTTGAATCTGATCTCTTTACCCGATGGATATGCCGTTGTCCCGATCCCTCGATGTAGGTCTTTCGGTTTGGGAAAGGTATGCGTCGCCTGGTCGTTGAATCAGATCTTTTTGCCCGATGGATATGCCGTTGCCGATCCCTCGATGCAGGTCTTCCGGATCAGAGAGTATGCGTCGCCCGATCCGGCAAATCTCAATCCCTTGTCCGGTATGTATGCTGTTGTTCAACAGCCATCTCCCACGGACTTCCAGCTTGGTTGCGGAGAGGGGTGGCGTTACTTCTTCTCCGACTTGCGACCGCCGAACCGTCCGACCAGAAATCCGGCCAGAAAGATAACCACCCAGATCAGCAGCGTGGTCAATTTGCTCATGATCCATACTTGGACCTCACTCGAATAAAAGACCAACAGCAGCAGAAGCACCACCGCTGCGGCGATGCCGATCAGCCATTTCGTCGAAAGTTTCATCTCATGCGCGTATTTGTTTCAAAATATTTCGGGGAGAGGATCGCTCCTCTCCCCTTGTTGATCGGTCTCCGGTTGCCGTCCGCTCTCCCTTTCGGACGCGACGCGGCTGTCGGAGACAGCGGTTCCGTCAACGGCCTACGACGGCCTCGAGCTGCTCGACCGTAATCGGAATCGTCCGGTCGCCGATGATGCGGCAGCCCGTTTCGGTGACCAGCAGGTCATCCTCGATGCGGATGCCGCCGAAATCGAGGTAACGGCTCCGCAGAAGGTCGTAGTTGACGATTCCCCGGTATTGTCCTTCGGCCTCGCACTTGTCGATGAGTGCCGGGATGAAGTAGATGCCCGGTTCGTCGCTCAGGATCGTGCCGGGGCGCAGCCGCCAGGTGGCACGGTGGAGGCAGGTGGCCGATTGTGCCGCGCGTTCGGCGACCTGCGAGTAGTCGAAGCTCCGTTCGCCGATGTTCTCGCAGTCGTGGACGTCCATCCCGAGTCCGTGCCCGAGTCCGTGGGGCATGAAGAGGTACATGGCGCCGCTGGCAACGGCATCCTCGGCCGTACCCTTGAGCAGCCCGATGCCGACAAGCCCCTCGGCAAGTTTGCGATAGGCTTCGAGATGCACCTCCTGCATGTACATCATTCCCGGACGTACGATGCGGGCGATATGGTCGTGGCAGGCGAGGACGATCTCGTAGATCTCGCGCTGCTGCTCGGTGAAACGGCCGCTGACGGGATAGGTGCGCGTGTGGTCCGAGCAGTAGTTCATCAGGTTCTCGCCGCCTGCATCGACCAGCAGCAGCCGTCCCTCCTGAAGGATCCCTTCGGAGTTGAGGTTGTGGAGCGTCTCGCCATGCTGCGACACGATCGACGGGAAGGATACGCCCAGTCCCATCGATTTGGCCACGCCTTCGATTGCGCCGGCAATCTCCCGTTCGATGACACCCGGCCGGCACATGTGCATGGCCGTCGTATGCATGGCATAGCCGATGTGGAAGGCATCCTCCATCTGGGCAATCTCCTCGTCGCTCTTGACCTCGCGCATCTCGGCGACGGCGAACATCAGGTCGACGGACTTGTAGTCGTGGAGCATCTGCGGGGCGATTCCCAACAGTGCCGAGAGCTGCAGCTTCGTCTCACCGCGATAGGGCGGCAGATAGTGCACGCGGCGGCCCAGACGGATGGCGCGTGCCAGGTAGTCGGCCAGCGCCGCCATCGGCCGGCAGTCGTTTACGCCGACCTGTGCGCCCAACTCCCGGAGCGTGGGCTGCGGTCCCGTCCATATGATGTCGTCAACGGTAAAGTCGTCGCCGAAGAGGATCTCTTCGCCCGTGTCGGCATCGATGATTCCCGCCAGCGACGGCATGTTGAGACCGAAGTAGTAGAGGAACGTCGAATCCTGACGGAAGTAGTAGGCGTTGTTGGGATAGTTGTTCGGCGAGGGTTGATTTCCCGGCAGCAGGATCACGCCGCTGCCTGTCTTCGTGCGCAGTTCCGCACGACGCGATACGTAGGTTTGAATCGGAAACATGGTTTTCAATGTTTATCGAAGTGCCGCGTGCAGCCTATCGGCGGTTGCCGAGCAGCCGCAGCAGATACAGGAACAGATTGATGAAATCGAGGTAGAGCGACAACGCTCCTATCAGGGCGAATTTCTGCATCGTCTCATCGACTTCGGCATCGGAGTAGATCATGCGTTTGATCTGCTGGGTGTCGTATGCCGTGAGGCCGACGAAGAGCAGGATGCCGACATAGGTGATGATCCACATGAGGGCGTCGCTCTTGAGGAAGAGATTGACCAGTGAGGCGATGATGACGCCGACAAGCGCCATTGTGAGCAGATTGCCCCACGAGGAGAGGTCGCGGCCCGTGATGTAACCGTAGATCGACATGGCGCCGAACATGCCGGCCGTGACGAGGAACGTGGTGCCGATCGATCCCAGGTCATAGACGAGGAAGATGACCGACAGGGTTGCTCCGTTCAGTACGGAGTAGGCGATGAAGGCGAGCGTTGCCGTCAGGAACGACATGCGCATGATGTTGGCGACAAGCACCATCACCAGCACGATTTCACCGATCAGCAGGCCGTAGAAGAGAAATCTGCTGCTGAAAATGGCCTGCAGCATGCTCTCGGATCCGGCGACGGTATAGGCTGTCAGTGCGGTCAGTACGAGCGCCATCGTCATCCAGAGATAGACGTTGCGGAAGAGCGTCGTGCGTGCGGCATCGGTTCGGGCGACCGTTGTGGTCGGTTTTGTTGTTTCCATTGTTGTTGTCAGTTTTTATTCGTTTTATTCGTATTCGGTTTGATTGCCGGTTGAGCAGGGTTAAATTCGGTTGTGCTCCGGTTGAACCGGTCTGTTCCGGGATTCAACAGCAAAGGGCGTGCAACGAAGTCAGTCGGGTTGCGAATTCGATGCGTCGGACGGCACCATCTTGTAGAGCTGGTCGCCGCGCCGTACCAGCGACGGGGTCTTGAACGAGCAGTAACAGCCTTGCGGGGCCTCATCCGCCGGTTTGTTCCCCACGTAGGGATTGGCCGTCAGTTCGACGATGCCGGTTGTCGGTCCCTGGAAGAAGAGTTCTTCGCCGCGGGCCACCGGCGCCGCTTCGACATAAACTTCGGCAACCGACGGCTTTTTGAAGAAGTTGGTCACCTTGCCCACATAGACCTTGCGGCGCGTGGCCGACGATCCATAGTGCTCGGTGTGCTCGGCCATCGGTGCTCCGGCATAATACCCTTGCCAGAATCCCCGGTTGAAGACCGTTTCGAGCTCCTGTTTCAACGTTGCGGCGAGTTCCGGCGTGTAGGTCCCCGCCTCCATGGCCCGCAGTGCACGGTCGTAGCAGGACACGACACGCCTGACATACTCCGCACCGCGCGCGCGGCCTTCGATCTTGAGGACGCGCACGCCGGCAGCGAGGAAACGGTCCAGAAAGTCGATCGTGCAGAGATCCTTCGGCGAAAGGATATAACGTCCTTCCGTAAGGAGCTGCGCTCCGGTCTCCGCATCGGTAAGGAGGTACTTCCGGCGGCAGATCTGGCGGCAGGCGCCCCGGTTTGCCGAACAGCCCGTTTCATGCAGTGAAAGGTAGCATTTCCCCGATACGGCCATGCACAATGCACCGTGCGCGAACATCTCGATGCGCACCGGCTCTCCCGAAGGACCGCAGATGCCCTGTTCGGTGATTTCACGACTGATCCGCCCGATCTGTTCCAGCGAAAGTTCGCGCGCAAGGACCATGACGTCGGCCCATTGGGCGTAGAACTTTACGGCTTCGCTGTTGGTTATGTTGCACTGGGTGGAGATGTGCACCTCGACCCCCGTACGGCGGGCGTAGAGGATTGCGGCGATGTCGGAGGCGATCACGGCGTCGATTCCGGCCGCACGGGCCCGGTCGATAAGTTCGTGCATCTGTCGCAGTTCGTCCTCATAGACGACGGTATTGACCGTAAGGTAACTTCTGATGCCGGCTTCGCGGGCGATGTGCACGATCTTCTCCAGATCGTCAAGGGTAAAGTTCGCGGCCGATTTCGACCGCATGTTCAGTTGTCCCACACCGAAGTAGACGGCATCGGCTCCCGCCTGTATGGCGGCCTGCAATGCCTCGTAACTTCCGGCCGGGGCCATCAATTCAATATCGTTTCGTTTCATTCAGTCACTCTTTCCGGTACGATTCCTTTCGCCGTTTCTGCATGACGTCGGATCTCTCCGGTCGGCTTCGAAACCTTCAACTCCTTTGCTTCTCCTTTAAGGCCTCTTTCCCGGTTGAGGCGGCGTATTGACCTTCGGCGCCTTGTGTCAGTACGGAGGAAAGCTCTTCCTGCACAATCAATACAATAAACGGAATACTGCCGGGCGCAAGCGTGTAACGCCTGCTCTTTTTTTCACCCCCCCCCTCTCCGGATGTACGGGACCTATTTTTTCCGGTTCATCAGGCTTCGGGCATATTCGCGCAACGGCTCCTTGCGGAAGTCCGGAACATTCACCTCGTCGAGCATCGTCAATGCCCGGTCGAATCGTATGGAGATCTGCTGTTCGGTCAGTCTCGGAATGTCGAGCGCATCATAGACGGCCCGTACACGGGCGATCTTCTCTTCGGGCGACAGTTTCGGATCCTTGTACGTGTGGCGCAGAATCTCACGCTGCGCCTCTTTCGCACGGCTCATGGCCGTCACCATCAGGTAGGTCTTTTTCCCTTCGAGGATGTCGCCGCCGATCCTCTTGCCCAACTCCTCGTCGCCGTAGCTGTCAAGCAGGTCGTCCTGCAGCTGGAATGCCATGCCCAGTTCGATGGCGAACTGGTGGATGCGCCGGCTCTGTTCATCGTCGGCACCGCCCAGGATCGCTCCGATCATGGCCGACCCGGCCATCAGCACCGAGGTCTTGAGCTCGATCATCGACATGTACTCCACGACGGAGACCTTCTGTTTCTGTTCGAAATCCATGTCGTACTGCTGGCCTTCGCAGACGCCGAGCGCCATGGCATTGAATACCTCGAGGATGCGGGGAAGGGATGCCGGTGCGGTCTGCCCGAGCAGCCGGTAGGCATAGATGAGCATGGCATCGCCCGAAAGGATGGCGACATTGCCGCCCCACCGCGCGTAAACCGAAGGCTTCCCGCGACGCATGGCGGCATTGTCCATGATGTCGTCGTGGAGCAGCGTGAAGTTGTGGAAGATCTCGACGGCCGCCGCAGCCGGCAGCGCCGATTCCACACGGTCGCTGAAGAGTTCGCACGAGAGCAGCAGCAACATGGGGCGCAGGCGTTTGCCGCCGCCGCCCAGCGAGTAACGGATCGGATCGTACAACCGCTCGGGTTCGGACGGCAGTTCGCGTTGAGCGAGGTAATTCTCAATGATCTGGAGAAGCTGTTCGTAGGTATGCATTTCGTAACGTTTGATCGAATGGGCAAATACTCGCCAAATATACGAAAAAGTTTGGAGTTGCGAGAATATTTTGTAACTTTGGATGTGAATAAACCGGCGCCTGCGCCATAAATCAAAAAATTTCAGACAATGAAAAGACTTGCAATAGGAATCGACATCGGCGGCATCAATACGGCCTTCGGACTGGTGGATGAAAACGGCGATCTGTATGCGGATTCGGTGGTCTCGACCAAGAAGTATCCGCTCTTTACGGACTATCCGGCCTATGTTGCCGAGTTGACCGAATCGATGCATGCCCTGGCCGACAGCCTGTCGTTCGAGTATGAACTGGTCGGTGTGGGTATCGGTGCTCCGAATGCCAATTTCCATACGGGCGTGATCGAACATCCCGCCAACCTGTGGAAGTTCCCCGTCGGGGAGAAGAATCCCGACGAGGGGCGGCGGATGTTCCCGTTGGTGGACGACATCAAGAAGTCGTTCCCGGGCGTGGAGGTGTTGATGACCAACGACGCCAATGCCGCGACGATCGGCGAGATGATCTACGGCAACGCCAAGGGGATGAAGGATTTCATCATGATCACGCTGGGTACGGGCCTCGGGTCGGGATTCGTGGCAAACGGCGAGATGATCTACGGCCACGACGGCTTTGCCGGCGAGTTCGGCCATGTGACCGTCGTACGCAACGGCCGTCAGTGCGGTTGCGGCCGCCGGGGCTGTCTGGAGACCTATGTCTCGGCAACGGGTATCAAACGCACGGCATTCGAACTGATGGCAACGATGACGGCGCCGTCGGAGTTGCGCGATATCTCCTATGCGGATTTCGATGCGGCGATGATCTCTACGGCGGCATCGCACGGCGATCCCATCGCTTTGGAGGCCTTCCGCATTACGGGCGAACTGCTGGGCCACGCCCTGGCCGATGCGGTGACGATCACCTCTCCGGAGGCGATCTTCCTCTTCGGCGGCCTGGCCAAGGCCGGGAAGTACCTCTTCGAACCTACGCAGTGGTACATGGAGGAGAGCATGATGAATGTCTTCAAGAACAAGGTGAAACTGCTGCCGAGCGGTATCCAGAGCAAAAATGCCGCTATTCTGGGCGCTTCGGCCCTCATCTGGCAGCATATTCAGCACGGAGCCTGATTCCGGACATCGGATCCTGCAACAGGAGTCTGCCAAGGGTGGCGGCTCCTGTTTTTTGCAGATGATTATTGCTGCGCCAGCCCCTTTTGCTCTCTTGACAACCAACCGATGCCGAACCTGAAAATATAAAACTGCCTAACCTCAAGAATCTCAAAAACTCATGAATCGACTGCTTGCCGTTCCTGTGACCGCAGCCCTCTGTCTGCCGGTCGCTGCACAAACCCCGTATCATCTCGATCTGAACGTCACGGAGCTTCATCGCGAGGCTCCGCGTACGGAATTTGTCGAATATGCCTCGCGTGAGGCGGCTCTCTCTTCCCGTTTCGAGCAGAGCGAGGCCTGGCGTTCGCTCGACGGTGTCTGGAAGTGCCG
>CALUOX010000009.1 GCA_944322375.1 uncultured Alistipes sp.
CGGTCGCTGACCTGGGTGGTGGCGGCGTTGTCGGCGTAAACGATTTTGCTCATAGCTACCAATCTCCCTTATCTTATAAGCTGGGGCGTCCCCGGCGCGGGGCCGGAAGGGGCGGCGCGCGGGGAGATATTTCCAGCAATAATCATATACCAATCAAGTATATTTTTCAAGATGTTTTTTCAGATTCTTTCCCGCCGCGGCCGGGATGTTCCGCCGGGAGGGTCACCGGGCCTTGAATTTCTCCCACTGGGCCACCGCCATCCGGTCGCAGAGCTCATTTTCCGGGTGGCCGGCATGGCCCTTCACCCAGACGAAACGTACATGATGCCGGCGATAAACCCGCAGGAAGCGGCGCCAGAGATCGGGATTCTTCTTTCCCTGAAATCCCTTCTTCTCCCAGCCGAAGAGCCAACCCTTGACAACGGCATCGACGACGTACTTCGAGTCGGAATAGACCACCACGTCGCTGCCCTCGAACTTGAGCATTTCGAGCGCAACGCAGACGGCCGTCAGTTCCATGCGGTTGTTGGTCGTCAGGCGGTACCCCGCCGCAACCTCCTTCCGAAACGGACCGCTGATCAGCACCGCGCCGTAACCACCACGACCGGGGTTTCCCAGCGCCGAACCGTCGGTATAGATCGTTATCTCCACAGGTCGATTCCATATGCAAACCGGCAGGAATCCTGCCGGTCTGCCCGTTATCACTCCGACTCCGCCCGTGTTGCGGCAGAGCCATTCGCATTCGTTATTTCAACGCTTCGAGCCGTTCACGGATCGCCGCGATCTTCGCCTCGGCATCGGCCTTCTTGGCCCGTTCCTTGGCTACAACGGCTTCGGGTGCCGACTGCACGAAACGTTCGTTGGCGAGTTTACGCTCCACGCTGGCGAGGAATCCTTCGTAATAGGCCAACTCTTCACCGAGCTTTGCCGCTTCGGCCGCACGGTCGATCCGATCGCCCAGCGGCACGAAATACTGCGTGGTCTTTACGATGAAGGCCGCAGCCGTCGGGTCCTTCTCCGTCACGGGTTCGATGGCCGACAGATTGGCCATCTTGCTCAATACGGGAGCGAACTCCGCCGGATAGTTTTCATCGGCCACCACACGCAGCACAAGGGCATCGCGCTGCGGCAGATTCTTCTGCTTGCGGATGTTGCGCACGGCCGTAATCACCTCCTTGACCAGTTCGAAACGCGCCAGCATCGCTTCGTCAACCGTTCCCTGCGCTTCGGGCTGGCGGGCAACCATGATCGACTCCCCTGCCTTGCGGGGTTCGAGGTCCTGCCAGATCTCCTCCGTCACGAAAGGCATGAAGGGGTGCAGCAGCCGCAGCAGCGCATCGAAGAAGTGCTTCGCCTGCGCAATTGTCCGACTATCAACGGGCGAGCCGTAGGCCGGTTTGATCATTTCGAGATACCAGCCGCTGAAGTCGTCCCAGAAGAGTTTGTAGAGCAACATGAAAGCCTCCGAGATCCGGTAGCTGCGGAAATCCTCGTCCAGCGCGGCAACGGCACGCTGCAGCGTCTGGGCAAACCACTCGCCCGCGAGGCGGTCGTTGTCGCTCTGCGGCAGGTTTTCGTCCACCTTCCAACCGTTCACCAACCGGTAGGCATTCCAGATCTTGTTGCCGAAATTACGTCCCTGTTCGCAGAGCGCCTCATCGAACATCACGTCGTTGCCGGCCGACGACGACAACAGCATCGCCACGCGCATGCCGTCGGCGCCGTACTGCGCGATCAGATCGAGCGGATCGGGCGAATTGCCCAACTGTTTCGACATCTTGCGGCCGATCTTGTCGCGCACGATACCGGTAAAATAGACATTCCCGAAGGGTTTCTCTCCACGATACTCGTATCCGGCCATGATCATGCGGGCCACCCAGAAGAAGATGATGTCGGGACCCGTCACCAGATCGTTCGTCGGATAGTAGTAACGGATCTCCGCATTGTCGGGATGGCGAATGCCGTCGAAGACCGAAATGGGCCACAGCCACGACGAGAACCATGTATCGAGCACATCCTCGTCCTGCCGCAGATCCGCCGCCTGGAGCGTTGCGTCACCGGTCTTCTCGCGGGCCAGCCGCAACGCCTCGTCGGCTGTCTCGGCCACGACATATCCCCCTTTGGGCAGGTAGTAGGCCGGGATGCGCTGGCCCCACCACAGCTGCCGCGAGATGCACCAGTCCTTGATGTTCTCCATCCAGTGACGGTAGATGTTCCTGTATTTTTCGGGCACGAAACGGATCTCGTCCTCCAGCACGGCGCGTGTGGCGGGCTCCGCCAGCTCCTTCATCGAGAGGAACCACTGCATCGAGAGTTTCGGTTCGATGGCCACGCCCGTACGTTCGGAGTAACCCACGTTGTTGGTGTAATCCTCGGTCTTTTCGAGCAGGCCCGCACGACGCAGATCCTCTTCGATGACACGGCGCAGTTCGAAACGGTCCATGCCGACATACATGCCGACCTTGTCGTTGATCGTTCCGTCGTCGTTGAAGATGTCGATCGTCTCCAGGCCGTATTTTTCGCCCAGCATGTAGTCGTTGACGTCGTGCGCCGGCGTAACCTTCAGGGCGCCGGTACCGAAAGCGATATCGACATAGGTGTCGCGGATCACCGGTATCGAGCGGTTGACCAGCGGCACCGTGACGCGGGCGTCGTCGGCAAGCCACTTGTAACGTTCATCCTCCGGATTGACGCAGAGCGCCGTATCGCCGAGGATCGTTTCGGGACGGGTCGTAGCCACCACGAGATACTTGTCCGTCCCTTCGACCCGATAACGCAGGTAGTAGAGCTTTCCGTGCGACTCCTTGAACACCACCTCTTCATCCGAGAGGGCGGTTTTGGCCGCCGGATCCCAGTTGACCATGCGCACGCCGCGATAGATGCGGCCCTTGCGATAGAGGTCGCAGAAGACCTTGATGACACCCTCGGTGCGGATGTCGTCCATCGTAAAGCAGGTGCGGTCCCAGTCGCACGAAGCGCCGAGTTTGCGCAGCTGCTTGAGGATCACGCCGCCGTACTGCTCCTTCCACTCCCACGCATAACGGAGGAACTCCTCGCGCGTGAGCGACGACTTCTCGATTCCGCGCTCCTTGAGCTTGGCCACCACCTTCGCTTCGGTAGCGATCGACGCATGGTCCATGCCGGGCACCCAGCAGGCGTTCTTCCCCTGCATGCGGGCACGGCGTACAAGCACATCCTGCAGCGTATTGTTGAGCATGTGACCCATATGGAGCATACCCGTCACATTGGGGGGCGGGATAACGATCGTATAGGGTTCACGCGCATCGGGTTCGGAATGGAAAAGTTTGTGCTCCAGCCAATAGTCGTACCACTTCTGTTCGATCTGCTGCGGAGCATATTTGTCAGCAATCTGCATAGGTTATATTATTTGTGTTATTTTCGGCTCATACCAAGCTACAAAGGTACAAAACAATGCGCAATTCGCAATATTTTTTCATGGTTTTCGCCATTGGGCAACTGCGTGCGGGAGGCCCTTTGCAACGTTGGTTCCACCGGCTTGTTTTTTCAAAGCGGATTTGTGGAATCGGAATCGAATCCATACCTTTGCAGACGATTGCAAACACACGTGAAATACCCCGAACCATCATGATTTTTTTCAATTTTGAGTACAGCCGCCGGATGTTGGCAATGGCGATTTTCCTTCTGTTCTGCACAGCCTGCTCATCGGACAGCAACGCACCGGGCGACACTCCGGACATACCGGCTCCGCCGACAGAAGTCTCGCTGCCGATCGACACCGAACAACCGATCGAAGAGATCACCTTCACTGCCACCGCCGCATGGCATGTCGAGGTAATAAGCTCCACCCGAAGCGATGAAACCCCCGACTGGATTGCCATCTACCCTGTCGAAGGAATGCCGGGCGACGTGAAACTGACGGCAGTTGCGCATCCCAACACGACAGGGCAGCTCCGCACAGCCACCATCATCCTGCACGACGGCGACCAAAGCAAGGAATACACCCTCACGCAGTCAGCTGCAGCAAGTGCAACGACGAGCCAGACACTCTATTCGGTCATGCCTGATGCGCAAACGCTGGAGATCGCCGTTACGGCCAACACGGCCTTTCGCGCACAAGTCTCCCCCTACGAAGGGGAATCCGGCTCATGGCTCGAACTGACAAGCGATGCAGGAGCCTCGACGCTCACCTTCCGCATGAGCGTGAACGACCGTATGGAGGCACGCTACGCCCTTGTCGAACTGCTCTCGGCATCGACCGGCCGACAACTGGGCTGCTGCATCGTCAAACAGGCCGGCATCCGCTCCATCGAAGGCTCTGAAGAGCTCGACATCCCCGATGCGGCGTTCAACGCCTATCTGGTCAAAAATTACGACACCAACGGCAACGGCCGCATGTCGCGCGGCGAGATGAGTGCCATCGAATACCTCAACTGTGCGGGTCTCGGCATCGCTTCGCTCAAGGGCATCGAATATTGCGACAACCTGATCTATCTCGATTGCAGCCGCAACAACCTCACCGAACTCAACGTGACGGAGTGCATGAAGTTGCAGACGCTCAACGCAGAAGAGTGCTCCCTGACGTCCATGTACCTGAGCAACAACCGTGAACTGACCGAGATCCGGCTGAACGACAATCCGTTGCAGACAATTCTGCTGGGTATTCTTCCGAAGCTCCGTCAGCTTGTCCTCTCGAATACCCGCATCACATCGCTCGACGCATCGTGGTGCAGCGCTTTGGAACTGGTTTCCGCCTCGGACTGCCGTCTTTCGACAATCAATCTCTGGGGTTGCAAAAAACTGAGAAGCCTCTATCTGTCGGGGAATGAATTGCGGCACCTCGATCTCCGCACCTTTCCCGATCTGGTGGAGTACGAGGCGCATCTGACCAACAATCCGAAGATGGAGTCAATCCACGCCAATGTAGCACCCTCCTACTCTCCCACCGAACCGATCGTACTGTGGTACACCGAAACGGGCAAACACTGCATGTACAAGCCATACGTTTACGTCAAAGGCAAACTGATCAGCCAACAGATCGACGTCGGACCCGATTTCCCCATTCCGTAACGGACTAAAACAGCACGTCGCATACGACGGCCGGAAATCCACCAGTGATTCCGGCCGTCGTCATTCAGCAAAACATCTCTACACAAACGACTAACAGTCCGTTTTTTAATCGAAATTCTCATACCGGTCGTCGTACCGTGCGGATCTCCCGAAGAGACCGTACGATCATACCCGTCCGGGCCTCTCACGGAATTACAGCATTGCGGGGGCACACCGACGGCACGGATCGTGTTGATAACTTCTTGACAAGCCGCCGGCAGGATAAAATAATATATGAAAAAAAGCGTTACCTTTGTGACTGAATTTTAGGAGGAATTTTATGAGCAAAAAAGATAAGATAGAACTCAAGGAGCTGGAGTCTCTGCCAGAGGTACTTGACGGCAACCACCGTGTAATCCCCATCGTGACGGGTGAGGACGACACGATCGAAGAGGTCACTGTACCCGAAGTGCTTCCGGTGCTTACGCTCCGCAGCTCGGTACTCTTTCCGGGCGCCATCACGCCGGTTACGGTAGGACGTGCCCGGAGCATGACGCTCGTGCGCGACACCAATGCCCGCAACGGCCTGCTGGCCGCCGTACTGCAGCGGGACGGCGATGTCGAAGACCCGAAGGCCGAAGACATGTACCGCATCGGCACGGCCGCCCGCATCATGAAGATTCTGGAGATGCCCAACGGCAACCTCACGGTAATACTGAACGGTCTGGAAAAGATCGAGATCGGGGAGTATGTCGCATCGGAACCCTACCTGCAGGCAAAAGTGACGCCGCTGAAGGACTCCACGCCGGACGAGAAGAACGTGGAGTTCAACGCGCTGGTGGATTCGATCCGCGACGTGGCGCTCAATATCATCAACATCTCGCCGAACATGCCCAAGGAGGCGATCTTCGCCATCAAGAACATCGATTCGCGACGGGGGATCATCAACTTCATCTGCACGAACCTCGAACTTTCGGACGAGGACCGGCAGTCGCTGCTCGAAGCGCCGGGACTGCTGGCGCGGGCACGGAAACTGCTTGAAATCCTCATTCGCGACCAGCAGCTCATCGAGTTGAAGAACGAGATCCAGAACAAGGTCAAACAGGAGATCGACAAGCAGCAGCGCGACTACTACCTCCAGCAGCAGATGCGCACCATCCAGGACGAACTGGGAGACGGTGCCGATGCGGAGCTGGACGAACTGCGCGAACAGGCCAAGAAGAAGAACTGGCCCAAGGAGGTGGCCGAACTCTTCGACAAGGAGCTGCAGAAGCTCGAACGGCTCAATCCGGCCGTTGCGGAGTACTCGGTACAGGTCACCTACCTGCAACTGATGCTCGAACTGCCGTGGAACGACTGCACACAGGACAACCTTGATCTGAAACGGGCCCGCGAGCAGCTGGACCACGACCATTTCGGACTGGAGGAGGTCAAGGAACGTCTGCTGGAGCATCTGGCGGTCATCAAGCTGAAGGGTGATCTCAAATCCCCCATTCTGTGCCTTTACGGACCTCCGGGAGTCGGCAAGACCTCGCTGGGCAAGTCGGTTGCAACGGCCCTGGGACGCAAATTCGGACGTATCGCGCTGGGCGGTCTGCACGACGAAGCGGAGATACGCGGACACCGCCGCACCTATATCGGCGCCATGCCGGGCCGTATCATACAGACGATCAAACGCTGCGGATCGTCCAATCCGGTGATCATTCTCGACGAGGTGGACAAGATCACGATCTCGAACCACGGCGATCCGTCGAGTGCCCTGCTTGAGGTGCTCGATCCGGAGCAGAACACGACGTTCCACGACAACTACCTCGATACGGAGTACGACCTTTCGAAGGTGCTCTTCATCGCCACGGCCAACAATGCGGGCAACATCAACCCTGCATTGCGCGACCGTATGGAGATGATCAACATCCCGGGCTATATTCTCGAGGACAAGATCCAGATCGCACTGAACCACCTGCTGCCGAAGCAGCGCGAGGCCCACGGCATCAAGGAGAACGAGCTGACGCTCACGCCGGCCGTCGTGGAGCAGATCATCGCGGGCTATACGCGGGAGTCGGGCGTCCGGTCGCTGGACAAGCATATCGCCAAACTGGCACGGTCGCGGGCCAAGGACATCGCCTCGGGCGAGGCCTTCACGCCGGAGATCAGCGCCAAGGATGTGGAACGGATCCTCGGCAAACCGAAGTTCCTCAACGAGGCGTACGATGTCAGCGGCATCGTGGGTGTCGTGACGGGTCTGGCCTGGACGGAAGTGGGCGGAGACATTCTCTACATCGAATCGCTGCTCACGCCGGGCAAGGGGCATCTGAGTCTCACGGGCAACCTCGGCGACGTGATGAAGGAGTCGGCGACGATCGCCTACGAGTGGGTCAAGGCGCACTACAAGGAGCTGGAGATCGATCCCGAACGGTTCGAGAAGTTCGACCTGAACATCCATGTTCCGGAGGGTGCAATTCCGAAGGACGGGCCTTCGGCCGGCATCACGATGGTCACGTCGATCGTTTCGACCTATACGGGCCGGACGGTGCGCGACCGGATCGCCATGACGGGCGAGACGACGCTGCGCGGCCGTGTGACACCCGTCGGCGGCATCAAGGAGAAGATCCTCGCGGCCAAGCGGGCGGGCATTACGACCCTGCTGCTTCCGGAGGAGAACCGCAGGGATATCGAGGAGATCAAACCGGAATACATCGAAGGTCTGACGTTCCACTATGTACGGACCAACGACGAAGTGCTGCATCTGGCGCTTGAGCCGAAAACGGCGTGCGCCGGCGGCGGCAAGCAACAGGAGAAACAATAGACAAACAGCAGAAGACCGAAGTCGCAGGGGCGCCACCCGACGGCTTCGGTCTTCTTTTTTTCAGAAAGAGATGAAACAGTTGAGATTCATGGCCGTCATACCGGCACGATACGCCTCGACGCGGTTTCCGGGCAAACCCCTGGCGATGCTGGGTGGGAAACCCGTGATCCAGCGGGTCTGGGAGCGGGTGACGGAGGTCTTCGCCGATGCGGCCGTAGCGACCGACGATCAACGGATCGCCGATGCGGTAACGTCGTTCGGCGGACGGGCCATTATGACCTCGACGGAACACCGGAGCGGCACGGACCGCTGTCGGGAAGCGGTCGAGAAGTCGGGCATCACCTGCGATGTGGTGGTCAACGTCCAGGGCGACGAACCCTTTATTGCCACATCACAGCTGCACGCCATCGCCCGCTGCTTCGACGACCCGACGACCGACATCGCCACACTCGTCAAGCCCTTCACCGAGGTGGATGGACTGGCAGCACTGGAGAACCCCAATTCGCCGAAGGTGGTGCTGGACTCCGAAAACCGTGCACTCTATTTCTCCCGTTCGGTCATCCCCTATCTGCGGGGCGTACCGCGCGAAGAGTGGCTCTCGCACCATACGTTTTACAAGCACATCGGCATGTATGCCTTCCGCCGCGAAGTGCTGCAGGCCGTCACCTCGCTGCCGCAGTCGCCGCTCGAACGGGCCGAATCGCTCGAACAACTGCGGTGGCTCGAAAACGGCTACCGCATCACGGTCGGCATCAGCGACGTCGAGACGGTCGGAATCGACACGCCGGAGGATCTCGAACGGGCCGAACGCTTTCTTCAGAATCACACCGAACCATAAGCCGGACGGGATGACGGCGACCTCCACGAATCCGACAGGCTTCGCAGAAAGCGCGTGGAAGGCCGCGAGATCCTTCGTCCGCACAGACGTTCGCAACAACACGACAACGTTCGCAACAACAATATGAAAACAATCTTCATTGCAGGGCCGTGCGTGATCGAATCGGCCGAACTGCTCGACACGGTGGCGGGACGGCTCGTCGAACTAAACCGCCGTCTGGGCGTCGAAATCATCTTCAAGGCGTCGTTCGACAAGGCAAACCGCACGTCGATCCATTCCTATCGGGGTGTAGGTCTGGAGAAGGGTCTGACGATGCTTGCCGACGTACGTACGAAATGGGGGCTGCGGCTGTTGACCGACATCCACGAATCGTGGCAGGCCGCTCCTGTGGGTGAGGTCGTCGATGTCATTCAGATTCCGGCCTTTCTGTGTCGTCAGACCGATCTGCTGGTCGCTGCGGCAAAGACCGGGAAGACGGTCAATATCAAAAAGGCGCAGTTCCTCTCGGGCGCGGACATGCGCTACCCCTACGAGAAGGCGCGCGAGGCCGGAGCGCAGGAGGTATGGCTCACGGAACGGGGCAATGCATTCGGCTACAACAATCTGGTGGTGGATTTTCGCAACATCCCGGACATGCTGCACATCTCGCCGACAGTGATCATGGACTGCACCCACTCGGTACAACGGCCGGGAGCCGCCGGCGGCAAGACGGGCGGCAACCGGGAATTTGTTCCGGCGATGGCGCTGGCCGCCAAGGCATTCGGTACCAACGGCTACTTTTTCGAAGTCCATCCCGATCCGGACCGTGCACTCAGCGACGGTCCCAACATGTTGAAACTCGACGACCTCGAAGGCGTCATCAAAACCCTATTGTAATAATGGTACAGGAACAACGCAATGAAATTCTCACGGTTGCGCGCGAGGCGATTCACACCGAAGCGGAGGCGCTGGAGAAGCTGGAGCAGTCGCTCGACGATCATTTTGTCGAGGCGGTTGAGATGATTCTCGACAGCCGGGGAAAACTCATCGTCACGGGAATGGGCAAATCTGGACTCATCGGCCGCAAGATGGCCGCGACATTTGCCTCGACGGGAACACCCAGTTTCTATCTTCACCCCGGCGAGGCCTTTCACGGAGATCTGGGCATGATCTCAAAGGAGGACATCATTCTGGCCATCTCCTACTCGGGCGAGACGGACGAGGTGCTCAAGATCGTGCCGTTCATCCACGACAACGGCAACCGACTGATTTCGATGACGGGCAATCCCCGTTCGACCCTGGCCACACATTCGGACATTCACCTCGACGTATCGGTTGACCATGAAGCCTGCATTCTGCACCTTGCACCTACGACCTCGACGACGGCTCAGATTGCCATGGGGGATGCAATGGCCATTGCGCTGATGAAGCTGCGCAACTTCACGAGTCTCGATTTTGCACGGCTTCATCCGGGCGGAAGTCTGGGACGGCGGTTGTTAGCCACGGTCGGCGACGTGATGCGGCGGGACAATCTGCCTGTCGTGACGGCGGATTGTTCGGCCAAGGAGATGATCCACACGATCAGCCGCTGCGGACTGGGGCTGATCGTCGTCTGCGACGGGGACCGCATCGAAGGGATCATTACCGACGGCGATATCCGGCGTGCGATGGAGCGTTATGGTGCGAAGTTCATCGATCTGCACGCCGGAGAGATCCTGACCCGCAATCCCAAACGCATCCACCCCGAGGAGAAGCTCATCGAGGCGGAGAAACTGATGACCAAACACAAGATCACATCGCTGCTGGTCACCGACAAGGAGGACCATCTGGTCGGAGTGATCCAGATCTACGACATCAAGCTCTGAGCCGGAAGAAGAGGGACAGCCATTTACCCTAACGGAAGAAGGGGTGAGTCATGGACGCCGTTGACGTATTCGGAACAGCATGCGGATTCATGGTCTAAACCCTTGTTATCAGGGATACGGCCGTTTACAAAGCAAAAAAGAGGTAACCGACATATTCTGTCTGCCTGAATGACATTTCATCGATACGGGCGGCGATGGAGATTCCACCGCCGCCGTTTTCTGTCCGCCCGTCTGAGCCCTGCAAAATCCCCGGAAATAGGTATTCCGCCATTCAACGGTCGTTCATAACTTTGCCGCAGGAAGCTGCCGCATGAACTCCTCCATACGGAAAAGGGGCTGCAATCCGCATACACATGACAGGCCCCGCATGTAAACGGGGAGGCCGGCCGCTTCACAAAGGAACGATTTATGCAACGGGACAGGAGACGCTCAACCAAAAGCATCGCATCATGAACAAAATCGTCGAACGGCCGGACGGCAAGACGGCATACCGTCCCACACCGAGAAGATATCGATAAACGAGGCGGCACCTCCCTTTCTCCCATACGGTCGAGGAGTCCAGCATGGAGTCCGACCGAAACATCCGCACACTTGCCTTCGGGTGCACCGACGAAAAGAGCCATACGCAACCGGGCACTCTCCACCCGATCGGCCTGTGTCGTTGCCGAATCGCCAACGGATACATGGGGCGTGGCGTGTCGGATTGATCAATTGGAGCGGCAAGTCGCACGGCACCGACGACCTGCACGCTGCCGTCACGACGGCAGCCCACAACGGAGAGACAGGCGGCATGGGCGGATCAGCGTCTCAAGGCGTTCCAACGGCTCCTGCCCAAGGATGTGGAACTGCCGCATGCCGTATATTCGATCCAGGCATCACAATTGCCTGAACAGCTGCCGGAAGCGGCCGTAAGGACGGGTGAGGACAAGCCGGTCCGCCGGACGCAAAACCTTCCGACACGTCCACAGCCGAACAGAGAGCGGAATGTTTCCGGCTCGCTCTCACCTATGGTCAGCGAGCCTGCCGGAAACGCCGGAAGAGGCATGCCTGCGGAGTTGCAGAATGAACAAACAACAACTGAAATCGTCACAAAAAACAGGAAACAGAATGAAACGAATCGTATTGCTCCGTCACGGACAGAGCATCTGGAACAGGGAGAACCGCTTCACGGGATGGACCGACGTCGATCTGACCGACGAGGGCCTTGCCGAAGCGACCCGCGCCGGCGAACTTCTCCGCAATGAAGGTTTTGCCTTCGGCAAAGCCTATACCTCCTACCTTACACGGGCCATACGGACCCTCGACCGGGTGCTTCTCGCGATGGATGAGGCGTGGATTCCGGTCGAAAAGACGTGGCGTCTCAATGAAAAGCACTACGGAGTACTGCAAGGGCTCGACAAGAGCCAGACGGCAGCCACCTATGGCGAGGAACAGGTTCGGATCTGGCGCCGCAGCTACGACACCGCACCCGATCCGCTGCCGGAGGAGGATCCGCGCAATGCACGTTTCGATCCACGCTACGCCGAAGTTCCCGACGCCGAACTGCCGCGCACCGAGTCGCTCAAAGAGACCATCGCACGCATACTGCCCTACTGGCAATGCGTGATCTTCCCCCCGCTGCGACAATACGGTTCGCTGCTGGTCGTGGCCCACGGCAACTCGCTGCGCGGAGTAATCAAGCATCTCAAAGAGCTCTCCGACACCGAGATCGTGGCACTGAATCTGCCGACAGCCGTGCCGTATGTATTCGAATTCGACGACGGTCTGCGCCTGCAACGCGACTACTGCCTCGGCGATCCCGACGAGATCCGCCGGCGAGCCGAAGCCGTCGCCCGACAAGGGCGTGTCCGATAAGTCGCGATGCCGGAAAGCAGGACTGCCCTGCAGCTCCCCCTCCGCCAGTTTTCAGCCATCCGGCAACCGGATATCAACGCAAAGCCGCAATCCGCCGAACGATCGTCTCGCTCTTCTCGAAAAGCGCAGGCAGATCGGCATGCAGCAGACGCCCCTCTTCGACGACCGGTTCTCCATCGACCACGACCATCGTGACATCGGCCGCCTTGGCACAATAGGCCACATTGGCAACGACGTCGTGACGCGGATGCCAGTGAGGCTTGCGGGTATCGAGCAGCACCAGATCGGCCAGTGCGCCTTCGCGCACCACGCCCAATTCTCCGGCATGGCCGATGGCCGCAGCACCGTTGACCGTCGCCATACGGAGCAGTTCATATGCCGGAACGGCACACGGATCCATCGTCGCAACCTTCTGAAGGAACGACGCATTGCGCAGCTCCTCCCACATGTCCAGATCGTTGTTCGAGCTGGGGCCGTCGGTTCCGACCGTACAGTTCACCCCTTCGGTGCGCAGCCGTTCGATGGGAGCGATGCCGCTCGAGATCTTCATGTTGCTCGTCGGGCAATGGGCCACATGCACGCCCCGTTCGCGCAAGATGCGCCGGTCGTCATCACTCAGATGCACGCAATGGGCCGCAATCAGCCGGTCGTTCAACAGACCGAGCGAGTCGAGACAGGCGACGGGCGACATGCCGTACCGCTCGCCAATGATACGCTGTTCGTCGAGCGTTTCCGAGATATGCGTCGTCATCGGGATGTCATACCGCTCGCATGCGGCCACACCGCGCCGCAGATTCTCCGTCGAACAGGTATAGGCTGCATGCGGAGCCAGACCGGCACGGATACGTGTCGAACCGGCACATTTCTCCAACAGTGCCGGCAGATCACGGTCGAAGGCTTCGAGCCGCGAATCGAGGTAGGAGCAGCAGAGCAGCGCCCGCATGCCGGACTCTTCGACGGCATCGAAAACGGCCTCCTCCGACCAATACATGTCAACCACCGACGTCGTGCCGCCCAACAGCATCTCGGCGGCCCCCAACAAGGCTCCCGTCCGAATATCGTCGTCGGTCAGATGCGATTCAAAGGGCCAGATGCAGTCGTTGAGCCACGTCATCAGCGCCATGTCATCGGCATAGCTGCGTTCGAGCGTCATGGCCATGTGGCAATGGGTGTTGACGAGTCCGGGCATCAGCACGCCGCCGCAGCCATCGACCACCCGCACATCCGGATGCTCCTTGCGCCAGCGCTCCGCTTCGGACGCCTCGGCCGTAACCAAGGCTATGCGACGGCCCTCGACGCCGACCCAACCCGTGAAACAGTTCGCTTCACTTCGCTCGGCGGTCATCGGCAGCACCGTACAATTTTCAAATAACAGTGTCATAATTTCTTTACATCGATCGAATTTCCACGAATGGTCAACAGGTTGCGTCCCTCGACCGACGTGGAAAAGATTTGAATAACCTTGCTGAAGGCGCCCGGCTCCTTCTTGTGAGGTTCATAGATGATCTTGATGACACCGCACTGCCCCGGTGCCACCGGACGTTTCGAGTAGGATGCCTTGGTACAGGTACAGGAGGTGATGACGCGCAGGATGACCAACGGTTCCGTGCCGTCATTCACGAAGGTGAACTCCTTGACCAGATCGCCGCCGCGACGGGGAATATCTCCGAAATCGTGCGCCGTCTCCAGAAAATGGAGGTGTGCACCGCCCTGCACACGACCGGCCGCAGCCTGCATGCAGGCCGTATCGGCCTTTTCACGGTTGGGCTTCTGCCGCCGCTGCGCCGCTGCACCCGTACATACGAGCAATCCTATCATCAGAATCAGAATTCCGCGCATAATCAGTTCATCTTAAATACATAGGTAATCATTCCTCCCTGCACGAAGCTCTCGCTTTCGGTGAAACGGGCCTTCATGGCAGCGCGTTTGGCTGCTGCGACCAACGTCGCGTTGCTCGTCGTGGATCCCTGGGGATGAAATTCGGCGCTCGTCACGCGCCCCGAGGCATCGACCGTCACGTCGATGATCACCTTGCCCGTCACATTGACCGTATAATCCGGTTTGGGCAACGCGCCCACCAGACCGCGACCCGCAAGACCCTTGTCCAGATCGCCGCTCACCAGATCGAGCCCCGAACCCGTACCCGACGCGGTATTCTTCTCATCTTTCGGAGCTTTGGGATTCCCCGTCTGTTCGGGTTCATCGGGACCGTCCTTCGCCATCTTGAAGAGTGCCCTGGGATTGACCGTGCGCGTCGCCTCATCCGAACCCTTGGCCTGATTGAACGACTCCTCGGCATCAACGGTCTGGTGTTCGGGTTCCGCAACGGCCGTCCGGGGCGGTTCGGGCGGCTCCTGCACGGGCGGCTCCACGAACTCCACAAGCATCCCCACCTCCGAAGGGGGACGGCCCGTCACATCGACCGATGCAAAGAGAAACGCTCCCCCCAGCAACACGACATAAAGCCCTGTCGCCACCCACGCCCAACGGCGCGAGGATCTCTTATCGGGATTGTAATAATACATCTTTTCAATCTATAACAAAACCTTCCTTGATTCGAACCGGAGATCGCACCGCCCGTTTCGTCCGATACGGGCACGCCTCCCCGACTCTCAAGCGCCGGCATCGCAAAACGGCACGCCTCCGCATCCTGCCGGACATCTCCGCCGAATATCTCCGACCTTCGTTCCGCAATCCGCGGTCCGACTTCCGTCCTGCAACCTGCAATTCGCCTTCCGTCCCGCACACTGTGACCCTTCGCCGGCCGGAGGGACCCGGACGCAGAACAACCATACGCCCCGTCGCTTTTCGCCGCAACTTCACCGCCACCCGGCCGCATACATCCTGCGAACCGGTCGGCCATTCATGCGGCATCAGGGCTGCGTAGCGAGAATCAGCTTGTAATTATGATCTTTGGCGATATTCATCACCTTGACCACCTCGTCCACCGCAACGGTCTTGTCGCAATGCAACGAGACGGTCGGTTCCTCCTTTCCGTCGAGCCGTGAACGCAGCGCCTGCTCCACGCCCTTGATTCCATCGACCCGTTCCAGCTCCACGTAATAATTGTAGCGGTTTCCGTCCTGCTGGATCGAGACGGTCGTAATGGCCTTGTCCTTGAGCTGGTTGGCGCTTTTCGGCAACATCAGTTTCAGGGCATTGGGGTTGATGAGCGTCGTGGCAACCAGCAGAAAGATCAACAACAGGAACATCAGGTCGGTCATCGACGCCGCCGAATAGGATTTGTCCACCTTCGAACCGTGTTTGATAGCCATAGGGATCTTACTTTTGAACGGGTTGATTCAGAATATCCATGAAAGCGATCGAATTGGCCTCCATCTGGAAGACCAGTTTCTCAATGCGCGCCACCAGGTAGTTGTAACCGAAATAGGCCGGAATGCCGACGATCAGACCGGCGACGGTGGTTACCATTGCGACATACATGCCGTTTGCCAGCAACGACAAGTCAACCGTACCTCCGGCCGCCGACATGTCCATGAATGTCTGGACCATGCCGAGCACCGTACCGAGAAAACCGATCATCGGCGCACCGCCGGCAATCGTCGCCAGCGCAGGCAGTCCGTTTTCGAGTTTCGAGACCTCGAGGTTTGCGACATTCTCGATGGCCGACTGCACGTCGCTCATCGGACGGCCGAGCCGTTCGATGCCCTTCTCGACCATCCGGGCTATCGGCGTATCGGTTTTGCGGCAGAGATCGACGGCTGCCGCGATCTTGCCGTCAAGGATGAAGTCGCGGATGCGGTTCATGAAGTTCATGTCGAAAGCCGACGCCTTGCGGATGGCCAGAAAACGCTCCACGAAGATAAAGATCGTCACGCCGCCCAGAATCAGCAGCGGCCACATCAACCATCCGCCCTTCGTAAAGAGCTCCCACAATCCCATCCGGGTTTCCTCATTGACCGCAACTTCCGCGGCCTGCAAAAATGTAATCATAACGTTCGTAAAATTTTATTTAAGTTATTTATCTCCATTCGCATCACTGTTTTTCCGCTGCTGCGGAGCCCTTCCAGACAACGGCTGCGCCGCATTGTCCGAAGCGCCCGCAGGCGACTCCTCCGGTGGATCGGCTGCTGCAGGCGTCCCCGCCGCAGCGTCGGCGGCACGCTGCGCTTCGACGCGCCGCAACGAATCGGCCGCGCGCATCCGATCGTAAAGTTCCTGCCGCTTGCGCCGGCTGCGGAACTTGTTGCGGATACGGTCCCGCAGATCCCGCAGGTTGTTGAAATCCTCCTTGTAGTAGATACCGATACCGGTCTCCTGCAGACCCTGGTTTTCGTCGAAACGGTCGATCGTCTGCGTAAAGCCCTTCAGCTTGAGCGTTCCGGCCCGATCAATGAGCCAGGTCACGTATGCTTCGCCCATGAAATTGGACATCTGTTTATTGACCGCCTGACTGTTGTCGATCAGGTAGTTTCCTTCGACCTCGACGAACAGGCGGTTGTTGATGAGACTTTTCGAGAAACCGAAATCGACCTCGTCGCCCGACACCTCCGATTTGGGCCGGTAGCGGAAGACAATATTGTAATCATCCGACGAAAGCCAGTTGGACAGCTGATTCGACAACAGTTCGAATCCCGTCGCTGCGGAAGCCGATACACCGAGATTGTTCCCGCCCCCCGCCGTCTCCGAGTGGAAGCTGTTTGTCACCAGCAGGAACATGAACTGTTCGGCAATGGCCGACTGCGAATTGAGCGTGTTGGCCACAATGGTCTGATACTCCGCATCGGCAGTCGGGACCTTCACATCGAACGTCACGTTCGGATGGGTCAGCCGGTCGCTCAGATTGATGATGCAGTCAACCGGCACGGCCCGGTTGAGATTCAGATCGCTGCCCGACGAGACACTCGATCCGATCAACGGCTGCAGCGAGGTCTTCAGCTTGTAAACGGCATTGATGTTCAACCGGGCATCGAGCGGCTCTCCGGTCCACTGAATGGTCGAACCGCTCTCGATAATGAACCGTTTGTTGATGATGTTCTGCAACGTGAAGAGATAGCTGCCCTCCGTAATGGTGTAGTCGCCATACATCTCGAAGATGTTCGAGCTGGGGTTGATATGGATATTGAGCGTACCCTCGCCGCGGCCCCGGATGATGTCGCCGACCGTCGGGTCGATCACCAGCTGGAAGTCGGCATTAGGCAGGACATTGAGTGTCATGTCGATATCCATCGAACTGCCTTCGCTCATCCGGGGTTTGTGCTTGCGTTCGAACATCAGTTTCTTGCGTTCGAGGAAATCCAGGGTATCGGTTTTCGACTGGGGCGTTTCAAAGACGATGAAGTCGGCGCGGGCGACATTCGACTTGCTCGACAGCGGCAGATAGAAGGCCGAGTTGTCGGCCGTTGCCGCCATGATATTCATCCGCACGCCCCCCTTGTCGCCCGTAATCGAAGCACGCCCCGACGCAAAGACCTTCCCGTAAAAGAGATCGTTGTCGTTCTGCGTGGTATTGAGCACCAGCATCTGCCGGGGATCGATCGTCAGAGCATAGGAGATGTTCGAGAGATGCTGCAGGCTGAGCGAGAAATCCAACATTCCGCGATTACCCAACGTATCGGTTACGGGGACCTGCTGCATGGACAGACGATTGTTCTCGACGGTTATGTCCGCGGCAGGCACGAGATAGCTGACCTGTGTATAATCGACTTTCGTCCGGAAATCACGGACATGCATGTTGCCGGACAGCTGTGCCTCGCGGCGGCGGCCCGTGAGCGTCAGCGCCACGTCGGCAGCCCCCCGCGTATCGGAAACGACGCCCTTGAGAATGGGATCGAGCAGGCTCATGCGCACCTCGGGAATGCGTATTTCTGCATAATACCGCACCGTACCGGGGACATAGAACCCCCGCACGAGCGTATCGCGCTTTTCACGGTTCGTCACGGTCAGACGAGCCCTGTCGTTCTTGAAATCCCACATCGAGGTAAACCGCATCGGCGGAGCGGGTATATTGTTAATCTCCACGCTGTCCATAAGAATATCGGCCGTGATTTCGCTGCCGCGGAGGGCCGACTTGACCACCGCCTCCCCGTCGGTCCGACCTTCGATCATGTACCCCATCTTCTCCACGACCTGGGTAAAGGGCGACAGATCGAAGTTCCGCAACCGCAACAACACCGAATCGGTCCGCTGGCGGGATGCGATACCGTTGACGAGCAGTTCCTGACCGCGGTTCGTAATCCGGAAGCGGTTTATCTCCACACGAGCCGTATCGATTCGGATATTGCGGGCGAAGATCTGCCACTGTTTGCCCTTGCGGTCGAGGTGCGACGGCAGAAGCTGGATGTCGATCACACGGCCCTGCTCCGACGAGTTCTCGACACGCGCCTCGAAGCCCAGCAGTGCCGACACCTGAGCCGTCGTATCGCGGAACCCGGCCGAAAGGCGCAGACGTTCGCTCCGCGCACCGCCCATGACCGAGAGATGCGGCATGTGGAAGGTCCCCAGATAAAAATCCTCGGAACTGAGATAGACCGAGAGCGAATCGCCCTTGTTCGTGGCATTCAGGTTCAGACGAGTGGCCAGCATGCGTTCGCGTTCGACAAAATCCGAGGTGGCCTTGAGCGAAAGCTTGTCGTTTGCCGGATTGAACATCACCCGCAGCTGGGAGCCGTCGGCAACCTGAAGACCGGCTGCAATGGCATCCGCAATCGGAGTAAAACGCTTCACATCGACCGAAAGGACCGAATAGTCATCGACAATTCCCACGGTACCCTCGCTCGACGCATGCACCTTTCCCTTTCGGTGCAACAACGGGACATATTTCTCGAAACTCGACCGCAGATATTCGAATACGGTCTTGTAATCGGTCTTGCTGCGGAACGTCGCGTCGGCAAAATCGGACTGCAGCGTAAGATATTTGCTTCGCTCGCTGTTCTGCCCCACGAAAGTTAGCAGATCCGTTTTCAACGTATCGGCATTGTACCGGTATTCGACATTCCGCACCGTCACCTCGCCATTCATGTCATCGAGGGACCGGCCGCTCAGACAGGCGTTCAGCCGTCCCGAAAGGATCGAGATGCTGTCCCGACGATTCAGGTTCAGCCGGGCCAGATCGGCATGAAGCAGTTCGAAATCGAAGTCGTAATGGGGAAGTTCATGACCGAACCCCACTTCCCCCTCGAAGTCGAACTTCAACGCCGGATCGTCGGCATGCACACGCCCATCGAAATATTTCTCGGTCAACCGCCCGTCGAAGCGCAGCGAATCGTAGGCATAATCGTTGAATTCAAGTTGGGAGACCGCCCCGAGCAGTCGGACGTCCACGGCCTTGCGGCCCACTACGCCGTTCATGTCGGTTTCACAGCTGATGCTGCCCAGATTGGGCTGTCCGAGGATTTTCCCGGCCTGGAGCGCCTCTATGCGGAGCTGTCCGTCGAGTTTCCGCAACCGTTTCCGTCCGGACGGAGACATCGAAAGTTGCGCGGAGAGCGCACCGGTCGGAGCCGAGAGCGCGAAGTGCGAGCGGAACGACGAGAGCGATCCGTCGATCGCACCGTCCAACGTCAGGTGTCCCGCACGCCCCAGCATTGCCAGAGTCTGTTTCGACAATCTTTTACCGGCGACGTTTGCCGCAACGTGGCCGATGTCGGCCGCGTTGGAGGAGAGTTCATCGAACGTCAGTCCGAAACGCATCTTCCCGGTATCGGGAAGTCCCGTCACCCTGCCGTGCGCATGCAGACGGCTGTTTTTACCGAAGGCCAGACCGGCAAGTTTCACCTGGAAGTCGGAGACCGTACCGTCGAAGGTCAGGTTGATGTTGCGCAGCGCCAGATTCCACCTCCGGAGTCCGGGCGAGAAATAGGCCACATCATCACTCGACAGCAGAGAGTTGCGGATCTCCACGTTCATGCTCACCTGATCGACATATTCCCGATATTCGAGCCAGGAGTTTCCGACGATCGACACCGAGGGGATAGAAACGTTGGAATGAGGTGTCACGAGCCGTGCGTCTTCCATCCCGATACAGCCGTTCGCCAGGAAGAATTTTCCACCGAAATCATTGATTGTCAGACCACTCTTTTCAACGGCCGAGAGCCTTCCGATCTGAGCTCCGATCGCGGCGCCTTCGATGGTAAAGTCATCGATCCGGGCATTGATATTGCGAATGTCCATGTCCGAATAATCGATCCCGTATTCGGGATTCCGATGCTGGAGCTTTTCGAGCCGGAACTCCATGTTTTCGACCGCGAGTGCGGAGATCGACAGTCGGAAGTCGCCCTTCTTCTCCCGCTCCGGGTTGCTGATTCGTTCGATGATCTGCTTGATGTTCATGACGCTGTCGGGCATTTCACGCAGGAAAAGCCGGGTATTCGTCACACGGCCGTGCCGCAACGTGAAACCGTTTGTCAGGATTCCGAAACGGGTAATGAAGGCGTGCACCTTCCCCACATACAGCAGCGTGTCCCCGCCGAGATCCTCGACATACAGATCCTCGATTTTAACCCGGTCGAAGGGTCCCACATCGATATGCCCGACGTGCACGGTTGTCCCGAGTTTGCGGGAGGCGAACCGGGTGGCCCAGTCCACGACACGATTTTGTACGGCATTGATGCTCAACAGCAAAGATGCGGCAAGAGGCAGAAAGATCAGCAACAGAATCGTCGCCGATATCACTTTCCCCAATATTTTTGTAACTTTGCGCATGGCAAAACAGCCGTTTAACCGACAAATTTAAGGATTTTTAACGATTATCCGTTAAAAAAACGCACAAAACGCCCGACAACATGGACATCACCCTACTCGGTATCGAGTCCTCCTGCGACGACACGTCGGCGGCAGTGATCCGCAATACGACGTTGTTGTCAAACGTCATCGCCTCGCAGGCCGTACACATGAAGTACGGCGGCGTCATACCCGAACTGGCCTCGCGGGCCCATCAGCAAAACATCGTACCGGTCGTTGACACGGCGCTCAAGGAGGCGGGCGTCACGCTCGACCAGATCGACGCCATCGCATTCACACGCGGCCCGGGTCTGCTGGGCTCGCTGCTTGTGGGCGTATCGTTCACCAAGGGGCTGGCGCTGACGCACAACATTCCGATGGTCGAGGTCAACCACCTGCAGGGACACATCCTCTCCCATTTTCTCGATCTGCCGGACCGCACGCTGCCCCATCCCGATTTTCCGTTTCTCTGCCTGCTGGTCAGCGGAGGACACACCCAGATCGTGCGCGTAGCCTCTCCGCTCGAGATGGAGATCGTCGGCACGACGATCGACGACGCTGCAGGAGAAGCCTTCGACAAATGTGCCAAAGTGATGGGGCTGGGCTATCCGGGAGGTCCGGTCATCGACCGGCTCGCCAGGGAGGGCGATCCGAAGGCCTTCCATTTTGCACATCCTCATGTCGATGGGTTCAACTTCTCCTTCTCGGGACTGAAGACCTCGTTTCTCTATACGCTGCGGGATTCCGTAGCGGAGGACCCCGACTTCATCGAACGGCACAAGGCCGACCTGTGTGCGTCGCTGCAGCACACCATCGTGGAGATCCTGCTGCGTCAGCTTGCGCGGGCCGCCAAGGAGTACGGGATTCGCGACATCGCCATCGCCGGAGGTGTCTCGGCCAACTCGGGGCTGCGCAACGGCGTGGTGGAGGAGGGACGCCGCCGCGGCTGGCGAACCTTCGTTCCGGAGTTCAAGTTCACGACCGACAACGCGGCCATGATTGCCGTAGCCGGATACTACCACTACCTGCACGGCGATTTTTCATCCCTCGACGTATCGCCCGTGGCCCGTATCGAGGAGCTGCTCTGAGAGCCGGAAAAGCGAAAAACAGTCCAACGGATCGGATATTTCAACCATTTTCATTATCTTTGCCGAAACGGACAAACAGCGGGGGCGTTCGCACGAACGCCCCCGCTTCATTCCATCAAATTTCATATCAATATCTTACCATGATGAAATCTCTCAAAATCGGCGACCTGCTTGCACGCACCCCCATCGTACAGGGCGGCATGGGCGTAGGCATTTCGCTGTCGGGACTGGCGTCGGCCGTTGCCAACGAAGGCGGCGTGGGCGTCATCTCGTCGGCCGGACTCGGCGTCATCTACCACGATTACTCTTCCGACTACAATAAAGCCAGCATCTGGGGGCTGCGCGAGGAGTTGCGCAAGGCCCGTGCGAAGACACGCGGCATTATCGGCGTCAATGTCATGGTCGCCATGTCGAATTTCGCCGACATGGTGCGTACGGCCATCCAGGAGAAGGCCGACATTATCTTTTCGGGTGCGGGGCTTCCTCTCAACCTCCCCTCGTTTCTGACCGAAGGCTGCCGGACCAAACTCGCCCCGATCGTTTCTTCGGCCCGTGCCGCGAAACTGCTGTGTCAGAAATGGTTTTCCGAATACCGTTACGTTCCCGACGCCATCGTCGTCGAGGGGCCGAAAGCCGGCGGACATCTGGGGTACAAGCGGGAGCAGATCGACGACGCGCACTACTCGCTCGAAGAGATTCTGCCCTCCGTCATCGACGAGGTTCACACCTTCGCGACGGAACACGACTGCCATATTCCGGTCATTGCCGGCGGCGGGGTCTATACGGGAGAGGACATCTACCGCATTCTCCATCTGGGGGCCGAAGGGGTGCAAATGGGTACCCGGTTCGTCGC
Source organism: uncultured Alistipes sp. (assembly GCA_944322375.1). Classification (GTDB taxonomy): domain Bacteria; phylum Bacteroidota; class Bacteroidia; order Bacteroidales; family Rikenellaceae; genus Alistipes. The sequence goes on from CALUOX010000009.1 coordinate 22,994, forward strand.
TACCGACGAATGCGACGCCGCACCGGCCTTCAAGGAGAGCTACGTGCACGCCCGCAAGGAGGACATCGAGATCATCCAGTCACCGGTAGGGATGCCGGGACGAGCCATCCACTCGACCTTTCTGGAGAAGGTCAAGACGGGGCTGAAACGGCCGAAGAGTTGTCCGTTCAACTGCATCAAGACCTGCGACGTGACCCACTCGCCCTACTGCATCATGCTGGCACTGTACAATGCCTTCCGGGGCAGGCTGGAGAACGGCTATGCCTTTTGCGGAGCCAATGCCTGGCGGACGGAAAAGATCCAGAGCGTCCGGGAACTGATCGCCACGCTCAAGCGGGAATACGAGAATTTTTCGCTGCGGGAGAGACTTTTCCGACGCAAGGAATAGAACTCCGGGTTTCGCGGACACGGACGGCGACAGGAGGAGCGGGGCTGAAAAACTGTTTTTGAACACGTTGCGCCCGGATTGACACCGTGGATTTTCACAGACAAGGACTACCCATCAAACTGGAAACGACAGATTCGGAAAAACTGCTCTTGACTCGTTGTGCACGGATTGACACCGTGGATTTTTACACACAGGGACTACCGTCAGACTGGATGCGACCGATTCGGGAAAACTGTTCTTGAACACGTTGCGCCCGTGTTGACACCGCGGATTTTTTGCGGACAAGAAAGAGGCCGGCAGATAGGGACCCGGACCGTGCCGGGCACAATCTTCCTGCGGAAACCGACCGTAGAAAAAACCTTCTGATGCACCTCTTCCGACATGCACAGGCAAAGGGAGCAGTCTGAGATTCAGACTGCTCCCTTTTATCCTCGATCACGGACTCCTTGCACTGACGTCAACTCCAATCAAGGATCAAAACTACGGCACAACCGGAATGATTGGAATGACAGTAATGCAGCCTCAGAGATTCTCCAAACGGAGAGCCGCATCGCTCTCCACGCCCTCCGACCGCTGCACAGCCCCGTTTTCGGACAGCGAAGCGTTGCCGCGAACACGGCGCGTCACGCCCCCTTTTTCCGATCCTTTATAATCTGCTCGATCGGCCGGACCTTGCCGATAGCACCGCGATTGGCTTCGTAATAGGCAACGACCGCGTCGATTCCCGCGTCGCTCACCGCCTTTATTTCCGGTTTCCCCTCGCGTTCAAGGGCATATTTCGCACCTCCGGCCAGATAAACCGCGAGGAACAACGTCGATATCTCTAACGACTCCTCCATGACCGGAACCAGCCTTGCGTCCATATCAAAAGTGACATCGGGGGTCAGACTCGACCACTTCGTCAGGAAGCCGGCCACCAGGAAACGATCCATCTTCGACGATTCGGCGTAGGGCGTCGAGAGCATCCATTCGGCGCAACGCAACACGTCGCCGTCATACCGGGCGCAATCCTCCGGTGTCTCCAATTTGAGGTTCTTCGGCACGGGAGCGTTCTGTGCCGACAGGCTCCAGGCCGATACGACGAGGAGCAAGGTCATCAACATGCGATACATAGGTTGAAAGTTTAGTGGTTAGCGGGTATGATTTTGCCGTTCATATCCCTGATTCTCAAAGATAGGAAAACTTGGCGAAACAGCCAACATTTCCCCGGCAGAACACAACACCGCCTTCTGATCTTTATTGCCCCTCCGGCTGCCATTCCAATACATTGTGCTCCGTTCGGCCAGCCCCCGAGCGCACCGACCGCACCGACCGTTCCACCGGAGGAATCCGCAACAGTCGATTGCCGACCGGCCCCGGCTACTCCTCCGTGCCGTTGTTTCCGGCGACACGGACACCGTTTTTCGCCCCCGGCAAAACAAGCGCCGGCGACAGGAAGTCGTCGGCGCCGAAAGTTCGAAACGGCATCCGCCTTCCGGTTGTCAATTGCTATTCTACCGTCACCGATTTTGCCAGGTTGCGCGGCTGATCGACATTGCGCCCCTTATTGACCGCGACATAATAGGCCAGCAGCTGCAACGGCACCGAGGTCAGAATCGGCGAGAGACATTCGCTCACTTCGGGAATCTCGATCACATAATCGGCGATCTTCGCCGCCACGTCGTCGCCGCGCGTCACCAGCGCGATGATCCGGCCGTTGCGGGCCTTGATCTGCTGGATGTTGCTTACGGTTTTATCGTAGATCTTGTCGCGGGGCGCGATGACGACCGTCGGCATGTCGTCGTCGATGAGCGCGATCGTACCATGCTTCATCTCGGCCGCCGGGCACCCCTCGGCATGGATGTAGGAGATCTCCTTGAGCTTGAGGGCCCCTTCGAGCGCCGCCGGATAGTTGTAGCCGCGTCCCAGATAGAGGAAGTTTTTCGCATAGGTGAAGATCTTCGAGAGATCCTTGATCCTGGCATCGAGCTTCAACACCTCCTTGAGCAGCTCGGGCAAACGCAGAAGATCGTGCGTCACCTGCTCGAAGAGGTCGTCCGCGAGCGTACCCTTCATCCGGCCGAGCATGAGAGCCATCATTGCCAGGACGGTTACCTGACCGGTAAAGGCCTTTGTCGAGGCGACACCGATCTCGGGTCCGACATGGATGTAACATCCCGAATCGGTCGCACGGGGAATCGACGAGCCGATGACGTTGCAGATACCGAAGACGAAGGCACCCTGCGCCTTTGCCAGCTCCAGAGCCGCAAGCGTATCAGCCGTCTCTCCGGACTGCGACATGGCGATCAGCACATCGTTGCTCCCGACCACGGGATTGCGGTAACGGAATTCGCTGGCATACTCCACCTCGACGGGAATACGGCACATGTCCTCGAAGAGATGCTTGCCGATCAGCGCGGCATGCCACGATGTTCCGCACGCCACGATCAGAATCCTGTGCGCCTGCAGGAAACGCTCCTTGTTGTCCAACACACCCGAAAGGACGACATGATGTCCGTCCAGGCTCACACGTCCGCGGATGCAGTCATGCAACGTCCGGGGCTGTTCGAAGATCTCCTTGAGCATGAAGTGGGGATAACCGCCCTTTTCGAGCTCCGAGATGCTCATCTTGAGTTTCTGGATATTGATCTTCGACTCCTTGCTCTCCATGTCATACACGTGGAGCGGCTCCCCGCGATTGATGACGGCGATCTCGTCGTCGTTGAGATAGACCACGCGATTGGTATATTCGACAATGGGCGTTGCATCCGAAGCGATAAAATATTCGTCGTCGCCGATGCCGATCACCAGCGGACTGCTCTTGCGCGCCACGACGATCTGGTCGGGATTGCGCCGGTCCATGACGGCAATGGCGTAGGCTCCGATGATCTGGTGGCAGGTTTCACGCACCGCTTCGAACAACGAGCAGCCGGTATCGTTCCGAATGTAATCGATAAGCTGTACGACCACCTCGGTATCGGTTTCGCTGCGGAACGTATATCCGTGCTGTTCAAGTGCGGCCTTGATGACCGTATAGTTTTCGATGGTTCCGTTGTGCACGATGGCGATATTCCCCGACTGCGAGACATGGGGATGGGCATTCGTATCGTTGGGCTCGCCGTGCGTAGCCCAACGGGTATGGGCAATACCGATCGTGCCGCTGCAGTCCTTCGACTCGGCGAAGTGTTCCAACGCCGCGACCTTGCCTTTTGCCTTATAGACGTTGAGGGTTCCGTCGTCCGCAATGAGCGCCACGCCGGCGGAATCGTAACCGCGATACTCCAGTTGATGCAGTCCCTTGATCAATACGGGATAGGCCTTTTTGCTTCCGATATATCCTACAATACCACACATATGGGAATCTTTTGATTGATTACTAATTAATTGGCGCAAAGATACAAAATGTCGGTCAGAGAAGCAAACCTCCGCCTTTCCAGCCAGGATGCGGAGATCCGGAGCAGCTGTTCCGGACAGGGATTCGGGCTCGAACCGAGTCCACCGTTTGTTTCCGTCGGGACGAAGTATCCGATCCAAAACGGAGCCAAAGATATAAAAACAACAGGGAAAAGTTGTGCCTGCTCGCTGATTTTTCGTAATTTTGTCCGATTGGAACAAACCGAAACACTGGAAGAACAATGAAAAAGGAGTGGAATGACGTACGCGAATTTCATGAGAAGTTCGGACACCCGGTAGGAAAGCAACCGCATATGGTTGAACGGCATCGAGCCTTGAGCCGCGGCAAGTGGATGAACGAGGAGGTCGCGGAGTTTCTGGTGGCGCAGGACATCTACGAACAGGCCGATGCGATGATCGATCTGATCTATTTTGCGTTGGGGACGCTTGTCGAGATGGGTCTCGAAGCGGACGAGCTGTTCGACATCGTGCAGAAGGCAAACATGGCGAAGCTGTGGCCCGACGGGAAGCCGCACTACAATCCCAAGGACGGCAAGGTCATCAAGCCGGAGGGATGGGAGGATCCGGCGCCGAAGATCAAAGCCTATATCGATGCCGTGATCGCCCGCAAGGCGGAGAAATAAAGCGTCTGCGGAAAACCCGCAAAACGGGGGGGGGTGGAAAAGGACAACGGCGCCGGACCCGGCAGCGAGCGTTGTGAATCGACGACAATCGTCGAACCGGGTTAATTGTATATATCCCCGTATATCCCCGGAACCGACCGACACGACTCTGAACGCTTCTCTTCGATGTACGGGGAGGCAAATGACAGAAGCCATATGTTATACAGCTTCCGGCGGAAAAGCCCGGAGAGGCATCATCCCATCCGTGGCGGCATCTATCCGACACCTTTCCACCTTGTAACAGCAAGGTAACAACAGATGCTCCGGCTGCCCGGGCCCCGAATGTCAGGATTTTCCCCGACGCGGCCGACGAGCCAGAAAGCTTAAGCACCATCTCCGGCGGCTTCGGCCAAAAACACCGGGGATGTTTGTTTTTGCACGCCGCTTGCACTATCTTTGCCGTATGGAAATCAAGCGCGCCCTCTTCAAGTGCAGCTCGCAGAACGTCTCGCAGGTACCGCGCGACGCACTGCCCGACTTCGCCTTCATCGGGCGGAGCAATGTCGGCAAGTCGTCGCTCATCAATCTGCTCACCGGACACGGATCGCTGGCCAAGGTCTCCGGCACCCCCGGCAAGACGCGGCTTATCAACCATTTCCTCGTCGATGACCGCTGGTATCTGGTCGATCTGCCCGGCTACGGTTATGCACGTGTGTCGAAGAGCGAGCGGGGTGCATTCTCGAAACTCATCATCGACTACATCTTCAACTGCGAACGGTTGCATTTTCTCTTCGTGCTCGTCGATTCGCGGCTCGAACCGCAGGCCATCGATCTGCGGTTCATACGGCTTCTGGGCGAACACGGCGTACCGTTCGGCATCGTCTTCACGAAGACCGACAAGCTGTCACGCAACCAGCTGGAGAGCAATGTCACCCGCTACAGGAAGCAACTGCTGACGGAGTGGGAGGAGCTGCCGCCGCTCTTTTTCGCATCGAGCGCCAAGCGCACGGGGCGCACCGAAATACTGGACTTCATCGAAAAATGTTTGACCGGGATGTAAAAAAGCCGGAGAATCGTTTGCCCGACTTTTCCAGTATGCTTATATTTGCAACGTCAAACCATCCATATCCTGATGTTTCACGCCGAGAGGGTCGCTCCGCACGGATGCGACCGGAGCGACGCGGACAGCGAAATTCAACAAAACGATTATGGCGATACACAAAATCAAGTTCTTTGCAGGTCGCGGCTCCCGCTACCTGGCAGAGAAAATCGTAGCGAGTTACGGCACAAAGCTCGGAGAATCCGAAGTGCTGAATTTCAGTGACGGGGAGTTTCAGCCCTGTTTTCTGGAGTCGATCCGGGGTTGCACGGTCTTCATCGTACAATCTACCTTTCCGCCGACGGACAATCTCATGGAGCTGTTGATGATGATCGATGCCGCAAAACGCGCTTCGGCCTATCAGGTGATCGCCGTAATGCCCTACTTCGGCTGGGCGCGTCAGGACCGCAAGGACCGTCCGCGAGTTCCGATAGGCGCCAAGCTGGTTGCCAATCTGCTTGTTGCGGCCGGCGTGGACCGCATCATGACGATGGACCTGCACGCCGACCAGATTCAGGGATTCTTCGATGTACCGGTCGATGCACTCTATGCCAGCGGCATCTTCGTACCCTATATCCAGAGCCTCAACATCCAGGATCTCTCGATCGCGGCACCCGACATGGGCGGAGCCAAACGGGCCAACACCTATGCCAAATATCTCCACACGCCGATCATCATCTCGCACAAGGAGCGCGCGAAGGCCAACGTTGTGGGCAAGATGACGGCCATCGGCGATGTCGAGGGGCGGAACATCATCATCGTCGATGACATGATCGACACGGCCGGTACGATCTGCATGGCTGCCGACATGCTGATGAACAAGGGCGCCAAGAGCGTCCGGGCAGCCATCACGCACCCCGTGCTTTCGGGCAAGGCCTACGACAAGATCAACGCCAGCGCGCTGGAGGAGGTTATCGTCACCGACACGATTCCGCTGCGCGAAGGCGAGGACCTGCACAAATTCACGGTGCTGTCGGTTGCCGACATCTTTGCGGACGTCATCGAGCGGGTACACAACTACAAGGAGATCTCGTCGATCTTCTTCAAATAGACGGGTTTCGGCCCTTGAAGACGGGGAGCGCCGCACAATCTGTGCGGCGCTCCCTTTTCCGATTCCGTGATTTTTGCGTATCTTTGACAGCGTTCCGGACTTCGCGCCGGCAGGGAACACCCCGCTGCACCCGCATCCGGATTTCGCGGAGTTCCAGGAACAGACCTTGCGCCGGAAGAGTCCGGCACGGATTTTACCCGTTCCACTCATCGGCAATTTATCTATTGGAGAGCTGCATATGGATCAAATGACATGGACCTTCATCCTCCGGCTTGTCGTAGCCGGTCTGCTGGGCACCGTCGTCGGCATTGAACGCGAGTGGCGCGTCAAGGAGGCGGGATTCCGGACACACTTTCTGGTATCGTTGGGCAGCGCCCTCTTCATGATCGTCTCCCAATGGGGTTTCGAGGAGTTTCTCGCGGCCCACGACGGACTGCGTCTCGATCCCAGCCGCGTGGCCGCCCAGGTCGTGAGCGGCATCGGTTTTATCGGAGCCGGAGCCATCATCTTTCATCGGCAGATCGTGCGCGGACTTACGACGGCCGCAAGCCTGTGGGCCATTGCGGGGGTAGGCATGGCCACCGGCGCCGGCATGTATGCCGTAGCAGGAGCCGCAACCCTGCTGACACTCGTAGGGCTGGAGGTGCTCAACCTCTTCTTCGGAGGGCTGGGATCCTACCGCACGGGGCTCGTCTTCTCCGCGACCGAACGCGAAGCCATCCAGTCGGCACTGGAGTCATTGCGTCAAAACGGTTACACGATCGTCTCCTACGAACTGGAACAGGAACGGAATGCCAGTACGATCATCTATCGCGCCAGTCTGCTGATACAAATTCGCAAGAATCGTCGTCAGGATTCATTCGTGGAGCTTCTGCAACGCGATCCCCGCATACTGGTCGAACGTGTAGCCTGACCGCCGACCCGACAGGTCGGGCCGACTTACTCCAACCGATCCGGCTTACCCCTCTCGATCCGGCTTACCCCGACCGGTCCGACTTGAGTTCTCATCCTCCCATAACCGGAACTCCATCGCACAGCCGGACTTTTTGCCCATCCACAACCGAAAACACCGTCAAACGTCCGGCCTCCCCGGCCGTTCGAGCGCCTTATCTTATGGTTCGAGTGCCAACCTTCGGAAACCATACCCCGCAACCGGAATATCCATACCCTTCGGAGATGCACCCCGCAACCGAAAACGCCGCTTTGAGGACAAGGTCCACCCACAACTGGAAGTATCGACAGACGGCTGAAAATCCGAAGGATCAGCTGCCAAAGTATCCAAACCGAGAAGGGCGTCCATGCAGGACGCCCTTCTCAAATATCCGGGAAACCGCAGCGTTCACCGATACAGCCGGATCGAAACCCGCCGACGCAATGCCTCGGAGCGATCAATAACGGAATACGTTGGCCCAACGTTTCGCACCGGGGCCGTGCGAAGCAAAACCAAGATAGAGATTTCCATGTTTCATCTTGATGCCTTCGGCCTCCATGTATCCTTTTGCGTCGCTGCCGCAGATTCCGGCCGCCACCAGCGCCGCCTCGTCCTCAATGGCCTGAATGCGGGTGCGGGGGACAACGATCGTTCCCGTCATGTCGAGCACCGTTACGAATGCAATCGATTTGGGCTGGTTGTTGACCGCCTCGCCCTCAAAGAAATAAAGCAACCCGTCCTGCACGTCAAATCCCTGGAAATCATACTGGCTCAGATTGCCGGTCCCCGGAACCGAGGTGGTAAAGGAGCCTATGGGAGTCACCGACGTCAGGTCGTGCGCCTCGATGGTTCGCGTTTCGGATTTCTGCGGAGCATCGGTCTCCTCGCCGCCATAGGTCTGCTTGCGCAGGGTGACACTGCTCAGCGGCGTGGCCATCGCCTCGCTCAGCCGATAGAAATAGAAATCGCGGACCCCGGTCGTCGAGGCCGTAATACAGAGCACGTCGTTATCCATGTCGATGGCCGGGTGAACATTCCATTTGTTCTTGATGAAGAAGGTTTCGCCGCTGCTCAGATCGACGCGCTTTCCCGCTTCGTACTTCACGCGCGACACAGTATTGCTCTGGCTGTAGGATCCGTCCGAAAGTTTGTTCCCGTTGCTGCCGACCCAGATATACCGATCGGCCCCATCCTCTTCGACGGCGAAGTTGGTGCCGTGCCCGAACCAACGCAGTGTCATGAAGTCTTTGGGCGACTGGTTGGGCGCACCCCGCAGGACATAGATCAGTTCGGGATCGTTGCCGCCCAACTGCATGTACCAGAGTGTACCGTCGCTCTCGACATCGAAACACTGCATGACACTGTTCCGTTCGAGATAGACCGACTGACTGTAAACGAGCGCATCGGAGAGAGGCTCCGAGAGGCTCTCCGCCAGCGAGGCGTCGATCTGACGGCGCACCGTCACCCCTGCAGCCGCGGATACGCCGTCACCGGCCGATTCGCAAAAAATGGTTGCCGTACCGGCCGCATGTCCCGTCACACGCCCCTGCGCATCGACGGTGGCGATTTTCGGCGAGGAGCTGCGCCAGCTCAGACCGTAGGGATTCGCAGCCGTATCGTAGGTCTCGGCCGCCGTGGAGCCGCTGCGGAAGACGCGGACGTGCAGCTGCACGGTCTCCTCCGGCTCTATCGTGAGCGCCTTCTCTTCAATAATGATGGTTCCAATCCCAAAGGACTCCTCCTCTTTCTGGCAAGCCGGAAAGAGCTGTGTTCCGACAAGGAGCAACGACAGCAGAGAGACTCGGAATGCAACAAGTTTTTTCATGTTCCGTTGTTGTTTGTCAACATTTAATTTCAGATCCCGTCAGATCCCGATCGTCCGGCTCGTACAAGACCAGCCTCCGCAGACGGCGGACAGGACTGCCCGTCCGACAGGAGGGGCTTCCGACGAATTTTCGGCCGGTTTTCCATTTGCGGCGCATCGGACCCCGACATGCAAAGATAGGAAAATAATCGGCATTCCAAAAGGAGCAAAGAGAAAAAACAAGGCAAACCGGGTCTGCTGAAACCCGTTTCAGCACCGGGAAGCCTCGGTCATGAGGCTTCCCGTCGTCGTGTGCGGAAATTCCGCTTCCGGGGTGAAACCACAACGCGCAACGAATCTTCGGGGCAAAAAAAAGGAATCGGGAAGAGAATCTTGAAAAAAATTCGTATCTTTGCACGCTATGTTTAACTAAAGTACAATTACGACAATGCCAAAAATGAAAACAAATGCCGCTGCAAAGAAGCGTTTTACTTTCACCGGCACAGGTAAGATCAAGCGCAAACACGCTTATCACAGTCACATCCTGACCAAAAAGACGAAAAAACAGAAGCGCAACCTCTGCTATTCGGGCACGGTTTCGCCGGCCGACGAGGCCAAAATCAAGAACCTGCTGGTCAAATAAGACCGGTGTGAGTTCGGAACAAATTATTAACACGGAGCGAATCAGCCCCGAAGAACGTGAGAGAATCACGTCGCTGACAGCTCTATCAAAAACTTTTACGTATGCCACGTTCAGTTAACGCTGTTGCGTCCCGCGCAAGAAGAAAAAAGGTTTTGAAGCTTGCCAAAGGTAACTTTGGTTCAAGGGGAAATGTCTGGACCGTAGCGAAAAACACGGTCGAGAAGGGTCTGCAGTTTGCCTATGCACACCGTCAGATCAAAAAACGTACATTCCGCTCGTTGTGGATTACGCGTATCAACGCAGCCGTCCGCGCACAGGGAATGACCTACTCGGAGTTCATCGGTAAAGTCAACGCCAAGGGAATCGCCCTCAACCGCAAGGTTCTGGCCGATCTTGCGATGAACGAACCGAAGGCATTCGAAGCAATTGTAAAAATGGTTAAAGAATAGCGATCGACGATCGTACGACAGCAGTTTTCGCTGCCGAACGGTCAACGATCGAGGAGTGTTGCGCCATAGCGACCGGTCCTGCCGGAAACGCGACAGCTCTCAAAAGAACGGGACGACGATTCACGAATCGTCGTCCCGTTTCGTTTACGAGATGCCCCGGCAAGGCAACGACATCAGCAGGCACCCTTGGCGGTGCGATATGCATCGATCAACTCCTCGGGCGTGCAGCGCGTATAGATGATCCGGATGATCTGATACCCTTCGTCGGGCGACACGCCGATCTTTTCGGCGACCTTTCCCGCCGCCTTGCGCAAACGATTGATCTCCTCCTGTTTCTCGAAACGACGGCCAAACTGCTGCCCGGTTTCAATCAACCACTCATATACCTCGACATTGAGCGCATTGTCGGGCGTAATCCCCTTGGCCAGCATGAAAAGGCCCTTCTGACGCTCTTCGGCTTCGGTTTGCTTCCGTTCGACGTATCCCTCATAGAGATCATCCTCTTTCGAGGGCTGTTTTTTCCACCAGAAATAGACGATCGCGATGACGGCGATGATAATGATAGTTGTCAACATACGCAAATGTGTTTAAGTTAGCAGGTGTTGTTTTTGTTAAAGTGTTGTTTGACAGGGAGCAAGATAATAATATTTTTTCAAATCGCCAAATTGCCGCCGCAACGGTCCGACGATCGGACAAGGAGCTGGAATGACGATCGATCAAGAAGTTGGAACGATGATCGGTCAAGGGACTGGAGCCGGATTCCGGAAACCGCGCCATGGGCTTCCTCCCGCTTCCGTGCCGACAGCCGATACGGAACGACGGTATTCCGAAACAACGGCACTCCGAAGCAATGGTGCTCCAAGACGACGATGTCCCGAAACGACGGCACTCCGAAGCAATGGTGCTCCAAGACGACGATGTCCTGAAACGACGGTCCCCGAAGCGGAATACAAAAAAATCGCTATCTTTGTTCTCGTTACGCCCGATCAATCGACAGACCATGACCATCACCGAACAACTTGCGGCGTTGTCCGATGCCGGCAATGCGCTTTTCACGGCAAAGCTCACACCGGGGATCGACCCCGCGACGCTGCTGGGCTGCCGCATCCCGCAGCTGCGTCAGCTGGCGCGCCGGCTGCGCGGAAGCAGCGAAGCCGCGGCATTCATCGCCGCGCTACCGCACCGCTACCACGATGAAAACAACCTGCACGGACTTCTGTTGGGACAGATCCGCGATCCGCAGCAGGCGCTGACGGCCCTCGAACGTTTTCTGCCCTGCATCGACAACTGGGCGACGTGCGACATTACGGCCGGCAGCATGACGGCACTGGGCCGGGATCCGGGACTCGTCATGCCGCACATCGAGCGCTGGCTGACCGCAACGCATACCTATACGGTTCGGTTCGGCATCGTGACGCTGCTCGGGCACTACCTCGGCGAACGGTTCGAACCCCGTCACGCGGCACTTGTCGCAGCCGTACAAAGCGACCAATACTACATCAACATGGCCCGGGCATGGTATTTCAGTACGGCGCTGGTCAAGCATTACGACACCATCCTCCCCTGGTTTACCGAACGCCGGCTCGACCGCTGGACACACAACAAGTCGCTGCAAAAGGCCCGCGAAAGTCTGCGAATCGATGCCGAGCGCAAGACCGCCCTGCAACAGCTCAAATATTGAACCCGACTACCATGGAAACCGACCGCCACGACTACACGGAGGTGCTGACACGCCACGGCATCCGCCCCACGGCCATCCGACTGCTCATCTACAGGACGGCTCTTCGCTTTCACGATACGTTCAGCATGGCCGAACTGGAGGATGCACTGGAGAGTGTGGACAAATCCACCGTTTTCCGCACGTTGTCGCTCTTTGCCGCCCGGCACCTCGTACACGAGATCGAAGACGGCACCGGCTCGACGAAATATTGTCTGTGCCGCAACGACCACCCCTGCGGCATCAATGAACTGCACTGTCATTTCCATTGCGAGAGTTGCCACAAGACCTTCTGTCTGGATCACACGCACATCCCCGTCGTGCGCTATCCGGCAGGGTTCGAGGTGCGGCAGATCGACTACCTGCTCAAGGGGCTGTGCCCCGAATGCCGCGCCAAACAGCACTCCGGGTCCGAACGGTAACGGCACCGACATGTATTTTGCAACCCGGTTGCAACAAAATTCCGCTACTTTTGTTCCCGGAAATCGAAACCCGCCCGTACCCTCCCGCCGGAGCGCCCGGCAAAAAAGAGAGGCGCCCGATAGAAAGGGAGAGGCATCCGGCAGAGAGGAAAGACGCCCAATAGAAAGGGAGAGGCGTCCGACAGAAAGAGAAACGTCCCGGTAGAAAAGAGAGACATCCGACAGAAAAAGAGAGGCATCCGGGGAGGATTGATGACGAATAAAAAATTTTTCGTACCTTTGGTACGTCAAGACAAAACGAACAATGAGAATTCGCGAAGCATACAAGGTCCGGGAGATGGCCGGCGAGCACGTAGTTATCATGCAGGGCCGCAAGGGCGTTGACATGACGCGCATCATCTCGCTCAACGACAGTTCCCTGTACCTTTGGAACGCACTGGCCGGAAAGGATTTCGAGGTCGAAGACGTAACCCGTCTGCTCACCGACCGCTACGAGGTCGATCCGGCAACGGCGGCACGTGATGCGGCGGCATGGGTGGAGAAACTCCGTGAATGCAATCTCATCTGACACAACCAACGACAAATGAAACGGCTGCAACTGCGACGACTCCTCTTCCTGCTGCTTCTGACACTGAGCTACACGGGCTCGGTGGCGGGCGACGCATGGATGATGTGGGATCACCTGCGCACGTTTCACGGGATCGAGCATGTCTGTCACCACGATGATGCAGCCGGAGAGTGCACGGCCCATCACGCCTCGATGCAGTGCCACTGCTATGGCGGACACGGCGATGCCGACCATCTGCTCTACGTCGTCGTAACGAACGACGCCTCGCAGCGGCATCACGCTCCCGTCGCCACGCTTCCGCCCTGCCGCACGCAGGCGCTGCCCGATCCGGAGAGTGCTCTTCTGCATTCGCTCCACCGGATTCAACGAAGCATTGCACTTCTGTCCGCCCCGGCGCTCTCGTCGCGGGGTTTGCGGGCCCCTCCTGTTCTGGCATGATCCGTTCAAGGCCGGCGTCAGGAACGCCAGCCGAGCATATCATGTCCAATCAACAGGAATCCAAGATGAAAAAAATACTTTTGCAACTTTCACTCATTCTGGGCCTTGCAACATCCGTTTCGGCCCAGGAAATAAAAGGCACCGTCACCGATACCGAGAATCAGCCGCTTGTCGGCGCCTCGGTCTATTGGGCCGGTACAACCATCGGAGCAAGCACCTCGGTCAACGGAGACTATTCGGTGCATCGGGTAAAGAATTACGACCTGCTGGTCGCCTCCTACCTGGGATATGTCAACGACACGATCCGCATCGAAGCGGGCGTCGCGGAACAGAACTTCCAACTCAAGAGCGAAGGGGTCGATATCGAGAGCGTCGTGGTGGAGAGCACGCTGGGCGGCAACTACATCAAGCGTGACGGCATTCTGAAGGGCGAAACCATCTCGTTTGCGGGTCTGTGCAAGATGGCCTGCTGCAACCTGGCCGAGTCGTTCGAGAACTCGGCTTCGGTCACGGTGGGTTACAGCGACGCCATATCGGGAGCACGCCAGATCAAGATGCTGGGACTGGCCGGCACCTACACGCAGATCCTCGACGAGAACCGTCCGATCATGCGGGGCCTGTCCGCCCCCTACGGGCTGAGCTACACGCCGGGCATGTGGCTCAACTCGATCCAGGTCTCGAAAGGCATCTCGTCGGTCACGGCGGGGCATGAGGCCATTACGGGCCAGATCAACCTCGAACACCGCAAGCCGACGGACGATGAACGGCTCTTCGTCAACCTCTACTTCGACGACGAGCTGAAACCGGAACTGAATCTCTCGACGGCCCTGCCGGTCACGGCGGACAAGAAACTGACAACCGTCATCCTGGCCCACGGCTCGATGGACACAAAGTCATACGACCACAACCACGACGGCTTCCGCGATCTTCCGGAGACGAAGATGGCCCACTTTGCAAACCGCTGGCTCTATGCGGCCGACAACGGACTGCAGCTGCGCTGGGGTTTCAAGGTTACGGCCGAGAACCGGCTGGGCGGACAGATGGGATACAGGAACTCGATGCGCGAGGAGATGATCCAGCGGGCACCGGATCCCGACCCGATCTACGGATCGCTGATCCGCAACCGGGAGTTCAACGGCTACATCAAACTGGGCATGCCGGTAGGGGCTGCGGTCTATGACGAGGAGGAGCAGGAGGAGCTGCGTTCGAACATCGCCATCGTGGCCGATTTCGACCACTTCAACGAATCCTCCTACTTCGGGCTGAACGACTACGCGGGCAACGAGAACTCCGTATCGCTCAACGCCATGTACAGCCACTATTTCACCTACCGGTCGTCGCTGATCATGGGCGTATCGGCCCATCTGCAGTCAATCAACGAACGTCTGGTCAACGACTTTGTCGAGCAACAGAAGATCGAGGGCCGCACCTACACGATGGACCGCAACGAAAACGAAGCCGGCATCTATGCCGAATATACCTATTCGATCAAGGATCGCTTCTCGTTGGTAGCGGGGGCGCGCGGCGACTACAACTCATTCTATGACAAGTATTTCTTCACACCGCGCGGCCACATCAAATGGAATATCACGCGCCTGCTGACACTGCGGGCCTCGGCGGGTCTGGGATACCGCTCGACGAACCTCATCACGGACAACATCGGCATTCTGGCCACAGGACGCCGCATCGCTTTCGACGGATACTCCTGGAACTCCTACTACAATTTCGAGGAAACGTTCCGCAATTTCGACCGGATGGAGAAGGCGCTCACCTGGGGCGGCAGCCTTACACAGACCTTCGGACTCGTCAAGGCGGAGGATGCGACGCTGAGTTTCGACTACTTCCGCACGCGCTTCTACAATCAGGTGGTGGCCGATCAGGAGTACAACGCCACCGAGGTGATGTTCTACAACACCGACGGGCGCTCCTACACCGATACGTTCCAGGTGGATTTCACCTGGACGCCGGTCGAGCGGCTCGACATCTTCGCCACCTACCGCTACACGAATTCGGCGATCACGCTCAACCGCCCCAGCGGCCTGCAGGAGCGGGTGGAGCGGCCGCTCGTAAGCCGTTACAAGACGTTGCTGAACGTGCAATACGCCACGAAGTTCCGCCGCTGGACCTTCGATGCGACCGCACAGCTCAATGGTCCGATGCGTCTGCCGTCGATGACGGGCAACCCCGCGATCACGGAGCTCTCACCCAGCTATCCGATCTTCTTTGCGCAGGTAAGCCGCAAGATCAAGAAGGTGGATCTCTATCTGGGTTGCGAGAACATCGGCAACTACCGGCAGAAGAATCCGATCATCGATCCGCAGCACCCCTTTGCCACGACCTTCAACTCGTCGGTCGTATGGGGACCGTTGATGGGCCGGAAGTTCTACATCGGGCTGCGCTGGAACCTCTATTGATCCATTAATGCCGGACGGATGCTGCAAGCAGCATGAGGATTTGCCGATGCAGCAAAAGGGCATCCGTCCGACATCACATCATACACTAACAGAAAGCCAAGTAACTAACCAACACGAAACGATTATGAAAAAGATTCTATTCGTCTGCCTTGCGGCAGCACTGAGCCTGAGTGTCGGGACACTCTCGGCCAAGAACGACAAAAAGGCGAAGACCGTCACGACGGTCTTCACGACCGACATCGACTGCGAACACTGCGCGGACCGCATCATGGCGAATATTCCCTTTGAGAAGGGGGTCAAGGATGTCAAGGTGGATGTTCCCAGCAAGGAGGTAACGGTCGTGTACGACGCAACGAAAAACACGCCTGAAGGGCTGATCAAGGGCTTCTCGAAGATCCGCGTCAAGGCGGAGGTCAGTGCACCGGAGACCCCGAAGCAATAACTTGAGGCCGGCAGACCGGTCCGCCGGCTGCCTCCAAAACGGGACGAGCCGTCCGCAACTGGTTGCGGACGGCTCGTTTCGTATTCATAAACACTGGAGTGCTAACAGAAAGCACCTGTAAGGGAAACAATCAGCGTTATTATCGGCTAATCTGCTACGGTCCCTTCTGTTGCAACAGGCTGAATTGAAACAGCACGTCTTTGTCGACAACAGAGTCTCAGTCCGGACCTGTGCATCTTTATTCCATCGGGAAGATCCGCACGTCGGTCACATCGGCCACCTCGCGCGCCAACCGATCGATGTCGGTCTTCTCCTCGACCTCTCCGTAGTGATAGGGATAGAAGATCCGGGGCCGCAGGGTCCGTACCGCCTCAACGGCCTCATCCACCGTCATCGTATAGGGCTGGTTGACCGGCAGGAAGGCCACATCGAGATCCTTCAGTGCCAGCATCTCGGGCGTCGGTTCACTGTCGCCGGCGATGTAGATGCGCGTGCCGCCCAACGTCAGCAGATAGCCGCAGTCCTCCCGTTCACGGGGATGGAACTGCAAATGACCCTCGCTGGTATTGTACGCTGCAACGGCTTCGACATGAATGCACGGGAAGGGCTCCGACACCGCAC
Organism: uncultured Alistipes sp.; assembly: GCA_944322375.1. Classification (GTDB taxonomy): domain Bacteria; phylum Bacteroidota; class Bacteroidia; order Bacteroidales; family Rikenellaceae; genus Alistipes. The sequence continues at coordinate 39,976 of CALUOX010000009.1, forward strand.
CCGGTTTCATCGCCTCGCATCCGCCGCCGAGCATATCGGCCGAGGTATGGTCACAGAGGATGACCGTCTGCGGCGTCTTCACGGCATCGATGGCGGCACGGTCGAGATGATCGTAATGCGAATGGGTCACCAGAATCACATCCGCCTTGGGCAGTCTCCCGTAATCGGCATACATCGCCACCGGATCGACATAGATGTGCCGGCCGGCAAACTCAATCGCCAGCGATGCATGCTTGAAGAAGGTAAAGGTGATCGGCGAGCCGTCACGCGACGTCACCGTATCGGTCGGCCAGGCCGGCGACTCCTTTTTTCTGAACAGTCCGAACATAACGATGAAACTTGAATGGTTCGCAACGAAGATACGAATTTTCCGCTACAATTCGCCCCTGCACACAAAATTTCGGAATATCCCGCTATTCCGGCCTTCGCGGCCGGCACATTACCGTCCGGCCGCAAGTCACGACCCTTTCCCGGCCCGGCACCTCCCTTTTTCAGACCGTCACGCACCTTTCGGCTCGCACCTCTCCCCCGAGACCGACACATCCCTTTTCGGCCCGGCACATCCACTCCACGCATCCCGTCCCCTGCCCCTCCGTCGGTTCGATATCCGCACGGGCGGTTCGGCCGAACCCCGTTCCATCCAACCGCTGCCAGTACAAAAAGCCGCCGAATTGTCGCACAGAAAAAAAACAGGCCCTGCCGCAACGCTGTTACGGCAGGGTCGGATCTTACAATGCAGGGAGTGCAGTCAGTGAATCGGTCGTCCTTGCCGCACGATTCTCTGCCTGCACTTGCGGCGTACACGCTATCTGGCGGTTTTTGCCGGCGAGATGAAGTAGGTCATGACGGCACTCAACAGATAGAGCACGGAGAGGGTCCAGGCCACGCCCTCGTATCCGATGGGGCCGGCCAACAAGGCAACCAGCAGCGGACCGATAAAGGTCGAGAGACCGGCACCCAGATTGAGCACCGAGACGGCGGCACCCTTGTCCTTTTCCACAAGCGACGGCACCAGGGCGCTCAGCGGAACGAATCCGGCCAGCATGATGCTCCAGGCCGTACCGCATAGCATGATAAACCAATAGTTGTTGTATATCACGGGAGCATAGAAGAAGAGGAGCACCGTGACCGCACAGCCGATGCTTCCGAACCAGATGACGGTCCGTCCCCAACCGATACGGTCCCCGACGATTCCAAAGACGAGATTGAAGACGATATTGATCATGAAGATCGAGCCCCAGATTGAGGCCCACGCGAAGTCATCGACCCCGTAATCCTTCATGTACAGGGGCATGAAGACGACGAACGCGAACTGCGAGGAGGTATTGATGATCCGCACGATACCGCCCATCAGCACCTTGGGTTCGCGCTTCATGATGGCGAGACCGTTCAACAGCTCCTTGAACTTGGAGGCTCCGGAGGCCTTTTCATCCACACCGGCGGCGAAGAGGTTCGTATCGTCGCATTTGTTGATCCACAGTGCGAGCAGCGTACCGACCGAAGTGAAGATAAGAGCCGTAAAGAGTGCCGGCACGGGTCCGAAATGCTGCATGGCAAAGACGCCGTAATAAGCACCGAGGACGTTCAGCCCGCCCGTAAAGACGAACCAGAACCACCCCTGCGCGGAGCTGAGGCGGGATTTCTCGACACGATAGGTGATCCACACCATGAATGTATATGCGAACAACGGATATCCCATACCCTTGATGGCATAGGTAATCAGGAGAGTCGGATAGTTCATGGAGGTCATACCGATCCCCGCAAAGCTCGACATGCCGATCAGATAGGCCAGATACCCAAAGAACATTGTCCGTTTCACGCCGAATGTCTCGGCGATGACCCCCGACATCCACGAAGCGAGTGCGACCACAATGCCATAGACACTGAAGAGCAGAGCGGAATTGAACCCCTGCGCATCGATGTACTTGCTGAGCCAGGTCAGTTCGACGCCGTCCCCGATCATGAAGATCATCACACCGAGGAATCCCCACGTCAAGGTACGTGGCAGTCCGATTTTGTCAAGAAAAGCTGTCATAAGAAAAGATCTTGGTTTCGTTTAAGGTTGCATATTTTCTTTTACGCTCTTCAAAAGTAATAAAAATTATCATTCAAATAGCATTATCGATCAAAAAAGATACGCTTTGCATCAAAAAGAAAGTTGCAGAGACCTGTCGCATGGCAGCGGATCCACGTTTTCCAAAGAGAAAAAAACGGACAGACGCGACGGAATACCGCCGCGTCTGTCCCTATCGTATCCGCTGCCTTATTTATAACTGATGACCAGCACCTTCGAAGCGTTCCAGAAACGTTCGGGATCGGTAATCACCAACTTGTAAACCACCCCGTCGGCGTTGCTGATCAACTCATAGGAGTCGGCCGGATGGGATGTCACCAGCTTTACGCGCTTGTGTTCGATCAGGATCTCGGTAAGGGTCCGCAGATCGGCCTTGATGAAGTTGTCCAGATCGGCGGTTTCACCGACCGTCAGCGTACGTCCGATGAAGCCCTGCTTGGTGACGATACCGGCCGTACGCAGATCCTTCTCCGCGCCCACAATGTAATAGACCGTATTGAGCCGGTCCTCCAATACGTTCTTGACCCCTGAGAGGCTGTCGACTTCAGCCGTGCGCACCGCAACCTCGGCTTCACGCGCAGCGACCTTTTCAGTCAGCGTATCCACCTTCAATCCCATCTGCGCCAGCTCCTTGCGCAATGATTCTACTTCGCTGTTCTTCTCAGCGAGCTCTCCTTCGAGATTGCGGATCATCTTTTCCAGCCCTTCGATCCGCAGATTGGCCTTGCGCAACTGCGATGAGGCACTCTGTAACGATGCGATTTTACGTTTGTTCTCCTGCAACAGCTGATCGATGGCCTCGATATCGTCCTGAATCTCGGCCACGGGCTGACGCACCCCTTCACGATTGCGGGCCACCGAGACCAGATTCTCCCGCACGCGGATCTGCGCGAGGTTCTCCGAGATGGTGTTTATGTCTGCGAACACGGCCTCGATCAACGAGTCTTTGCTGTTGACAACCAGTTGCAGAGAGTCCCGCTGGCCCTCGGTCTGTTCGGCGCTTCGGCGACTTACGCACGATACAAGCACACACGCAGTGCAAAGTATCGACAAGAAAATGTGTTTCATCATTTTGATGGATTTGTTCTTTTGGCGCGAAGATAGAGAGAAAAACAACAGGTTGTATCAAAAAAAGAGGTCTGTTTCAACAGTTTTGTATGATTCTCCGCCTTGCAGGGGTGACTCTGCGGGAATCGGGGCCTCGGGAGCTCCGCATCGGAGAGCCGGACGAACGCTCCGACAACATTTTCCGCTCCGTTCTCCCCGATTATGCAAATCGCACAGAATCTTCATCTTCAAGCTCATTCCGCTCGCAGAGGAAGAACTCCAAGGTCCGTTTTTCGGTTTCATTCACACCTTTCCTCTCCTTACGTGGCTGCACCCCGAATAACCCATCCCGATCGAACCGCCTCCAAAACAGTCTCTCCACGCACCTCCGCTTCCGACATTCGGCCCATCCTCCTGTTACCTGCCGCACCCTTGGTCTTCCGCCACAACCGAACCTTGCCCGAAAACTTCATTTTCTTTTGGCTCGACCCCCGACTTTCCGTATCTTTGTACAGATGGAAACTTCCGACAAAGAGATACACGAACAACTGTTGCTGATCCTCAAACGCTACTGGGGCTACGACCGGTTCCGTCCCATGCAGGAGGAGATCATCCGCTCGGTCCGCGACGGCCGCGACACGCTGGCGCTGATGCCCACCGGCGGCGGCAAATCGCTGACCTACCAGGTGCCTGCCCTGCTGCACAAAGGTTTGTGTATCGTCGTCACCCCGCTCATCGCCCTGATGAAGGATCAGGTGGACCGGCTGCGGCGGCTGGGAATCAACGCCACCGCAATCCACTCGGGGGTCACGCCGCGCAAGATCGACATCGCCCTGGACAACTGCGTCTATGGCGACGTCAAGTTTCTCTATGTCGCACCCGAACGTCTTGCCACCGAAGCCTTCCGGCTGCGGGTGCAGCGCATGCCGGTAACGCTCATCGCCGTTGATGAAGCGCACTGCATTTCACAATGGGGGTACGATTTCCGTCCCTCCTACCTGCGTATCGCCGAATTGCGGAGGCTGTTGCCCGACGTCCCGGTGCTGGCGCTTACCGCCTCGGCCACACCGGCCGTCGCCGACGACATCATGCGGCAGTTGCACTTCACCGAACCGCATATCCTGCGCAGCTCCTTCGCT
>CALUOX010000010.1 GCA_944322375.1 uncultured Alistipes sp.
AACGGCGGACAACACGCCCGTCTCGATGAACATGTGGGGCTTCACGCCCGACTATTTCCGCTACTCGGAGGAGTATTTCAAGGAGTTCCTGCGTGCGAGTATCGACAATCCGAAGGCCGAATACTACATTCCGCTGATGGTCAACAAGCTCATCACCGAAGGGACGGCGACGGTCAAGGTGCTCGACACGACGGCCAAATGGTTCGGCGTGACCTACGCCGCCGACCGGCAGGGCGTCGTGGAGAAGATCCGTGCACTGGTGGACGCAGGCGAATACCCTGAAAAACTCTTCTGAGCCATGACCGTCACCCGCATCCTCACACAACCGCACGCTGCGGGTGAGATCGAACTGTACCGTGTGACCAACGCTTCGGGCGCCTACGTCGATCTGTGCAATGTCGGCGCAGGTGTGGCGGCGGTCGTCGTTCCCGACCGTGAGGGACGCATGGCCGATGTGGCACTGGGATACCGGAACCCCGCCGACTACATCGGCGACGGCGCCTGTTTCGGCAAGATCCCCGGACGCTTTGCCAACCGCATTGCCGGCGGGCGCTTCGTGCTGGACGGACACACCTGCCGGCTCGCCGTAAACAACGGGCCCAACCATCTGCATGGCGGCCCCACCGGTTTTGCAAACCGTATCTGGCAGAGCCATCCGCAGAAGGACGGAGTGACATTCACCTATCGGAGTCCGGACGGCGAAGAGGGCTATCCCGGCACGCTCTGTGTCCGCGCGAGCTATACATGGAACGACGACTGTGAGCTCGTCCTCCGGCTCGAAGCCTCGTGCGACGCCCCGACGGTCGTCAACCTGACGAATCACTCCTACTGGAACCTCGCGGGAGAACAGAGCGGTCCGGTTCTCGACCATGAACTGCGGCTGTACGCTTCACGGTGGCTGCCGACCGACGACACGTTGATTCCGGACGGCACATTGGCCGACGTTGCCGGCACACCGATGGACTTCCGCACGCCAAAGGCGCTCGGCCGAGACATGGGCGCCGATTTCCCTGCACTCGCCTACGGAAAGGGATATGACAACTGCTGGGCCGTGGACGGGTGGCGGCCGGACGTCGAATCGCCGGTAGCCGAACTGCACGATCCCCGCACGGGCCGCCGGATGACCGTCCGCTCGACACAACCGGGCGTGCAGGTCTATACCGGGAATTGGCTTGCCGGATCGCCGCTGTCCAAAAGCGGACGTTCGTACAACGATTACGACGGTGTGGCGATCGAGTGTCAGGGATTCCCCGATGCTCCCAACCATCCCGATTTCCCCTCGGCGGTGCTCCGTCCGGAACAGTCCTATCGCCAAACGATCCGGTTCCGTTTCTGCACGGAATAAGCGGACGGACAACTGCACACGCCGCGATTTTCGCCTCCCGAAGCCTGTCAATCTTCACGATTTGCAGGCTTCGGGGCTTTTCGTTACCTTTGCTCCGCTATTACGGAAACGGGAATGCTGATTCTTTTTGCGATTCTTTTCGGCGGGATCTTCTCCGGACGGCTTCTGCGCCGTTATCCGCTCCGCGCTCTGGGACGGATCCTCACAATCGACATCTGGCTGTTGCTTCTGGTCCTGGGACTCGAAGTGGGCGGCAACGAACGGATCATCGCAGGAGCGGCGTCCTTGGGCATACAAGCCCTTCTTCTTTGCTGCGGGGCCGTTGCCGGAAGCATCGCCGCCGCCCGCCTGCTCTGGCGATTCATAGGCGGGACGACACCCTATGCCGCACGGAACAACGAACCGGCGCAGAGCACATGGACGGTTCTGCGCGGCAGCTTGACCATCGTCGGGTTCTTTGCCTGCGGGGCCGTCATCGGAGCTGCAGGGTTCGGCGTTGCCGGAAAGGATCTCTCCGAGGCGAGTACCGGCCTGCTCTACCTGCTGATGTTCTGCGTAGGAATATCCCTGGGGCATGATACGACGCTCGTGACCCGTATCCGCGCACTCGACCGGCGGATGATCCTGCTGCCGCTCTGCACCATTGCCGGAACACTCGCGGGGAGTGCCGCCATCGCCCTGATACTCCCGACCGTCGGCCTGACCGATGCCCTGGCTATCGGATCGGGGCTTGGATATTACTCTCTTTCCAGTATCTTCATCAATGAACTGCGGACGGCCGAGTTGGGAGCCGTAGCACTGTTATGCAATGTTCTGCGCGAACTTTTCACCCTGTTGGCGGCGCCGTATGTCGCCCGACGCTTCGGGCCTTTGGCGGCCATCTCATCGGGAGGCGCCACGACATTCGATACAACCCTTCCGGTACTCACCCGCAGCGCAGGAGCACAATACGCCGTCGTGGCGATTTTTCACGGTTGCGCGACCGACTTCAGCGTACCGTTTCTTGTCACGCTTTTCTGCACCATCTGATCGGGATGAGCGTCATCCACAACGAGACATACGGCCGGCGAATCCCGCCGGAGACCTCTGAGCTGCGGTCCGCGGAGAATAAATAAAGAGGAGGATGTCCCGTCATCAGGAACATCCTTCTCTTCCGACGGTTCCTCTCCTTTAGTCGGCCGCCGCCTGTTCCGATGCGTCCGCCAATGCCGGAGAGGTCATCCCCAACCTGCGCAAGCCGTTCTGCACATCGGGATGGCTCATGAAGAGTTTCCACAACAACCCCGAACGATGGTTCTCGATCATTACGGCAATCGGCCCCTGATCGATGGCCAGGTAACGCTGCGGATACCAGTTATCCGTCTCGCTGAAGGCATCGTAGAAGCCGTAAGGGCCCCACACCTTCTCTCCGAGCGTCTCATACAGATACCGCATGACGGCCATCGATTCGTCCGGAGTATAGACGATCGACGACAGTGCCGCCGTAGGCGATATTACCCCATGATCGTCCTGCTCGCGCGGAGCATGCGCCGCATAGCCCACGGTCGAGTAGCTGGCTGTCAACCCCCAGCAATCGGGGCCGAAACCCTTGTAGCGTTTCGGGTTGCGCACGCAATAGGCGCGGTTGATCAACGAGTAGTTGCGCATCTCGCCGAAATAGTCGTCGCAATAATCATCCTGCAGACCGCGCGGATCGAAACCGAGGAAGGAGTAGTGCGCCCAGAACAGCGGCCCGGCTTCAATACCCTGATAGCGCAGATGGAGTTTGTATCCCTCAACCTCGTGCGGATCGACGATTGCACCGCCCTCGGCCCAACCTTCGGTATAGACGGGACGCCCGACAGAATAGGTCGGCGAGGCCGCAGCAAGCAGATACATCACCATGCACTCGTTGAACCCCCGCACGGCGAAATTCATCTCCCAGTCGTATTCCGGACTCCAGTGCCAGTAAAGGAGATCCTTGCCGTTGCGGTACCACGACCACTCGACTCCGCGCCACAGCGCATCGATACGCGCCGCCAACGCCTGCTCGCGGGCATCCCCCTGAACGAAATACTGGTGTGCAGCCAGCAGCCCCTGCACCAGAAACGCCGTCTCGACCAGATCGCCGCCGTTATCCTTCCTGCCGAAGGGCTTCACGCGCCCCGTCTCACCGTCGAGCCAATGGGGCCACGCTCCATGAAACCGGTCGGCCTTCTCCAGGAAGGTCACGATGCGCTCGAAGCGCTCGACACCCTGCTCCCGCGTGATATACCCCCGATCGATACCGGCGACAAGTGCCAACAGACCGAATCCGCTGCCGCCCGTCGTGACGATCGTCCGGTCATTCTCGGGATAGATGCCGTCCAGATGGATGCGTTCGCGCGCCAGTCCGCTGTTCGGCTCGGCGCCCGTCCAGAAATACTCGAACGTGCGCCGCTCGACCGTATCCATCAACGCCTCGTCGCTCAATCGGGCAACAGGACGTTGCGCACAGCCTGCAGCGACGCCCGCCATGACGAGCGCCGCTGCCGCCGTTGCCAGAAATCCCCTCCCTTTCATTTCCGGAAACTATTTTTCAAGTGTGAAACGGGCCGTCCTGACCGCATCGCTCGAACCGCCGATCATCACATCGAAATCCCCCGGTTCGCAGACATACTGCAGATCGTAGTTGTAGTACTTCAGCAGCGAAGCATCGATCGTGAACGTCACGTCCTTGCTCTCGCCCGCCTTGAGGGCCACACGCCGGAAGCCTTTCAACTCCTTCACGGGACGCGTCGAGGTGCCGACCAGATCACGGATATAGAGCTGAACGACCTCCACGCCGTCACGTTTGCCGCTGTTCGTAACACGCACCGTCGCCTCGATCGATCCCGACTCGGACATCTTGTCCGCCGACAGACGGACGTCGCCGTAATCGAACGTCGTATAGGAAAGACCGTAGCCGAAGGCATATTGCGGCGTATTGGGTACATCGAGGTAGTTGCTGCGGAACTTCTCGAACTTGTCGCCCAGGAGCGGCCGACCCGTATTCTTGTGGTTGTAGAAGAGCGGAATCTGCCCCACGCTGCGCGGGAACGTCACCGGCAGCTTGCCCGAAGGATTCACGTCGCCGAAGAGCACGTCCGCAATGGCCTCGGCAGCCTGCGTGCCGCCGAACCATACGTTGAGAATCGACGGCACATGCTCGGCCTCCCAGCCCAGCGTCATTGCACGACCGGCAAAAAGCACCAGGACAACCGGTTTGCCCGTAGCCACAAGCGCCTGCAACAGCTCCTGCTGGACATCGGGAATGCCAATTTCGGAACGGCTGCTGCTCTCGCCGCTCATCTCCGACGGTTCGCCCAGTACGGCAACGACCACATCGGCCCGCGATGCTACAGCCAACGCCTCGTCGAGCATCTCCCTGTCGCTGCGGCCGTCACGCGGCACGTCGCGGCCGAAGACCGTAATGTTGCGCTCCAGCTCTTCATCCCGCACCAGATTGCTGCCCTTGGCATAGAGAATCTCCACTTTGTCGCCGGCAACCTGCCGCATGCCCTCGACAACCGTCAACGGCTTTTTCAGATCGGCCGCAACACTCCACGTTCCGGGCATGTTCTCGCGTGACGAAGCCAGCGGGCCGATGACGGCGACCGTACCCTTGCGCTGCAACGGCAGTATGCCGCCTTCGTTCTTGAGCAGGACGAAACTCTCGGTCGCGATGCGCCGCGCCTCGGCACGATGCTCCGGCGTGTAGATCCGGGTGGCGGCACGTTTCGCGTCACAATAGCGGTAAGGATCATCGAAGAGGCCCAGCTTGTATTTCGCTTCGAGAATCAGACGGCAGGCGCGGTCGATGTCCGACATGGGAATCCGCCCCTCTTCGAGCGACTGCTCCAACGTACCGAGGAATCCCTCGCTGACCATATCCATATCGACTCCGGCCTCGATGGCGCGTGCCGAAACCTCCTGCAAATCGCCGATGCCGTGTGCAATCATCTCCAAGATGCCCGTATAGTCGGTTACGACGAATCCGTCGAAATGCCACTGGTCACGCAGCAGGTCCGTCATCAGCCACTTGTTGGCCGTAGCCGGAATGCCGTCAACCTCGTTGAACGACGCCATGACGCTGCCCACGCCCGCTTCTACGGCAGCCTTGTAGGGCGGAAGATATTCGTTGTACATCCGCTGCCGGCTCATGTCCGTCGTATTGTAGTCGCGGCCCGCTTCGGCGGCTCCATAGAGCGCGAAATGCTTCACGCAGCCCATGATCTCATCGTCGGCAAAGTGTTTCGGATCGCGGCCCTGATAGCCATACACGAATGCACGCGAAATCGCACTTCCGAGGAAAGGATCCTCGCCTATGCCTTCGGCCATACGGCCCCAACGCGGATCACGGGAGATATCAACCATCGGCGAGAAGGTCCAGCAGATGCCGGCGGCACTCGCTTCGATTGCCGCAATGCGCGCCGCACGCTCGATGCCCTCCATGTCCCATGTTGCAGCCAGCGCAAGCGGAATCGGGAAGGTCGTTTCGTATCCATGAACGACATCCATGCCGAAAATGAGCGGGATGCCCAGACGGCTCTCCTCCACGGCGATGCGCTGCACGTCACGGATCTTCTCCACGCCCTTGATGTTGAAGAGCCCGCCGACCTCGCCCCGACGGATCTTCCCTGCAATGTCGCTGTTCTGCGCCTGTCCGGTCGTAATGTCTCCGGCGCTCGGCAGATTCAACTGTCCGATCTTCTCGGTCAGCGTCATACGGCTCATCAGCTTGTCGATAAACCGATCCATGGCTGCATCGTCCGATGCTCCGGCCGCCGCGGCGGCAGAACACAGAACGGCTCCCATCAACGTAAAAAAGACTCTTTTCATTTTATCGATATTTTATCCTGTATTTCATTGTCAATTTGCAGGCGCAATCGTAAAGCCCAGTTTCGAAAGGCCCGTCCGAACATCGGCATCGCTCATGAAGAGCCGCCAGAGAAGACCGGTCCGATGGTTCTCGATCATCAAGATGATCGGCCCCTGATCGATGGCGATATGCTCTCCCGTGTCGAACCAGCCGGTCGTAAGGTTGAAGGCGTCGATAAAGCCGTAATCGCTCCAGAGCCTGTCCCCCAACTTGTAATAGAAGTAGCGCAGGGCGGCCATCGATTCGTCGGGTGTATAGGGCATCGACGACAAAGCGGCCGTCGGCGCAATCACGCCCTGGTCGTTCGTTGGCGACGAGGCGGTATAGCCGCCTTCGATATCGCTGGCCGTAAGACCCCAGCAATCAGGGCCGTAACCGGCATACTCCTTGGGATTGTCCACGCAATACGCATAATTGATCAGCGTATGGTTGCGCACCTGCTCCCAATAGTCGGCGTAGGCATCGGAAAGCCCTTCGGGATTGAGACCGACAAAAGAGTAGTGCGCCCAGAAGAGCGGGCCGCCGTAATTCTCGCCCAAAGGCAATGCCGTATCGTAGAAGAGCTTTCCGTTGCGGATGGCACCGTTCTTCGCCCAGCCGTTGTCATACACGCTGCGGTCGATGGGGTGTGTCGGCGACGATGCCGCCAAGACATAGACAATCAGCGCTTCGTTCCAACCGCTTACGGGCAGATTCATCACCCAGCCCTTTGTGGGGCTCCAATGCCAGTACAACACCTGCGCTTCGCCCTCCTTGGTAAAGAAATCCCATTCGACGGCCTCCCACAAACGGGTAATGTCCCCGCGCAAGGCCGTTTCCGATGCGTCCGCACCGTCGAAATAGGCCCTCGCTGTCAGCAGGCCCTGAAACAGCAGCGCCGTCTCCACCAGATCGGCTCCGTCATCGTCGGCCGAGAAGGGCCGCGTCCGACCCGTATCGCCATAGATCCAGTGCGAAAAGGCTCCATGATAGGAGGTCGCCTTTTCGGAGAGGAATGTCACGATCCGCTGCACACGCTCGCAGGCTTCGCCGCGCGTAATGAACCCCCGTTCGGCGGCAACCGTCATGGCCATCACGCCGAAACCCGTACCGCCCGTCGTCACGGTCGTGCCCGACGACGTGCGTTCACGCGCCATGCCGCTGTTCGGCTCGGCGCCCTCCCAGAAGTAGCGGAAGGTCTGCTCCTGCACTTTGGTCAGCAACTCCTCATCGGAGATCTGCGGGAACTTGTCGGAGGTATCCATGCCCACCGCGATACGGATCACCTTGCCGGTGGCAATCAGCGATCCCGCCGAAGATTTCAGTCCGCTGTTCACGATCAGCCGATAGGTCGCAAAGGCCGTCAGCGACGATACGGGGGCAAGCGTCACCCGTTTCCCGCCGTCGTATGTCCGTTCCACCCCGACCTTGTTGTTCGAAGCGTCCGAAAGGTAGATATTGGCCTCGATGGTCGAAGCGTCAAGCGCGGCCGTAAAGTCGAGCACGATCTTCGCATCGGGTGCGACATCCGTAAAATCCGACAGCCCGCTTTGCGTGCCGATCGTAACGGAGTCCAATGCCAGCACCTCGTCCGAAGGGGCCGGGTCCTCCTCCGACGAATCGCCGCCGCAGGCGGCAAAGGCCAGGGCAAACAGCAGTCCGAACAACATCCGCATCTGTGGAAAGCCTCTCATAAAGCGTTGTTTTTAGAAGAGGGGGCCTCGACGGTCCCCTCTTCGAGTCTGTATGAAATTCCTCTGCCGAATCGGATTATTTGGACGATTCGTAAAGTGCATTCGCCTGTGCGGCCGTAAGCGCAACATTGTAGAACGCAAATTCATCCATTGCACCGGTGAAGAACGTTGCCGTTGCCGTCCAGCCGGTACCCGATCCCAGACCGACCTGCGACGGGAAGGCTCCCAGACAGATTCCGCTGATCTCGTTGAAGTTCAGAGGTCCGAACGGCACGTCGCCGCTCTTCTTCAACTCCCGCGAGCAGATTGCACCGCCGTTTACATACAATGTGATCGTCGAAGATGCGACTTCATTTGTACCATCGTCATAGGCGACATCATATGTCAGACCGACATGCACCCACCGGTTGGCCAATCCATCGACCTTAGCGTCGTCGCCGGCATCGAACCACACCTCCGGCTGTTTGGCATCACCCGTCGACTTCATGTAACCCTTGAAGAAGAACAGCGAGGGATTCGATGCATTGCCTGTATCGATGAAGAACGAGAGCTCACCGACCTCGACCGCCGTGTTGCCGATCGAAAAGAGATTTGTCGCGGCCGTATTGGTACCGTCGAACTTGATCCACATGAAGATCGAATAGCTGCCCAGCGCCTTGAGCGTCTCCATCGCCGAAGCGTCAGGCGTCAGAATCAGGGCCTCGCCATCCTGATTCTGATAGGCTTCGCCGGCCTGTCCGGTCGTAAAGAGCGGCGATTCGCCCGTATAGGTGGACATCGTACCCTTGAGCGTCCCGTCGAGAAACAGATCGCCGTCAAAGGCCGAGTGGTACAGCGGGTCGGGAAGCTCCACGCCTGACGTCCCCTCCTGAGGATAGTCGAATGGCGGGTTCTGGCCCAGATCCTGTTTGCAGGAGCCCAGCATGCAGGTCATTGCAGCCGCAAACAGGGCAAATACGGAATATTTCAGGCTTTTCATGGTTATCTACGTTTTAGTTTGCGTAATCGGGATTCTGAACCAGCACGCCGTTCGAGGCATCGATCTCGGTCTGCGGCAGCGGCAGATACCTGTTCTTGTCGGTATAACCGAGTTTGCCGAGCACCTCGACAGCTTCGTTCCAGCGGACCAGATCGTAGAAACGGTCGAACTCCAGTGCAAGCTCCACATGGCGCTCGTGATGGATCGCATCGCGCAGTTCATCCTGATCGGTCGTCGTCACCTTCGGCAGCACGCTCGAATTCGTTCCGCGAGCACGCGCACGCACCTGCTCCAGATAATCGAGCGCCTCGTTGATCATCGCCTCACCGCCCAACTCGCAAGCAGCTTCGGCGGCCATCAGCACCACATCCGAATAACGGATCATGCGAATGTTGTACCAGAAACCGTCGTTGCTGCCATAATAGGTACGCAATTCCGGGCTGCAATAGGCCTTCTTGTTATAGAAGTCGCCGTCCAAGCCGTCCTGAGATTCAAGTTTCTCATTGAAAGGAGCATTTCCATTGGCCGGAGCAATCGACGGCCAAGGCTTGCTCGGCGTCGAGAAATAGAGCAGCGTCTCGTCACGGCGCGGATCGCCCTCCTCGAAAACATCGAGGATCGAAGCATCGGCCATATGCCATCCCCAACCGAGATTGCTCGTACCCGAACCGCGGCAGCCCTGTACCTGGCAGAACTGGCTGCCCAGATCGTTGGTTGCAGGCTGTGCGATCGTTGCCATGCACTGCAGCTCCCAAACCGATTCCGAGCAGTTTTCGCCCTCTTCGCGGAAAATCACATCGAACGGCGTATCCAGATTATAGACCTTCGTGTTGATCACATCGGTTGCAGCTTGGTACATCTGCGACCACATGCTCCGCTGCGCATAAGCCTTGGCATGCAGCGAACGCGCCGCACCGTAGGTAATACGGCCCACATAACGCGACTCCCATTTGCGGGGCAGACCCTCGGCTTCGGTCAGATCCGCATCGATCAGCCGGTAGATCTCATCCACCGACGACTTCGGGATGTTGGCCTCCTCGGAATTCGTAATCGCGAAATCGATCAGCGGCACCTCGCCGAATGCCCGCACAAGGTTGAAATAGCACCAGCCCCGGAAGAAATGCGCCTCCATGCGGCACTGCAGCTCCGCTTCGTCGAACTGCGCTCCGGCCTCTTCGTCCTTCTTCATTTGGTCAAGAACGGTATTGGCGGCGTGGATGATCTCATAGTTCGTCGTCCAATAGGGATCGAGCAGCGAATTGCCGGCCGAATACTGGAAATTCTCATACATCGGAACATGTTCCGCGCCGTCGGTCGTCGTCGAACCCTTGCGCGAATCCTCCGAACGATAGTAGTGGATGGCAAATGCCGGAATACCGGCCGTAATATTGTAGTGACGCGCCTTCGTGTAAAGGGCCATCACCTGCGAAAAGTAGGCGCCGCCCTCGACGTCGTCGATCGTCCATTGCCCCTGCGGACGCTGGTCGAGCAGATCGCTGCACGACGCCGCAACAATTGCCGCGAATGCCACGACCCAAAATCTGATATTCCTTATGAATGTTTTCATTGGTTATGCTGTTTTAGAAAGATACGTTTACACCGAAAGTATAGGTCGTAGGCATCGGATAGGTCGAACCCGTATCGATGCCGAAAGCAAGTGCCGAGCCGCCGATCTCAGGCGTATAGCCCGTATTGTGCGCCCATGTCTTGAGGTTGTCGATATTGAAGAAGATACGCATCGCCTTCAGATGGAGCTTCTTCAATACCTGCTCGCCGAGGTTGTAACCGATCTGGATGTTCTTCAGCCGCAGATAGCTGCCGTCTTCGATGTAGTAGCTCGAATTCTGCATCTGGATGGCGCGCGACGAGTCGAGAATCGGCTCCCAGTTCGACGTGCCCTCGCCGTTCCAGCGGCCCAGACGCTTGGTATGGTAGTTATACTGTGCATAGGCCGAGAGGAAACTCGTATTGAAGATCTCGTTGCCATATACACCCTGGAAATCGATGCCCAGGTCGAAATTCTTGTACTGCAGGTTGATCGAGTAGCCGTAGGTGAAATCGGGCGTCGGATTGCCGATCATCGTACGGTCGGCCTCCGTGATCTTGCCGTCGCCCGTCACGTCGCGGAACTTCAGATCGCCCGGAGCAACCGCCGCCAGCGTATTTTCAGGCGAAGCCTCGATGTCCGCCTTGTTCTGATAGACGCCGATCACATCGTATCCGTAGAAGTAGCTGATCGGATAGCCCGGCTGCGATACGGCAACGCTCTTGTCGCCCTGATAATAGGTCTTGCCCAACGTCAGCACTTCGTTGTTGATCGTCGTGATGTTGCCCGATACCGTATAACGGAAATCTTCGCCGATCTTGTCGCTCCACGATCCCGTCAGCTCGAAACCGTTGTTGCGGATCGATCCCGAATTGATCAGACCGTCCTGTGCACCCATGAATTTCTCAAGGTAGCAGATCAGATCGACCGTCTTTTTGCTGTAATAGGTCGGCTCGATGCGCAGCCGCTGTCCGAGAAGCTGCATCTCGAAACCCACCTCCCAGGCCTTGGTCTTCTCCCATCGGAGATCCGTAGCCAGATAAGCCTGCGAGAAGGAGGATATGATGTTGTCGCCGAAGATCGCATTCGAGGCGTTCAGTGTCGGGAAAGCCGGATAGTTGCCGCCCGCGCTGCCGATATTCTGATTACCCAGAACACCGTAAGAACCCTTGATCTTCAAATAGTCGATCACATTCTGATTGCGCATGAAATTCTCTTCGGACATGATCCAGCCCGCACCGATCGAATAGAAGTTGTCCCAGGTGTTGCCCGTATATTTGAATACCGACGCACCGTCGCGACGATACGAGGCGTTGAGCAGATAGCGGCGGTTGAACGTATAAAGCGCACGGAACAGGTACGACATCGTAAACCGACGATACTGCGATCCGCCGTTCGTTGCCGAAGCCGTATCGCCGATCGACGAAATCCACCACTTGTCGGAATCGTCCGGAATGAGGATGTCGGCGGTCTCGATGTTCTGGCTGCGGCCGCCCGTCAACGACTCGTAACTCGTATAATTGGTCGTCAAACCGGCCATCAGCGTCAGGTCGTGCTTCTCGGCGAAGGTCTTCGTATAGGTCAGGATGTAATCCTGCTGGGCATTGAGCGTATTGGTCTTCGTCTGCGACAACGACTCCGTCTGGCTGCGCGGCGCCGTCTCCTTGACCGTAGGATCATATTCGTAAATTACCGGCGAGAAGAGACGCGAATTGTCCGAAGCGTAGTCCAGCGAGAAGGCAGCACGCAGCTTCAGTTCGGGAAGGAAATTCACCTCGCCATAGACATTGCCGGCGAAACGGTAGTTCTGGGCAATGTTATGCTTCGCAAACTCCTCGACATCAACCATCGGGTTCGATATCTGCGCATTCTGGAACGCCGGAAGTTTGTAATAGTCGCCTGTCGCGGCATCGTAGATCGGCGAGATCGGAGCCGCATGGATGGCACCCGTCACATTCTTGGCATCGGCCGGAAGCATGTAGGCCCCGTTCATCTGGACACCGAACTTCAGCCAATCCTTCGCCCTGTATTCATCGCTGAAGTTTACCGTTACCTTCTGCATCTCCTCGCCCTTGATGTTGCCCTGCTCGTAGGTGTAGCCTACGCCAAGGTAGAAATTGCTCTTGTCGGTCGAACCGGCGACACTGGCGGTCGTCTGGCTGATCACCGCATTCTGGAAGATGGCATCCTGCCAGTCGGTATCGGCCGAATAGTAGGTGTAATCGAACGGATCGCCGCCCATGTTCGAGAGCTGTTCGTTGTAGAGTTCCCGGAACTGGGGCCCGCTGGTCAGCGACATGCGGTGGCCGACATGTTTTACGCCCACCGACTGATTGACGCTTACCACCGTCTGGCCCGCCTTGGCCCGCTTGGTCGTGATGATGATCACACCGTTGGCGCCGCGCACACCGAAGATGGCCAGCGACGACGGGTCCTTCAGGATCTCGAACGATTCGATGTCATTCGCATTGAGGAAATTGATGTTGTCGGTAAACATCCCGTCAACAACATAGAGGGGAGCAAAACCGTTGATGGAGTTTGTACCGCGAATACGGATCTCAGGATCCTGTCCCGCGCGCCCCGTATTGGTAATCTGAACACCCGCCACGCGGCCCTGCAACGAAGCCAGCGGGTTGGCCGAAGGACGGTTGGCGATCGTCTCCGCATCGACGTTGACGATCGAACCGGTCAGGTCACGCTTCTTCGCCGTACCGTAACCGATGACCACAGCCTCCTCGATCAGTGTCGATGAGGTTTCGAGCGTTACCGTCACGGGCGTTGCCGAGACCGGAACACGCTGCGTCGTCATACCGATGAAGGAGATCTCCAGCTCCTGACCTTCCTGAGCCTTCAACGAGAAATTACCGTCGGCGTCGGTAGTCGTACCTACATACGTGCCTGCAACGATCACGCTGGCACCGATAACGGGCTGGCCGCTGCCATCCACAACCTTACCTGTCGCCTCTACCGTCCGGCCGCTCTGGGCGTAAGCCCCGACCGTCGCCGTGACGAGCAACAGCACAACCGACACGAACGTCTTGATCGAGAAGCGGAACAACCCGCGACTCTCTGGTCGATTTTTTTTCATTGTAATTTTAGGTTTAATGTTTTATTATGAGACGAACTCCGCACCTTGCAACCGGCTCTGCGGTGCGAACGGAGTGCGTCCGTGATTTCAAAAACAAAATTAAAAGGCTCGTCCGGAAGAGTCCGGATTGTCGATACATTTTGACTACTCCACGATGGAAATACTCCATTTGGACGACCTCTCAATCACCTCTCAAAAGACAATGAACTTATTATGTAGCAATATTTTACATTTCAGAATCCTGCACCTCATCGTCCTCCGGCACCGATTCCTGGGAATCGACATGCATCAGGAATTCATTCAAATTCTGGGCCGAAGTCAAACCGAGTTTTTTGCGCAGCCGATAACGGCTGTTCTCGACCGCCCGGACCGACAGGTTCATCATCGAAGCGATCTCCTTCGTACACAGATTCATTTTCAGACAGGCGCTCAATCGCAAATCGTTGGTCGTCAAATCCGGATACCGCTCCTTCATAATCCGGAAATAGTCCGAATGCTTCTGCTCGAATTTGATCAGGAACAGCGTCCAGTCGCTCTCCGTGTCGAGATGGCCGCTTACATAGGAGTTGATTTTCTGGCACAATACGGCTGTTGTCCGATTGCCGTATTTGGATTGGAAATCGTTGACCATGTCGCGCATGCGGAGAACCATATCGTTGCGGCTCACAAGCGTCGTACTTTGGGCGACGATCTCGGCGTCGCGTTTCGACAGCTCCTGACGCAACGATTTGTTCGCCCGACGCAGCGAGACGATCTCCTGCAGCCGCAAGCGGCGAAGATAACGCCGCCGATAGAAACGCATGACCAACAGCCACACACCGTAAAATATCAGCGGGAAAGCCAGCAGATAGCACGCGACAGCCCACCCCGCAGCATACCAGGGTGTCAGAATATCCAACGCGAAACGGCTGGGCTCCGACCAACGGCCGAAGCTGTCGGTCACCACCACTTCGAAGAGATAATGGCCTTGGGGCAGACGGGCGTATTCGGCCTTTCCCGTACGATCGGGTTCCGACCATGTATCGTCCATTCCGACCATCCGGTGACGGAACTGCGCTCCGGGCAGCAATCCCTCCCGTGAAGTATAACGGAAAGTCACGGAACTACGCGTAAAGGGTATTTTTGCCGGAGAACGAAGATCAAGCCAGCAGGTATCGTCCCGCCGGCCGGAGGCGCACAACGATTCAAGGACAGGGGGAGCGGGGAGGGGGGGGGACGCCACGGCGTGCGGTGTGACGAGTTCGAAGCCGTTGTCGCCGCAGAAGAGACTTGTCGAAGCATCGAGTACGGCGACCTGTTCGTACCCGTAAATCAGATTCGTCACGGGAATTCCGGCACACGGTTCAAGCGTCGCATGACGGCTGCCGTCATAATGGAGGAGCCAGACGCCCCGGCCCGTCAACACCCAGAAATTCGCCTCGTCGAGCGGAATCACGCGACGGATCTCCCGAATTCCCTGAAACGTCGCATTGAGAACCGAATCGGGTTCCAGACGGTCGTTGTACTCATTGTAGCGGAAAAACCGGTCATCGCCGAACAGCGCCACACGCTCTCCGACCCGGAACAGGCTGAGCTTATAGGGCAAACCGTCGCGTGCATCACCGCCATAGAGCGTCCGCTGCTCGATACTGCGGCCGTCGGCACTCAAGCGACAGCGATATACGCCTTTGAACGGATGTTCCAGCCACAACTGACGCAAATAGTCGCTCTCGATACGATAGACCGCCTCATCATGCCCTGAAACCTCGTGCATCCGGTTCTGTTCATCAAGCAGCCGTAATTTGTAGTAGGAGGCGAAAAAAAGGTGTTTCCGACGTCCCAGCTGCACGCTTTGCAATCCGTATCCGCCCATGCCGGAGAGTTTCGAAACCGAGAAATCGGCATGCAGTTCCGATACTCCCGTATTGTGCGACACGAAAAGACGGCCGTCGATCTGATCGAGTGCCCATATCTGGCCGCCGAGACCCGGAATCCTGCGGTATTCGCCCAGTACGGCGCCGCCGCCCAGTTTCTGTTCCTCGATGGCGAAAACGCCCTGGTTGGTCGCCAGCAACAGTTTGCCCTGCCAGCGGCAGGCATCGTAGATCGAGCCCAGGGTCCACTTGTCGTATGTGTGGAAATCGATCCCCTGCCGGAACATCAGACAGGAGATTCCGCGATCCAGCGCAACCCACACATTGCCCTGCATGTCTTCGGAGAGGGCCTGTACACTGTTGTTCAACAAGCGGTTGGCTGTTGACAGACGGTTGAGCACCCGTCCCTCGGCATCCGTTTCATAAACACCGCCCGCCAACGTACCGAAAAGATAGGTCCCGCGCGACGTATAGATTCCGCAATTGAGCTCATCCCGCCGCATCAGCTCAGACAATGCCGGCATGCAGGGACGAAAACGTGTTCCATCATAATGCCACAGCCCCTTGCTGCCCGTTCCGACAATCCATTCGCCCGGACGTCCGGAAGGCAGCACAACCCGTACGGTCGTCGTGGAAAAACATTCGCTGCCGGGGATCGGTTCGAATCCCCCGGCCGTCAAACGGCAAAGGGGCCCTCCCATCTCCTGCGCCCAGAATTCATCGCCGGCCTGCAGCAGGAAGAGCATGTTCATTCGTCCGGGAAGTCGGCGGACTGTCTTGTAATCGTAATGATAGATCCCGTGGAACGACTGGAACAACACCCCGTCCGGCAATACGAAAATACGCCAGAAATCGCTGTCGGAGAAGTCCTCGTCAAGGGTATCCGGAACAAGCGACGTATAACGCAGCGCCCCCGACATGTCGCGGTCCCATCGGCCGAACTCCTCGAAACCGCCCGTAAAGATCACCTCGTGGGAGCGTGTGGCGACCGATCGGACAATCGAGGCGCGCGGCAATTCGTAGAGCCGCCACTGCAATCCGTCAAATTCAAGCAATCCCCTGTCGTTTCCTACATAGAAGGTTCCGGTTTCATCCTCGGCCAACGACCAGTTTTTATTGCCGGCACGGTAATCGGAGGGCAACAGGTTCACAACGTTCGGCGCTGCGGCATGAACGGCCGCACCCTGCAGCAGCGCCATCAAGGATAGCAAACAGATCGTATTGGAGAAGAATTTCATCGCCGTATCGGTCTCTTCGTAGAGGATAAAAGTAAACCTTTTTTTGAAAATTACCAAATAAGGGGGCCGGTAAAAACGGAATATCTCTTGTTGGGCGGAAAATTGCCCGCGAAAAGGGAGCCGCGCGAGCCGTATCCGCAATTTTTTGAAAAACAGCGTACTATAAATAAAGAGATTCCGAACTGGAGGAAAGGAGTTCATTTCACAAGGAAGATTCGCCCGCTCCCGCCCAGGCTGCCCGCTCTTGGCGATTATACAATATCAACGAAGGAGGAACACCGGCAGAGCGTTTCGGCCGCCACATCGAAAAAGCCCCTCCGACGGCACAATCCGGTACCGCGCACGGAAACTCCTCTGAAAAGGCGGTCTCATTGCGCAAGGAAAAGAGCGGCCGGAAAAAATCGGCCTCCATTTTGAACATATGTTCAAAATATGTATATTTGCAAAAAAACGAAGAACCGATGTCCCGTCCTCGAAAATGTTGTTGCATCGCACGTCCACCCGCCATTTCGGGCATGTCCCCGACGGGGCTTCCGGCAGAAAGCGGAACGGAAGAGGTCAGGTTGCGTTTCGAAGAGTACGAGGCGATCCGGCTAATCGACCATGACGGGTTGACGCAAGCCGGAGCGGCGGAACGAATGGGAATTTCGCGGCCTACCTGTACACGCATCTACAATCGCGCCCGAAAACTGCTGGCGCGGGCGCTTGTCGAGGCGCGCCCGCTCTCGATCGGCGGCGGACGGTTCCGCATTATGGGCAAACGGCTCCGGTGTTCCCGCTGCCGGCGCATGTACGACGGTTCCCCGACAGCAGGCTGTCCCTACTGCAACAACGGAAACGAAACTTCAAAAACAGACCATACCATGAAAAAAATCGCACTTCCTACACGCGGCACCGAAGTCGATGACCACTTCGGGCACTGCGAATGTTACACGATCTTCACACTCGACGACAACAGACAACCCCTAAGCCGCGAGATCGTGCCGGCAGCCGACGGCTGCGGCTGCAAATCGGACATTGCGCCCCGTCTGCACGCAATGGGTGTCACGACCCTGCTGGCCGGCAATATGGGCGACGGCGCGAAAAACGTCCTCCAACGCAACGGTATCGCCGTCATACGCGGCTGTCACGGCCCTCTCGAAACGGTTGTCGAAGCCTTTGTAAAGGGAACGCTCGCAGATTCGGGGGCGGCTTGCGCCCACCACCATGACGGGGAGTGCCACCATGCGGAATCGCCGTCCGGCAGCTTCCCGGCAGGCGACTGGCACCTCGCCAAATAGCCTCCGCGACACAAAGCACGCCCCGCGGCAAACGGACCGGCCGAACACCGCTCCGGCATCGGCAAGCATGCGGTTCCACAGGGCGGCGGTCAGGGTGCCGCCGCCCTATTTCGCGTGCGGCACCCGAACACCTGCCCATACGCTCCCGTTCCATTCACGTCCTCCCGACCGCTCCGAAAAGCACCGATCGAACGCAGGGTGCTCCTTTCATCAGGTCCGGTTCGGTCCATTTGCCGGCAGCCGTTCCATATTCCGGCAAAAATTTTGGAGTATCGCAAAGAATCATTATCTTTGATAGAACGTTGTTACACTGTGCATACCGCAATGAAGAACCGCAAAGAGAGAATTCTGCCCTGCCGCATCTTCCGATTTTATTACGACGGATTTCGGGAGATGACACTCGGAAAGACGCTTTGGGCAATCCTGCTCATCAAGCTCTTCGTGATTTTCGTTATTTTGCGGCTGCTCTTCTTCCCCGATGCGTTGGCCGGAAAAAGTGAAGAAGAACGGGGAGAGATCGTGCGCAGCGAACTGATCAAACACCGATAAACCAACTGCAACCGATTATGGTTACCGATCTGATGCAAAGCGTGGAGTGGTCGCGGGCGCAATTCGCCCTGACGGCCATCTACCACTGGCTGTTCGTTCCGCTGACGCTCGGACTGAGCGTCCTGTGCGCCCTGATGGAGACGCAATACTACCGCACGGGCGACCGCTTCTGGAAACGAACCGCGCAATTCTGGATGCGGCTCTTCGCCGTCAACTTCGCCATCGGCGTCGCCACGGGCCTTATCCTCGAGTTCGAGTTCGGCACAAACTGGTCGAACTACTCCAATTTCGTGGGCGACATCTTCGGCGCACCGCTGGCCATCGAAGGAATCATGGCCTTTTTCCTGGAGAGCACCTTCTTCGCCGTGATGTTCTTCGGCTGGGAGAAGGTCAGCCGGGGATTCCACCTCTCGGCCACATGGCTCACGGCCATCGGCGCCAACCTCTCGGCACTGTGGATTCTCGTGGCCAACAGCTGGATGCAGTACCCCGTCGGCTGCCGGTTCAACATCGCCACCGTGCGCAACGAAATGACCTCCTTCTGGGACGTGCTCCTCTCGCCCGTCGCGATCAACAAGTTCTCGCATACGGTCACCTCGTCGTTCCTGCTGGCCGCCATCTTCGTCATGGGCGTAAGCGCCTGGTACCTGCTCAGGGGCCGGCACCGCCGCATGGCCCGCAGCAGCATCGCCCTCGCCTCGGCCTTCGGATTCATCTTCGCCCTTGTGGCGGCCTTCTCGGGAGACCGGTCGGGTGCGATCGTCGCCCGCGTGCAGCCGATGAAACTGGCGGCCATGGAGGCACTCTACGACGGCCGGGAAGCGGCTCCGCTCACCCTCTTCGGCATTCTGCGCCCCGAAGAGGCACGCACGTCGGACGACGACGCCTTCCACTTCAAGGTGGAGATCCCGAAGATGCTGTCATTGATGAGTTTCCGCGATGCCGACGCCTACGTACCGGGCATCAACGATCTGGTCGAAGGCAACGAAGCGCGGGGCATCCTCTCGACCGCCCTCAAGATGGAACGGGGACGCCACGCCATCGAACAGTTGGCACGCTACCACACGGCCCGCGAAACGGGCGATACGGCCACCATGCAGGAGGTCGAACGACTGTTCGACCCCGACACGCCCGAGGGTGAAGCCTTCCTGCGCGACTACTTCGCCTATTTCGGCTACGGCTACCTCGAATCGCCGCGCGACGTCGTACCCAACGTCCCGCTGCTCTTCTACGCCTTCCGCGTGATGGTCGGGTCCGGAGGCTTCCTGCTGCTGCTCTGCGCCGTCGTATGGTGGCTCAACCGCCGCGAACGGCTCGACAAGCAACGCTGGCTGCTGTGGGTGATGATCCTCTCCATCCCGCTCACCTACCTCGCCTCGCAGGCCGGATGGATCGTCGCCGAGGTCGGACGCCAGCCGTGGGCCATTCAGGATCTGCTGCCCGTCCATGTGGCCGGATCGTACATCGGCTCCACACCGGTCGCCGTGACCTTCTTCCTCTTCCTCGCACTCTTTACGGTGCTGCTCATCGCCGAAATCGGCATTCTGTGCCGTCAGATCAAAATCGGACCCAAGGAATCCAACGAATAACACCGCCCTATGGACATGCTGACCTTTCTGCAACACTATTGGTGGTTCCTCATCTCGCTGCTGGGAGCCCTGCTCGTCTTCCTGCTCTTCGTACAGGGCGGACAAGGACTGCTCTACATCGTCGGACGCACCGACGCCGAGCGCGACCTGATCGTCAATGCCCTCGGCCGCAAGTGGGAACTGACCTTTACGACGCTCGTCACCTTCGGCGGCGCCTTCTTCGCCTCGTTCCCGCTCTTCTACTCGACCTCGTTCGGCGGCGCCTTCTATGTCTGGATGGCCATTCTGCTGGTCTTCGTCATCCAGGCCGTATCGTACGAATACCGGCGCAAACCCGCCAACCTCCTCGGGCGACGCACCTACGAGGCGTTCCTCGTCATCAACGGCATTGCCGGGCCGCTGCTGTTAGGCGTGGCGGTCGGGACGTTCTACACCGGCGCCATGTTCACCGTCAACCGCATGAACATGGCCTCGATCGGCGGCGACACGGCCATCTCGCAGTGGACAACGGCCTGGCACGGACTCGAAGCGCTGGGCAACCCGCTCAACCTGCTGCTCGGCGTCGCGGTATTTGCCCTTTCACGGCTGCTGGCGCTCCACTTCTTCCTCAACAACCTCGCCGATGAGACGCTGCATGAACGCTCACGAAGACTTTCGGGATACTATGCCCTGCTCTTCCTGCTCTGCTTCCTGCCCTTCTTCGGCGGACTGCTTGCAACCGACGGCCGCACCTGCAACCCGCTGAGCGGCGTAATCGCCATCGAACCGTACAAATACCTGCACAACCTGCTGGAGATGCCCGTCGTGAGCATCATCCTGCTTTGCAGCGTCGCGGCGCTGCTCTTCGCCATCTGGATCGGCTGGCGCAGGGGAAGCCGGCGGGCGATCTGGTTCAGCGGTGCGGGAACGATTGGGGCCGTACTGGCCCTGCTGCTGCTTGCGGGATGGAACAACACCTGCTACTACCCGTCGCTGGCCGACCTGCAGTCATCGCTGTCGATCAGCAACAGCTCGTCGAGTCTCTTCACGCTCAAGGCGATGAGCATCGTTTCGCTGCTTATCCCCTTTGTCGCAGCCTACATCTGGTATGCATGGCGGGCGCTCAC
This sequence comes from uncultured Alistipes sp., assembly GCA_944322375.1. Lineage (GTDB taxonomy): Bacteria > Bacteroidota > Bacteroidia > Bacteroidales > Rikenellaceae > Alistipes. The sequence continues at coordinate 21,126 of CALUOX010000010.1, forward strand.
GAAGCCCCTCTCGGAGCAGGAGGTGGAAAAGTCGGAGCACAAATATTAGGTCGCGGGAATCCCGTCTCAAAACAGGAAGAGGACAGCTCTCTGGTGGAGTTGTCCTCTTTGTATTTATGCCGCGAGCGGCGCAGTTCCGGTACCGCAACAAAAGGCGCTGCGGTCAAAACAAAAGACAAGCGTGAAGGTGGAGGAAGAGGGCCTTAACCCCCTATCTTCACTGTCTGGAGCTCCCGTCCATCACTAAAACCGCACGGTCCGGAACCTGAAAAGGTGCTCCGGATCAGGTGCCGGGAATCAATGCTTCCGCTCCCGCGTCCCTTTGCCGCCCATGCGCTCCCGCGCAATGACCTTGCGGCGGCGCACCGACCACCCGAAATGGCCGATCAGTTCGCCCAGACGGAAGTACTCGCCATGCGAATAGGCGATCAATCCGGCCCGCTGGAGATCGAAACGTCCGCTCTGCGGGTCGATGTAACGGTCATCGACCAGGACATTGACCACGTCGGCCAGAAACAGGTCGTGCGAACCCAGCGGCAGCCGCTGCCGGATGCGGCATTCGATCGAGACGGGCGACTCGACCAACGCCGGCGCCGCAACGACAGCCCCCTGCACGGGTGTCAGTCCCGTTTCGCGGAACTTGTCGTAATCACGCCCCGAACGCACGCCGCACCAATCCACCGCACGCGCCATCTCGGCCGTTGTGAGGTTGATGACGAACTCACCCGTGCGGCACAACAGCTCATGGGAGTAACGTTCGGGCCGCACCGAGATGGAACACATCGGCGGATTGGTACAGACCGTACCGGTCCAAGCCACGGTCAGCAGGTTCCAGTTTTCGGGTGCGTCGCCGCAACCGACCAGCACGGCCGGCAGCGGATAGATCATCGTTCCGGGTTTCCAGCTCTCTTTCATCGTCAACAGCGTGCCGCATCGGAGCGTCACACCGCAAAGATAACCTTTTCGCTCCGATTTTCCGCACCCCGGACTGCCGAAACGACTGCAACTACCCGAAAACAATCCCGGCCGCGATCACCTCACTCCGACAAACCGTCACACGCACGGCACAGAATGGTTGCAGCCGGCACAGATGCAACGGGCCTCCGAACGAAAAACGGAGAATGGAGAGCATCGCGACAAAGAAATCGCAGCCAAGTCTCACGGCCGACCATTGAATAAAAAACAACCAACAGGGTCCGAATCGGTTGCTGTCTAAACAGATGCGACGGCCACCAAACGGAAAACGGAGAATGGAGAGCGCCCGACAAAGAAATCGCAGCCAAGTCTCACGGTCCCTTGGACAAAGGCAGCTTTCTCGATCCGACTTGACTGCACCGGCACAAAACGGCCGGTCCCGCATCGGAACGGAACCGGCCGCAGCACTTTTTGCGCTTCACACAGCGCTATTCGGCCATTACGCAATCATAGACGAGGATGTTCGCATAACGGTTGCTCGACGAACCGTCGCGGCAGCAGAGACCCAGATACAACCGGCCATTCTTGAGCTTGAGGCTCTCCGCTTCGGCATAGCCCGACGTCGTAAGGCCCTCGGCCGCCAGTCCCTTCAAATCGGCGATGGCCGCCACCTCCGTCCGCGGAACAACGATCCGACCGTTGTAGTTGAAGACCGTCACATAGGCCTTCGACTGGAAGGTATCCGGAGCGTCCGTATTCTCGACGGCATTTCCTTCGTAGAAATAGACGTAATCGCCGCAGATCTCATGTCCCTGATGCGAATAGGAATAGACATCGTGCTCCTTGTCCGTGCCGGCCGGGAACGAGAAGCTGCCCAGCACACGGCAGTCGTTCAGATCACGTCCCATGATCTTGCGTTCGACGGTCTGCTTCGCCACGTCGCCCGCACCGCCGCCGACGGTAACCGTCACCGTCATCTCTTTCAACGGGAGCGCCAGCGCCTCGTCGAGATCGAAGATCCAGAAGTAACGCACTCCGGACTTGCGCGAACCTACCAGCAGCCGACGGGCATCGAAATCGATGGCCACCTGCTGGTCGTACTGCGACTCCTTGTTGAGGAAGAAGGTATCGCCCGCATAACCGTCCGCATCGCTCATTCCGGGGATGAACTCCACGCGCGAAATCGACCAGTTGTTGCCGTATTCACCCGTATCATCGACCGAGGCGTTGCTGTTGAGCCAGATGTAGGTCTTTCCGTCCGAAGCCTGTTCGGCAACGATCTGCGTACCGTGTCCGAAGTGCTTGAGGATCATCACCTCGCTCTCGGCCGGCAGATTCGGACCCGCCGCACGGCAGATGTTGAGCGTATAGCCGTCGGAGCCGACCTGCGAATAGTAGATGCTGCCGTCATCGGCAATATCGAAGCCCTGCATGATACGGCGGTTCGCATACAGCAGGACGTTCTTGCTGTAAAGCCGATCGGCCGTCATCGGTGCGGCCAACGCCTGCGACGCATCCCACGGTTGCTCGGAGTTGAGCGTAATGGAGCAGCGCGCCGAATAACTGCCGTAGCGGGCCGTAACGATCGCCGCGCCGTATCCGACGCCGGTAACAAGACCCTGCCCGGAGACCGTTGCCACCAGTTCGTTCGACGAACTCCAGGCGATCGGTACACCGGCATCGGCCGGACGTGTCGTGGCCTCCAGCTGGAAGGTCTCGCCCGGCAGAAGCACCAGCTCCGAACGATTGAGCTTGAGCGAGGTGATCTGCGTCGGATCGTCCGACGAACAGCCTGCCGTCATCAGAAAGGTCGTTGCCAGAAGCAACGTTGCAAAAAGATATCTTTTCATCGTTATTTCAATTTTTAACATGCCGTAATGCATCCGGATCATTCGATGACGGAGATGGAGAAGGTGCCTTTCAGGCGAGTCGAACCGCCGCCGCCCGTCGTGATGGTATTGTTGGCCGTCACACGGACATTCGCACATACACGGTAGCGCACATAGAGCATGCCCGACGTTACATCGACCTTAACCGGGAAGTCATAGGAGAAATAACCCGTTCCTTCTCCCTCATAATCCATATTGTCATATACACGGATATGATAGGTGACATCTGTATTGTTAAACTGTTCGGTTTTGGCACCGGCTGCGGGATACCACGTCTGGCCGTCGGCCGAGTACTCGATCAGGAAGAATCCGGCCGAAGAGCCCGAACCGCCGATGCTGCCCGTGCAGTTGATCGTCTTGCCCGCCGTAAGGTACTTGACGGGAACGGTCAGCAACCAGTAGTCATCGACATACAACCCCTTGACATAGGCATGGCCGTCGTTGTAGCCCCAGCTGTTGAGTGCCGCCGACGTCTTGCCCACAGCTTCGACGAGCGTGATCGTACCGCTGCCCGTATCGGCATTGAGCGTATGTTTGTCGGTCGTCCAGTCGGGCTGACGCTCCTGCAGGGCCGCCTTGTCGTCGGCCGTACCCTTTCCGTGGCAGAACTCCCATGCGACCGGCAGCCCCTCGACCGGCATCTCGTCGGCAGAATAGACCTTGGCGCGTACCTCGCCGATCGGTTCACCGTCGACACTCACGGCAAAGGTCGCATAACCGGGCTGTGTCGGCGTACCCGTAATGTCGAGTGCCAGCGTGGCGCCGCCGTTCGCCAGTTCGAACGACGCATCGGCAACCGACAAACCGGCACAGTCACCGCCCAACGTACATTTCGCCGTAACCGTCTCGTCTCCATACGCATTCGAGTAGGTAAAACAGAGCCGCGCCGACGACGCCTCCTGTTCAATCAGATTGCCCTCGACGGTCGGCGTCCCGTAGATGATCTTTCCATCGGCCTGCGTCACCGTAATGGGATACTGTTCGCCGGCACATTCGAGATAGATCGTCGCCGTCCGCTCCGCCGAACGGTTGTGCGTGGCCGAGACGGTGATCCATTCGAATTCGCCCGTACCGACTCCCTCGGAAGGGGTTGTCGAGAGCCATTGCGCATCGTCGGGAATGACCGACCGCCACGCCCCGTTGCACCGCAGCGTAATACGCTGCGAAGAGGCCAGATTGCTCGAAAACTGGATGGTATCCGTCTCCCGCACAAGGAAATACTCCTCATCGTTGTTGCATCCCGTGGCCGCGAGCAGGCCGCCAACGGTCAACATCATAAGCAAACTTCTCATTCTCAGAGTTTTCATATCTCTTATCCTGTTTTTCATCGTTTCAATCCGTTGTTATTTCTCCCAACCATGGTTCTGACCCAATGCGGGGTTGTCGTTCAGCGCCGTCGTCGGAACCGGCCGCACGTACTTCTTGTCGTCCCACTTGCGGGTCATCTGGATATAGCAGTTGATGTATCCGCTGTCGCCGTCGGTCAGCGAAAAGTCATTGCCCAGCACCCGATAGGTGATCCCGCTCTGCGGACGCTCCGGCTCCTCGCGGACGAAGCAGATGTCGCCCGTACCGTCGCCGTTCATGTCATAGACCTTGCCCAACTCGCCGACATAGACCCCATACCAGGGACGTTCGAGCAATTCACCCATCGCCCAGCGCATGTCGTCGTCCCAACGCACGTTCTCCAGCAGCAGCTCGATGCCGCGCTCGCGGCGGATCTCAAGCAGCGCATTGTCCGTAATCGTATTGAGGAAGTAGTCGATCATGTAGGGATCGGCCACAGCCGGCATCGTTCCATCCACTCCGGCGCGCTCGCGCAACGGCTTGATCGTCTCGTTCCAGATCGTCTCGTCGAACTCGCCCAGCTCGCACTTCGCCTCGGCATAGGTCAGCAAGATCTCGGCGTAACGAATGATCGGTATCGACGTCGGACACGGCGACGTGTTGCTGTCGTAACCCGTATCGTCGATCACCCACTTGATCGGATGATAACCCGTCACGCAATAGCCGAAATCGGGAGCATACGGCGTATCCACGCCATTGTTTTTGCGCGTGTAGCCCGGATAACGGATGCTCTGCATCAGACGATAATCGCGGTTGGTGAACTCATCGACGAACTCCGTCTTCTCATATCCCGCCTTGTCCGTGAACCGCGTACCGTCGAGATTGAGGTAGGTGTTGACAAACTGTTTGGTCAACGAGTAACTGCCGTACTGCTGTACGATGAAATAGGAGTTGAGACTGTGCACGGCATTCAGCTCGGCGTTGTAGGCCCGCGCCCAGATCACCTCCTGCGTATAGACGCTCTCGCTGGTGAAGAGCTTGCGGTATTGCGTCGTGACGTTCGCCGGATCCGAGACCAGCGAATACTTGCCGCTCTGCATCAACGTGTAGCACGCATCGGCCGCAGCACGGAGATAGATCTCCGATTCATCGGCCGTCCACGGTGCTCCCGTCGAGGGATCCGTCGCGTGGTATTTCCGGAAGGTTCCCTCGTAGAGGCAGATACGCGCCTTGAGCGCCAGGGCCGTATAGGTCGTGATCTGTACCGAATTTACCTCCAGTGCAGCGTTCGAAATGCAATGGGTGCAGGCGTAATCGAGATCCTCGAGCACCTTCCGCATGACAAACTCCCGGCTGTCGCGCGGCTTGTAGAGAGCATCTCGGTCATTCGAATCGATCGTCTTGTCATACCAAGGAACCGCACCGAAAGTCTTGACCTTGTTCCAGTAGAAATAGGCCCGCCAGAAACGCGCTACACCTTCGTAATGGTTGAGCATCGACTCGCTGACGGCCGCACGCCGGAAATTGTCGAGAAAATAGTTGATGTTGCGCAGATCGTCCCAGTTGCCCGTTGACCAGCCCGACTGGTCATCCGCATCGTAGTTGTCGGTGAGGAACTGGTATTCGCCGCGCCAGGCCATGCAGTCGGCATGCGCATCGCCCGTCGCAACCGAGACGGCCGTCGGAATCATCGTCTGCAGGAATCCGTTGACGTAGGTCACCAGATCGGTTTCGTTGCGGAAGTAGCTCGGTGCATCGACCTTGTTCGGATCCTCCTTCGAAAGAAAATCCTCGCAGGATGCAAGTACCGCAACGCCGGCCAATAACAAAAATATCTTTTTCATTTTGTTCACAGGTTTTGAAGATTAGAAGGTAAGGTTGATGCCCAGCGTCACGGTGCGCAGCATCGGGTAGCTGTAACCGTCGCCTTCCGATGTGCGGAAATCCGAATCGCCCGAATTGATCACTTCGGGATCGTAGTTGTCACAATGTTCGAACATCGGCGACCAGGTCCACAGATTCTCGCCCGACAGCCAAACCTTCAACCCCTTGACATGGATCTTCCGGCATATCCGGTCCGAGAAGGTATAGTCGAGCGTGATGTTCTTCAGACGGATGTAGGCCACATTCTGCATGTAACGGTCGTTGGCAATACCCAACGGACGGTTGACCGACTCCTGATGGGTCTGGTAGGTCGTATAGCGCGGCCAGTAGGCCGTATCCCAGTTGTCCAGCTCCTCGCGATAGACCTTGTCGCCCGTATGCTGCTTGAGCATGTAGCCGAACGGGCGGTTGTACTGGCCCCAGAAATAGCCCGAATCGTAACGCGGATACCAGTCTTTCCGGCCTACGCCCTGCCAGAAGGTCGAAAGTCCGATTCCGTTCCAGTTGAATCCCAGATTGAATCCGAAGCTGTATCGCGGCGTCTCGTTGCCGATGACGGTCAGATCACCCGGATCATCCACCGTATAGGCCCCCCGATCGATCTTGCCGTCCTGATTCAGGTCGGCGAACTTCACCTGTCCCGGACGTGTCACCTTGTCGAGGGTCTGCAGGAACGACTGCGTGGCGTGCGAGTCGATGTCATCCTGATCGCGGAAAAGACCCTCGACACGGTAACCCCAGATCTCGCCCAACTCCTGTCCTTCGTAATAGTCGCCCAGCGCATTGGTCGGATTGATGTACTCGGTCACCCAGGTGCGGGCATCCCAGACCATCGCCTTGACATTGTAGCTGAAGGCCTTGCCGCCCAACTCGAAGCTGTCGCGCCAGCCGACCGAGAGTTCCCAGCCGTCGGTCTTGAGCGAGGCGTTGTTGCCTTTGGGCGCCGAGGTGCCATATACGGCCGGCAGGCTCACGCCGACGGTGTACATGTCGGTCGTGTAGCGGCGGTACCAGTCGAAGCCCACCGTCAGGCGGTTCCGGAACAGATCCATGTCGAACCCGACGTCATACGTCGTCGAAGTCTCCCACGTCAGCGACAGCGGGATGGCTCCCGGCGCCGTCGTGTAGGTCCCCAGCGAATTGCCGATGACGACCGTCGTCGTCTTCAGCTGCATGTAGTCGATGTATTTGTAGGGATCGATGTTCCCGTTGCCCATCGAACCGGCCGACAGCCGGATCTTGAAGTTGTCGAGCCAGTTGCGCGACCAATCCATGAACTTCTCTTCCGACAGCCGCCAGGCGACCGATGCCGAGGGGAAGAAACCCCACTTCGAATTCTCCGGGAACTTCGACGACCCGTCGTAGCGGCTGCTGAACTCGGCAAGATACTTGCCCTTGTAGCTGTAGTTGGCACGGAAGAAGACACCCACATAGCTCCAGTCATAGCCCGCCGCAACCGGATCGTTCGACAGACCGTCCATCAATCCGAAACTCGGTTTGGTCGGAATGGTCAACCCTTCGCGCTTGACGGTCAGCGTCCGGTAGCTCTTCGTTTCGAGATTCCACCCCGCCAGCAGTTTGAGCGAATGATTGTCGCCAAGCCGGGGCGTATATTCGGCATAGATGTTGCTCGACAGGTAATCCGTATCATAACGCACGTTCTCCAGCGTGCTGCCCTGACTTTCATTGACCGTGATGGTCGATTCCGGACCCCGGTAACCCGTGTACATGTTCGTTACGCGCTCCCGCTTGTTGCGCGACAGCAGATAGGAAAGGTCGCCGGAGAGTTTCAGCACGTCCTTTACCACGTCGATCTCGATCCCCAACTTGTCCTTCATCGTGAACTTGTTCTCCTGCTGATAGCTCGTCCCCTCGGCGAAACCGGCATAACCGTTCAGCACGGCGGCATAGGTCCATGTCCCGTCGGGATTCGTGATGGGATTGATCGGCTGGCCGCCGTGTTCGATCATGCGCTGCGGAAGCTGCAGACTGTAATAGAGCATCGGCTGGTGGTAGTCCACCGACGTAAAATCCATGTTGTTGCTCAGACGCAGCCACGGCCGGATGCGCACATTCCCCTTGGCCCGCACGTTGTACTGCCTGTAACGCTCGTCGCCCACACGGTAGATGCCGTCCTGGTCGTAAAAGCGGCCCGAAACATAATAATCGGCATTCTGACCGCCGCCCGACACGCTGATATTGTGTTCGTGCGAATAGTTGAAGTCCTTGTAGAAGGCATCCGTCCAGTCCGTATTGGCGAAGTATTCATACTGACCCTTGTCGTTGATCCGCACCCGTTCGAGCGACGGATCCGTACTGCGACGCGCCAGCTCCCTGTACCAGCTGTCCGAATAGGGTGCAATGTTGTTGATATAGGAGGGCAGCGGATTCGATCCGTTGTAATAGCCGTTCCATGCATTGACATACCCGGTCGTCCACTCGTAACCGTCCGTTACCAGTTGCGGCCTGATCGTCCGGCTGTGCAGCGAGAAGCTGCCGTTGTAGGTCACCTTCGTCTCCCCCGCCTCGGCCGACTTCGTCGTCACGAGGATGACGCCGAAAGCGCCCCGCGCTCCGTAAATCGCGGCCGACGAGGCATCCTTGAGCACCGAAACGCTCGCAATATCCTGCGGATTGACCGTCTCCAGATCGCCCTCGACACCGTCAATCAGCACCAGCGCACCTCCACCCGAACCGATCGAGCCCTGACCGCGCACGTTGATCGTCGCGGCACGCGACGGCTTGCCGTCCCGCAACGTGATATTGAGGTTGGGAATGGCCCCCTGCAACGAACGCGAGATACTCGGATTGGAGCGCTCCGAGAATTGCCGGCTGTCCACCTGATCGACGGCCCCGACCAGATCCCGACGCTTGACGGTGCCGTAGCCCACCACCACAATCTCGTCCAGCATCTGTTTGTTCTCGGCCATCACCACGTCTATGCGCGTCTGCGTACCCACGCGGCGCGAAACGGAGGTATAGCCCACATAGGAGAATTCAAGCGTGTCGTCGTCCGAAACGTCGATCGAATAGGTGCCGTCAATGCCCGTCGAGACGCCGGTCGTGGTGTTCTTCACCACCACGTTCACGCCTACCAGCGGATTGCCCTGCTCATCGACCACACGGCCCGAGACCGTCGGCCTGCGAACCGCCGTGGCCGACGGCTTCTGAACCGACGTCGCGGAGGCCGTCTCCGGCAGAGCCGTAAGCGCCACGACACGATCCTTGATCTTCCAGGTTATCCCCGAATCGCGGAATACCGCATTGAGCATCTCTTCGAGCGTAGCGTCCTCGCTCTCCACCTTCACATCGGCAAGAATTCGATTGCCGAGCGTCGTCTCATACGAGAACGACACGCCCGTTTGTTCGGTAAAGGCCGTTACGACCTCCCGCAACGTTGCATTGTGCAACGACAGATTCAGTCCCAGACGCTGCGCGGAAAAAGCATCGCCCGCAGCACCGGACGACAGCAGCGGAACCGCCGACAACCCGATGCACAACAACGTCCGACACCATCTCTTCAAATGGAGTTTGATTTGTTTCATGGATGATTAGTAATTAGGTTTCTTCATTATGTCAAAGTCCGTCAGGTGACCATTCCCGCCGATCCGGAGTCCGTGCGGCGGAATCAATCCGCCGCACGATACCGGATACCGCCCGAATCAATCGGAGACCCCTCCCCCGCCGACCTCGAAACGGATGCCGGAGATGAACTGCAGCAATTCGACGACATCCTCTACGGGCGAATCTTTCTGGAAACTGAAGTTATAGCGAACATCGGGGATCCGCTCCCCTGCGGCAACCTCCAGCTCGATGCCGTAAACCGACTCGATGCGGGCCTCGATCTGGGCAAGCGTGGCATTGTCGAGCGTGATGATCCCGTAGTGCAAGGCAAGATGATCCCCTACCGGCACTTCGTTGATCTCCAGCTGCTCGCTTGTCGCATTATAAACGGCCCGCTGTCCCGGATGCAGGCGGATCAGATTGCCCCCGTCCGCACGCTGCAGCGACACGGCCCCTTCGGCCAACGTCGCTTCGGCACAGGGATCATCCCGCCATGAACGGACACTGAAAACCGTTCCCAGCACACGGACCCGCAGATTCGGCGTGACGACATCGAACGGATGACGGGCATCGTGCGCCACATCGAAGTAGGCTTCTCCATCCAGACGGACCCGACGTTTGTCAGCACGGAACTTCTCCGTATAGGAGAGGGTCGTTCCGGGTGTAAGCCAGATATCCGTTCCGTCGGGCATCGCTACATGCAGGATCGTCGTATCGGCATTGAAATGGACGATCGACTCCGGCGCCAGCACCACACGCCATGTGAACAGCCCGCTCATAAGGATGAAAAGGACAACCGCCGCCACGCGCAGCATCGGCCGAAACGATACAAGCCGCCTGCGAGGAGAGACTTGATTCGCACCTCCGGCATGCGGCTGATCGGCCTCCTGCGACAGGGCATCCAGCCGTGCGTTGAGTCGGTTGAGCGACCGGACGAAGCGTTGCGGAGCATAGTTTGCGGCCCGTCCGTTTGCAAAGCGCTGCCAGACGGCGTGCAGTTCGGCAAACTCCCGACGGTTCGCGTCGCTCGCGTCGAGCCACGCCAGCAGAGCCTGCTCCTCCTCGGGAGTGGCCGTTGCATTGAAATAGGACCAGATGATCCGTTCATCGATTTGGATGGGGGTGTCGTTCTGTTTCACGATTCGATCTGTATTGGGATTCTACCTTACATACACATCACAAGAGAAAAGCACCTAAGGGCAACCGTGTTTTTTTGCAGAAGGCGGTTCGCACCGGCATCCGCAGCGGAGTCTCACGGACACACACCGCACCGGACAGGTCACGATGCGGCCCGACCGGCCGGCGGGCCGATGCCGCAGCGAACGGGAACCCGCTCCGCAGCCAATCGACAGAAAATGAAATACGGCGTTAGCGGCCCAAGAAATAGACCGCCACGACAAGAAGCATCTTCAGATGCCCTAACTTGCTGCGCAAAAATCGCAATGCGTTGTTGATATGGTTTTCGACCGTCGAAACGCTGATGCCCAGACGCTCGCCGATTTCCCGATTCGAAAGGCCCTCGTAATGACTCATCCGAAAGACTTCGCGGCATTTGGGCGGCAACATCTCGACAACAGCATCGAGCTCCTCGGCCAACTGACGGGAATAGAGCCGCCGGATGATTTCGCTTTTATCGGGATCGTAGCAGGCATAGCAGCTCTCTTCGATCTGCTGCGCCACCCGCGAACGGTACGTCACAGCATAGGAATTCGCACGCAGGACATTGAGCGACGCCCGATAGACGGCACGCAGCAGATAGCTGCGCAACGACCCGTCGCCTCGCAATTTGTCGCGGCCGAGCCATACGCGGACAAATACCTCCTGCACCACATCCTCGGCACAACCGTCCCCGACGATCAGTCCGGCATAATTCACCAACGGCACCCAATAAAGGCCGTACAGCTCGTTGAAAGCCGCCCGATCGCCGTTCCGCACACGCTCGATCAATACCGGTTCTTCTGCGTTCATCAGGGTCAAATTCCATACAAAGATATAGGATTTCACCATATGCCGCAACAGACGGCTGCAAAATCTTCTTCGCGGACGGCCGCAGCAGGCTATTCCGGCGCCACCGGTAAAACAACGGCCGGAACGCTCCATGCAGGACGGTTGCGACGATCGGGAAGCACTGCCGCAGGACGGAAGATCCGTTCCGGACAACACGTCATGCGATCCATCCGGCCTCTGTGCGGCACTCATATACCTTTCAGGAGGCCGTTATCAAGCTTTTTTACATATTTTTTATGCTTTTTTATGTAACGTGTGTTCTGAATTGAAAATTTTTCATATATTTGCCGATGGGTATTTTTGATTTATCTCGACTCTCCCGGATTTCAAAAATAACTCGAAAACAGACCGCGCCTTTATAAATTGCCGCCAAAGGAGACGGCATTACTTTTTATACATTATTAATACGACCGATTATGCACAAAGACGCGAAAGACACGGCAGGAACACGAAGGCCCTGCGATACCCACTAATAGGTAATTTGGCCGGAAGCGGGAACCGCATTGGAGAAAACTCCGTATCTTGCCCTCCGAATTCGAAGAAAAGGCTTCGGCAAACCGGCTTTCCGGAACTTTTTTCCTTTCCTGTTCGGACGCAAGTTGAAAACAAGACATACATTCATTAACCCTAAACTTTCCGCTTATGAAGGATTTTTTCCGATTGAGAGTTGTATCGTTACTGCTGCTACTCTGCTGTGCGGCCTCCGTGTCGGCACAAAACAGGGTTAAGACAACCTTCCGTGGCACCATCTATTCGATAGAGTCAAATCGGGGGGGGGAGCCTGAAAAGGTTCCTTTGGCCTATGCCGTTGTCTCCCTTCCGGAAATCGGCGTGGCCGCCGCGACCGATCTGAATGGCCAATTCGAGATCAAATCGATCGATTCCGGAAATTATCGGGTAGAGATTACCTCTCTGGGATACGAACCGTTGTCGCAGACAATCGAGATCCCCTCCGAGAAAGCTTATGAGTTCACGCTTGAGGCGACCTCCTTCTATCTGAAGAATGTCGTCGTTTCGGCCGAGTCCAAGAAGACCGGAGCCTCGACGGCTTCGAAGATCTCCAAATCGGCCATGGATCACATCCAGGCAACTTCGCTGGCCGACGTCATGTCGCTGCTGCCGGGCGCCGAGACCCGCACCTCCTCGGAAATCAAACTCCAAAGTGCCAATACATTTGCCGTACGAGACGGATCGAGTTTCGGTACGGCCGTCATCATGGACGGCGCTCCGATATCGAACAATGCAAACATGCAGACGATGTCGATAGCTCTCGGTTCGAGCGCCGCAACCAGCATCGCAACACCCAACAGCGGTATCGACATGCGAACGATCACCACCAACAACATCGAGTCGGTGGAGGTCATCCGCGGTATCGCCTCGGCCCGCTACGGCGATATTTCGTCCGGTGCCGTAATCGTCAACAGCAAGGCGGGACGCACGCCACTCTCCGTCCAGATGGACATCAACCCCAATGTTTACATGGCATCCGTCTCCCACGGCGTGGGGCTCGGCGCACAGGGCGGCGTGCTGAACTACGGCGTGGACTACACCTTCTCCCAGATGGACCTCACGGAAGGGTACGACACCTACAACCGCGCCACGGGACGACTCGCCTATTCGAACTACATCGGGAAATGGTCAACGAACACCTCGCTGAATTTCTTCTATACCAGGGACAAGGGCGAGGCGAATCCCGACGACGAAAACGACCTGCGCAACACCAACCAGCGGGATCTGGGGCTGCGGTTCAACACCAACGGCGCCTTCAATTTCAACGAGGGCTGGTTCAAGTCGATCAAGTATGCCCTCTCGGTGGACTACACCAACAAAAAGACCTATTTCGAAGACATGCGCACCAATGCCGACTGGACCTATTCCACGTCGAAAACCGACGGTGCGATTCTGTCGAGTTTCCCCGGTCGGGACATCTATCTGGCCGACGGTACAAAGATTACCAATATCCCCGCCGAGGATATGACCGGCAAGGCTTGGCGGCTTCCGGCCAGCTACCTCGAACAATACAATCTCTACGGCAAGGAACTTACCTCCTATGCGCAGATCTCCGCACTCTTTTCGGGCGATCTGGGCCCCACGCGCCACAGTCTGACGGTCGGTGCCGATTTCCGTTCTTCGGGCAACCTCGGAAAGGGAAAGGTCTTCGATCCCGAATGCCCGCCCTACCGCAGCCTCGGCGAGAACTTCGCTACACAGCGTGAACGGGCATTCAGCGATGTACCCTTCATGAACCATGTCGGACTCTTCCTCGAAGAGAACTTTGCAATGGACATTCTCGGACGTCGGCTCGACATCTCGGCAGGTGTCCGCTACGACAAGGTATTCGACATGAAGAAGGGCGGAATCGCACCGCGTCTGAATCTCTCATACGAAATTCTGCCCGAACATTGGAGCATCCGGGGAGGATACGGCATCACGTTCAAAACGCCTTCGCTGGGATACCTCTATCCCGACAACGCCTACTTCGACATCCTGAATTTCGACAACAGCGCACAAAGCGGCTTCTCCGACAAGCAGAAGTTCCAAATCGCCACGACCCATGTCTATTCGGCCGAGAACCCCGACCTCGAACTGGCGAAAACGGTCAAATGGGAGGTCGGTACCGATTTCAAGATCGGACAGGTTCGCGGTTCGATCACCTATTACCGCGACCGCTGCGAGAACGGATACCTGTTGAGCCAGACCTTCGACACATTCAAGAGCGTCGATTACGTCCAGTATGAAGCGGCAAAACCCGCAAACGAAACCGACATGCCGGAACTGACCGTCAAGTCGTCGGACAAGATTCTGCTGAGCTACCGCACGCCGACCAACTATTCGGCCTATGAATCCGAGGGTATCGAACTCGACATCGACTTCGGCCGTATCGACGCCATCCGCACCTCGTTCGGTCTGAACGGCGTATGGTCGAGACACAAGTCGTGGAAAAACTACTACACGTTCGACAACCGTCCGGGCGGCAGCACCGTAGCGGATCTCTATCCGGACATGGGCGTTTTCGAACCCGGAAACGAAGTTTCACACTACAACCGCACGACCACGAACCTGCGCGCAACACACAACATTCCGCGTATCGGTTTCGTCGTGACCCTCACGGCCAGCGTCACCTGGAACGAACACAGCTACACGACCTATCGCAACGACTCGATCCCCGTGAAATACATCTCGCGGCTCGACGGTCAGGTCTATGATTTCGACGCCTCGAAGATCGACGATCCCGAATTCCAGCGCATCGACATCCGACCCAACCTCAACGCCATGCGACTCATCCGCGAAGGTTCGATGCCGCCGATTCTCTGCCTGAACATCAACGTAACGAAGGAGATCCGCGATTTCATGCGTATTTCGTTCTTCGCAAACAACATGTTCCGCAGCACGCCGATCTGGGAGAGCAAGAAGTATCCGGGTAGCTATACCAGACGAAACTCCAGCGTCTTCTTCTTCGGTGCAGCACTGTCGTTCAAGATTAAATAACTCCTAACAAAGCCACACCATGAAAAACAGATATCTTTTCAACCTTGCTGCGCTGGCCTGCTCGGCGGCCGCTCTGGGTTCGTGCGTCGATATGATGCAGGAGGCCCACGATGCGAAGATCGTCGAGCCGATCAGTGTCGCCGTCAAGATCAATGCCGTCACGGGATTCGTCGATTCGGAAGGAAACGGCGAACCCGATCCGACGATCAACACCTCCGGGCTGAATGTCCGCTTCGTAAACTACGACGAAGATCTCGTAACCGAGACGACCACCGATGAAGACGGCATCGCCGTTGCGGAGGTGACTCCCGGCAACTATACGATCTCCGTAACGGGCAGCACCGAGACCGAAGGCACGACCTATTACCTCAACGGATCCGTACAAAACAAGGCGCTGATGACCGACGTCACGCCTGCGGAGGCTGCCGCATCGAACGACTATGCCGTCACGATCCGTCCTTCGCGTGTAGGCCCGCTCTGCTTCAGCGAAATTTTCTACGCCGGCAGTCCCGGATACTACTTCCGCAACCAGTTCTACGAGATCTACAACAACGGCGACGAGGTCTATTATCTCGACTTCCTCTGCTTCGCACAGCTGCATCCCGAAAGAGCAACATTGACTCCACCGGAGTGGCCGGCCGAAGAGGGTTCGAACAACTATGTCTATGGCAAGGTAGTATGGCAGTTCCCCGGTACGGGTACGGACTATCCGCTCTACCCCGGAGAATCGGTCATCTTGGCGCAGGAGGCCGCAGACCACACCAAGAATCAGGGAGGAACAGGAGAATATGCCTTGATGGACAACTCCAAGGTTGAGTTCGAAGTGTGGTCGGGAAATGCCCAGCGCGACAATCCCGACGTGCCCAATATGGAATATGTATTCTGGGCCGGCAGCGTTAACAAGGTGCAATGGTTGACATCCGTCTTCGGTTCTGCATTCTGCCTCTACCAGCCCGGCATGAAACTCACCTATGACGATACGAGCTACTGGAAGCTCGGCGAGACAACCCAGGCACCCGTCGGCAGTTCGACCCAATACGCAAAGATCCCCGCCGGACAGATCATTGACGGAATCGAATTTGTCGATAACTCGACAATGCTCAATGCCAAGCGTATTCCGGGGTTCGTGGATGCCGGAGCCGCTTCGGTGAACGCCTCCTACAACAACACGGGCGTAACCCGCAAAAAAATCGGTGAACGGGAGGACGGGACACCCATCTATCAGGATACGAACGACTCCACCGTCGATTTCGAAAACGTAACGCCGCCGGTGCACCGCCGCAACGGAGCGAAACAACCGGCATGGAGCTGGTCATTGAATGAATAACTCAAAGACGACATGTATTATGACAACATACAACTACCTCAAACTGACAGGATGTCTTCTGATCGCCTCATGCGTATCGTTCGGCGCGGCGGCGCAGCAGGCAAACCCGGCACCCGAAAATGCGGATGCAACTGCCGGATACGTCGTATCCCAAAACAACTCGCCGGCCTCCATCGAACGGATCAAGGTTGAAAATCTGCACTTCAGCCACTCCGAAAACGCTTCGAGCATCCAACTCGACCCGATCGGTTATTACAGCGAGGCCAGTCTGGGTCTCGATCGGGAAAAGGGATCGCTCAAACGGGTACAGGAAGGAGCCGACAATACGGCCTACAACTTCTCTACCGACGGCGGCGGCCGCCTTGCAGGTCTGCGCGACATGTATGTCTGGGGACGGTTCTCCTACACGCGCAAAAACCTCAAGGACGCGCAATACAACGCAACGCTCTTCGATCCGCTGCGCGGAACACCGTTCTATGTGGCCGATCCCAGCAAGAGCAAATGGATCAACCAGCTCTTCGACATGGAGGTAAAAGCCGCATCGCCCGTTCTGTGGAAACACGTCGTCTTCGGCGTCGGACTGAACTACCAGAACGGCCAGGCCGCAAAACAGCTCGATCCACGACCCCTCACCACGGTCTCGAAATTTGAGATCAACCCCGGCATAACGGTCCTGCTCGGCGAAAAACATGCCTTGGGCGGATACTACCGCTATTACTCGCGCCGTGAAGACGGAAACGCATCGAACTCCGTCTCACTGGTCTATCAGACCGCCTACGTCATGAACTTCCCCGGCTTCTTCATCACGAACGAAATCGGCCCGCTCAGCGGCGACAGCCAGCGTATCTACAATGCCAACTGCATGGGCGGCGGCGGTGAATACACCTTCCGTTCGGATGCCGTACAGATCCTCCTGTCGGGAAACTACTCGCAGGAGGTGGAGGATGTCACAAACAGCTACACCACACCGAAGATGACCGGTACGACCATCGACGAACGCTACTCCATCGCACTGAACACCAGTTTCAAACTCTCTCCGGCGAACGCGTTGTTCGTAAATCTGTCGTACGACAACCGGAGCATCGACGGAATCCAGTACGTTCAGGAGTACGACAACTCGTTCGAGGTGGCGAAATGGATCATCAAATCCAAGAGCATCCGCTCCAACTCCTCGTCGGCCTACGTGCGCGGTTCGTTGCAGTACATGCGCACTACCCGCCAGAACGCATACGACTGGACGGTCGGCGTCGATCTCGTGAGCGAGAAGCTCGACGACATCTACTACTTCCCGCGCAGCACGCAGAACGTGAAGAATTTCAGCGCCAAGATCTTCGGCCGCAAGAACTTCATCATCGGCTCGCGCCACTCGCTGCTCGTGGGGCTGAACGTCGCCATGAAGTCCAACAGCGACAGCGCCATCGACTACAACGGCGGCAAGGCCGATACGGAGTGCTACCAAGATTTCACGCTCCGCGATTTCTACAGCCTCGGAACAGGTTATACCGCATTCGGTGCGGAGATCACCTATGCGCTGTCGGAGATCTTCGGCCCCCGCGGTTCGCTCTTCGTCGCCGCTGCGACCGACTACTTCAAGGCGAAGGACCACAAGGATCTATTCAATGACCGGCTGCTCGCCAGCTTCAAAGTCGGATTCATGTTCTGATATGCCGAACTGTCTTATTATGAATTTCTTACGACACAAGGAGAAGAACCTCTTCGGGTTCTTCTCCGATGTCGTTTTCACAAACGTATAATTTTTGTCCCGACATGTACAAACAGTTGTCCCGATTTCTTCTGGGGTGCGCCCTGCTGACCACCGCCCCGGCGGCCCGATCCCAAACCGTCGAGCCCCCCGCAATCGAAGGAAAGCACCCATTCGCCATCCTTGTCGATGCGCAAACGGCCGAGAGATGCCGGCCCCAGATCCAAGCCTACAAACAGACCCTCGAAAGCGAAGGCCTTCCCGTCTATGTCGTATCCAACACATGGACCGCACCCGAAGAGGTGCGGCAGATCCTTGTCGATCTCCATCACAACAAGGGGCTGGAAGGCTGCGTTTTCATCGGCGATATTCCCATTGCAATGGTGACCAAGGCCCAGCACCTCACATCGGCCTTCAAGATGGACGAGTACAGGTTCGACATTCATGAGGCCTCCGTTCCGTCGGATCGCTTTTACGACGACTTCGACCTGCAGTTCATCCCGCAGGGAACCCCCTCGAAAGGGCTCTTCCACTACTACGAACTCGCGCCCGACTCTCCGCAGTACATCTCCTGCGACATCTATTCGGGACGCATCAAGGCCCAGACGGCGTTCGGCGATCCCTGTGAACAGATCGCCCGCTACCTGGAGAAGGTCGTCCGCGAACACCGCGCCGCAACCTCCTTCGACCGGTTCGTATCCTATACGGGAGACGGCTCCTACTCCAACTCCCTCGTTGCCTGGCGCGACGAGCAGATGCTTCTCGACGAGCAGTTCGGCGATACGTTCCGGCATGTCCAGGGGGCAAAGTTCCTGCGCTACTCCATGCAGCCCTTCATGAAATCGACCCTGATCCGGGAAGTGCGGCGCGACGACCTCGACATGATGGTCTTCCATGAACACGGCCTTCCCAATCGGCAATACCTCTCCGGAACACCCTACGTGTCGTCGGCCGAGGAGGCTGCAGAGGAGATCGGCTACATCCTCCGCGGACGTGCCCGACGTTCGGCCGCAAGCCGGAGATCCGCCGTCCGACAGGCCGAACGGCTCGGACTCGACACCTTGTGGTACTGCGCCGTCGATACGCCGGAACAACTCCGCAAAGACTCCATCGCCGATCTGCGCAGCGGCATCATCCTCGAAGAGGTCGCACGGATCAAGCCCAATGCACGCTTCGTCATCTTCGACGCCTGCTACAACGGCGACTTCCGGGAAGACAACTTCATCGCCGGGCACTACATCCTCTCGGACGGCCGCTGCGTGACCGCCTTCGCAAACAGCGTCAACGTCCTGCAGGACAAATCGGCATTCGACCTGCTCGGACTGCTCGGACAGGGACTCCGGCTCGGCGCCTGGGCGAAAAACATCCATATTCTGGAGTCGCACGTCATCGGAGACCCGACCTATCGGTTTACTCCGGCAGGCCCCGATCCGAAGATCAATGAAATGGCGCTGAAAAACGACAACGGATTCTGGCTCGCACAACTCGACAGCGAGATTCCCGACGTCCAGAATCTCGCCATGATCCGGCTTTGGGAGAACGACTGCCCCGAATTGACGGAGATACTGCTCGACAAAATGGCCGCTTCGCCCCATGCCGTCGTGCGATACAACGCCTTCCGGCTGCTGGAGTCGGTGGGCGGTGAGGCCTTCAACAAGGCGCTGCGCATGGCCGCATACGACCGGTTCGAGTTCCTGCGCCGCGTTGCCGTTACCCGGATGGGGCGTGTCGGCGACGACTCGTTCATCCCCGTTCTGATCGACGTCTATACCCAGGACCGGAATGCCGCGCGGATCGTATTCAACATCGGGGAATCGATCCAGTGCTTCGACAGCAAAAAGGTGACAAAAGCCATCGACGACTACTTCGCCGACAAGACCTTCTTCCATGCCGACTCGCTCAAGAAAGAGCTTCTCTACAAGGTCAACGGATACAACGGAGTACCGGCCGCCGCCGAGGCGCTGTCGGAGATCCGCAACCCGGAGACCTCCGAAGGGATGAAGCTGGCAAGAATCTCGTTCCTCAAGAACCGGCCCTACCACCAGATCACCGATGAGCTCATCGCACTGCTCCGCGACGACTCCCAGTCCGAAACATTGCGCATTCGGCTGGCCGAGGCGCTCGCCTGGTTCGACCTCTCCGTCCACAAGGATGAGATCGCACGCGCAGGTCGGGAACTGCTTGCCCGGCCGTCCCTTTCAGCGCCCTTCCGAAAAGAGCTTACCCGAATGGTCAACCGGTTGGAATCGAAAAAATAATTCGCTATGAAATCACTCAAATACATCTGTCTCGCACTTCTGATTCCGGGGCTGTCGCAGGCCAGGCCGCTTGTCGAGAAACCGCTCCAGCGGCATCCGACCTCCTTTGCCATCGTCGTCGATCGCACGACCTACGACAAGACCCTTCCGCAGATCCATGCCTACCGCGATGCACTGGAAACCGACGGACTTGCCACATACATCCTCTGCGACCAATGGCAGTCGCCCGAGGAGGTTCGCTCGGAACTGATCGGTCTCATGCGGAAAACGGCAAAACGATCGCCGCTTGAAGGGGTTGTCTTCATCGGCGACATCCCCATCGTTCTGGTCCGGAACGCCCAGCACATGACCTCGGCATTCAAGATGGACGAAAAGAACTTCCCGATCAATGAATCTTCGGTCCCCTCGGACCGCTACTACGACTGTCCGGATCTGACGTTCGAACCCGTCGCACGCGATACGGTCAACGAATTGTGGTTCTACTACAACCTCGCCCCGACCTCGCCCCAACGGCTCGATCCGGCATTCTACTCCGGACGCATCCGCTATCCCGAGCAGCTTGGCGGCGACAGGTACGACGCCATCGCCCGCTATCTGGAGAAGGTCGTCGAAGAGCGCAGGCGTGTCGATCAGCTCGACCATCTGGTTACCTACGCCGGCGACGGATACAACTCCGATTGTCTGATCTGCTGGATGGACGAACGCATCGCCATCGACGAAAACTTCCCGCTGACCAATACACGCGAGGCGGCCCGGCTCCGGCAGTTGAACTTCCGGATGGACGCCTACATGAAATACCGGCTCTTTGACGAGCTGGTGCGGCCCGAAGTCGATGCCATATTCTTCAACGAACACGGGTCTCCCGACGCGCAGCACGTCGGATCCTACGCATTGGAACCGGCATCGCTGGAGGGCATGTACCAGCAGATCAAGAGTGCCTATTTCTTCCAGCGGTATTTCGAGAAGCGGAAGGGTGACAAGGCGGATCCGGAGGGTCTCAAAGCCTTTTTCAAAGAGGAGTACCACCTCACCGACACCTTCTTCGATGCGTCCGAATCCGACGGGGAGGAGGAATCGGCCCCGCAGGGTACCAAACCGCGCGACATTGAACTCGACGATCTGGTCGATCTTCCAGTTCAGCCCCGCTTCGTCATGTTCAACGCCTGCTACAACGGTTCGTTCCACAAGGCGGGGAACATCGCCGGATATTACCTCTTCGGTCCCGGACGGACGGTCGTGACGCAGGGCAATACGGTCAACGTGCTGCAGGATCGCTGGACGTACGAAATGGTGGGACTGCTGTCGCACGGCGTCCGTGTCGGACAATACAACCGGCTGATCGCAACGCTCGAAGGCCACGTCCTGGGCGATCCGGCATTTCGGTTCCGGCCCGTGGCGGCAAACGACGTATCGCGCGACATGACCGTACGGAAGAACGATGCCGGCTATTGGCGCACGCTGCTTGATGAGACGCCTTATGCCGACCTCAAGAGTCTCGCACTGCGGATGCTCACCGACATGGGAGAGATGACCCCGGATGAACTGCTCGAAACGATGCGCAAATCGTCTCTGGCCACGACCCGCATGGAGGCGCTCAAGCTGCTCGGACGGTTCGGCGACGAAGAGGCGTTCGAAGAGGGCGTATTGCTGGGTCTGAACGACCGGTACGAGTTGCTGCGGCGCAATGCCGCCAACTATGCCTGGCAGTTGGGGCGCCCGGCGCTGATACCCGCACTCGTCGGGACGATGGTCAACGACGATGAATCGCAGCGGGTCTGCTATCTCGCCCAGAAGGGGTTGCGGCTCGCTCCGAAACAGGCGGTTGACTCCGTACTGCGCGTTGTGGTTGCGGCCTCGACCGTTGCCGAACCGGACACCGTACTGACCGACACGCAGGAGCTGCTGGAT
>CALUOX010000011.1 GCA_944322375.1 uncultured Alistipes sp.
GGATGTTCCGCAATGAGCAGCGATGAATCGCCGTAGCTCAGGAACCGGAAGTCATGGCCGAGGGCGTAGTCGTAGATCTTGTGCCAGTCGTCGCCCACGTAGGCGGCAACAAGGAGCAGCAGCGTCGATTTGGGCTGGTGGAAGTTGGTGATGATCCAGCGCACGATGCGCCAGCGATAGCCCAGCGGGGCGATCATGATCTGCGTGGCGGCCTTCAGTGCGTCGAGTTCGTTCCGTTGCATGTATTCCAGCAGTGTCTCCAGCGCATCGCGGCCCGTGAATGTTGCGGGCAGGTCGTACAGCTCCCACTGTCCGATGACCCGATCCGTGGCGGGCGATCCGTCGCGGCGGATGCGCCAGGCCAGTGCCGCCAGCGATTCCAGCGTCCGGACCGAGGTGGTGCCGACGGCCGTGATGAAGCCCCATTTGCGGAGAAGGTGTTCGACTGTCGTGCGGCGGATCTCGAAGTGCTCGGTGTGCATGGCGTGGCGGCAGGCGTCGTCGTCCTTGACCGGCAGGAAGGTCCCGGCACCCACGTGCAGCGTCACTTCGTCGAATTCGGTCCCTGCATCGTGCAACGACGCCAGAAGTTCCGGTGTGAAGTGCAGTCCGGCCGTCGGTGCGGCGACCGATCCCTCGAATTTCGAATAGACCGTTTGGTAGCGCGTATAGTCGATCTCCTCGCTGTCGCGGTTCAGATAGGGCGGAATAGGGATCTTGCCCAGATGTTCGAGCAACTCCCCGAACGTAAGGTCGGCACTCCATTCGAACCGCACGATCTGTTCGCGGCCGCCGTCGCCGATGCGATAGGCCCGCAGCTGCTGCGGTGTGCCGTCGAGTTCGAAGTCGATGCCGACGGCTCCCTCCTTCCACTTCTTGAGGTTGCCCACGATGCAGCTCCACTCGCACGACCCCTTGACGGCAAAGGCCCGTTCGTAGTCGGCCGGTGCGTGCGGTTCGAGGCAGAAGACCTCGATGCGGGCGCCCGACGCCTTGTGCATGATGATGCGGGCCCGGATCACCTTCGTGTTGTTGAAGACCAGCATCGCACCCGCAGGCAGGACCTCGCCCAGATCGCGGAAGTGTCGCTCGGAGATCGCTCCGTCGCGATAGACAAGCAGTTTCGAGGCCGAACGTTCGGCCAGCGGAAATTTTGCAATGCGTTCGTCCGGCAGCGCATAGTCGTAGTCGTTGATGTCGATGTGTCGTTCCATGGAGCTCTTGTTTGTCGTTGGCGCGACAAAGGTACGACTTTATCCGTTCGGTTCGCGTTGAAGAGGTGCTCTTTTTCTTCCGGTCCTTCCGGACGGAGCGAAAATTCATCCGTTGAGGCGCTTTGCCGCAGCCGTTTTGCAGGAAAAATGATACGGGCGTTTTCCCGTCTCGCGAAAAATCGTTACTTTTGCGCCAGCTAATCGAATATTCGACATGGAAACCGATTTCTTGGTGATAGGCTCCGGCGCTGCAGGCCTGAGCTTCGCACTCAAAGCCGCCGACCACGGTCACGTCACGATCGTCACGAAGGGCGAAATGAACGAGTGCAATACCAATTATGCTCAGGGCGGTATCTGCTCTGTAACCTATGCTCCCGACACCTTCGAGAAACACATTCATGATACGCTGGTCTGCGGTGCCGGAAAATGTGATCCGGCGGCTGTGGAACTGGTCGTGCGTCGCGCTCCGGAGTTGATCCGTGACTTGATAGCCTGGGGAACGCGGTTCGACAAGACACCCGACGGACGTTTTGAACTGAATCGCGAAGGCGGTCACTCCGAACACCGGATTCTCCATTACGAGGACCTGACGGGCGCCGAGATCGAAAGAGCGCTGATCGCCTCCGTGCGCCGACATCCCAATATCACGGTGCTGGAGCACCATTATGCCGTCGATCTGTTGACGCAGCACCATCTGGGTGAGTTCGTGACGCGCCATACGCGCGGCGTGACCTGTTTCGGCGCCTATGTGCTCGATCTGGATACGCACGCCATCGAAACCGTGCTGGCAAAGTTCACGGTCGTGGCGACGGGCGGTTGCGGAAACGTCTATTCGACGACGACGAACCCCATTGTGGCGACGGGCGACGGAATCGCCATGTGCCACCGCGCAAAGGCCATTACCGAAAACATGGAGTACATCCAGTTCCATCCCACGTCGCTCTACAATCCCGGCGAACGTCCCTCGTTCCTCATTACGGAGGCGATGCGCGGATTCGGCGCGGTCCTGCGTCTGCAGAACGGCGAGGAGTTCATGGACAAGTACCATCCGATGAAGTCGCTGGCGCCGCGTGACGTGGTGGCCCGTTCGATCTATCGCGAGATGCAGCTGCGCGGCGAAGAGTTCGTCTATCTGGACGTGAC
This sequence comes from uncultured Alistipes sp., assembly GCA_944322375.1. Lineage (GTDB taxonomy): Bacteria > Bacteroidota > Bacteroidia > Bacteroidales > Rikenellaceae > Alistipes. The sequence goes on from CALUOX010000011.1 coordinate 2,358, forward strand.
GCACAAACCCGCCGATGCAATCCGCAGCCACTTCCCGAACATCTACGAGAAGTGTCTGTCGATCGGTATCGACATCACGAAGGACTGGATTCCCGTTACGCCGGCCGCACACTACTGCTGCGGCGGTGTAAAGGTCTCGACCGACGGCGAAACCTCGATCCGTCGGCTCTATGCATTGGGCGAGACCTCCTGCACGGGGCTGCACGGGGCCAACCGTCTGGCTTCAAACTCCCTGATCGAGGCGGTGGTCTATGCCGATCAGGCGGCCCGGCATGCCGTGTCGCAGCTTGACAAGGTGTCGATCCAGGAGGGTATTCCCGACTGGAACTTCGAAGGTACGGCAACGGCCGAAGAGTTGCTGTCGCTTATCCAGTCGAAGCGCGAACTGCAGCAGATCATGTCAACCTATGTGGGGATCATCCGTTCGAACCTCTATCTCAAACGGGCCATGCGGCGGTTGGAGACGCTGTGGCACGAGACGGAGGAGCTCTACAACAAGACGACGCCCAATCGGGAGCTGTGTGAACTCCGCAACATGATTACGGTGGCCTACCTGATCATCAAGCAGGGACGCGAGCTCAAGGAGTCGGTCGGCTGTCATTACAACATCGACTATCCGCCCGAGACGACGGCGCCGGCCGCAGCCGCTTCCGACAGCGGAGCGAAGGCCTGAGACGATCTTCTCCGGCTGTCGGAGGGGGGGAAAGAAAACCGGTCAACCGTCCGGACGAACTCCGGCGAGGGTTGGATCGGGTTCAGGAGAGCGAAGGGCTTCGGAAGACGAAGAGTGAACAGGGGAAGGGTGTGTGCCCTTCCGCTGGTTTTTCGGGCCTTCCCGAAACGGGGCATCATATTGATTTACATTTTACGGATACGGACATAGAGAGAACGGCATGACCTTACAGGAAGAGATCGCACGGCGACGGACGTTCGCCATCATTTCACACCCCGATGCGGGTAAAACGACGCTGACCGAGAAACTGTTGCTTTTCGGCGGCGCCATTCATGTGGCGGGAGCCGTCAAGAGCAACAAGATCAAACGCGGTGCAACGTCCGATTTCATGGAGATCGAGCGGCAGCGCGGTATCTCGGTTGCCACATCGGTAATGGGCTTTGAGTACCGTGACGTCAAGATCAACATCCTCGATACACCCGGACACGAGGACTTCGCGGAGGATACCTACCGGACGCTGACGGCCGTCGATTCGGTCATCATCGTCATCGACGGCGCCAAGGGCGTCGAGCAGCAGACCCGGCGCCTGATGGAGGTGTGCCGCATGCGCAAGACGCCCGTGATGGTCTTTATCAACAAGCTGGACCGGCCCTGCAAGGATCCCTTCGATCTGCTTGACGAGGTGGAACGCGAACTGCGCATCCGCGTGCGGCCGTTGGCCTTCCCGATCTCCAACGGTCCGACGTTCAAGGGCGTTTACAATATCTACGAACAGGATCTCTCGCTCTTCACCTCCGACGAACGGCTGACGGCAACGGCCTCGACGGTCGATATCCGCGACCTGACGTCGCCCGAACTTGACGCCCGTGTGGGTGAGCGTTATGCCCGCCAGCTGCGTGACGATCTGGCGCTGATCGAGGGGGTGTATGATCCCTTTGATCGCGAACAATATCTTGCCGGGGATCTGGCTCCGGTCTTTTTCGGTTCGGCGATCAACAACTTCGGCGTGCGCGAGCTGCTCGAATGTTTCATCCGCATCGCTCCGTCGCCGCGTCCGTCGCAGACCGAAACCCGGACGGTCCAGCCTTCGGAGCCCAAAATGACGGGTTTCATCTTCAAGATCCACGCGAACATGGATCCCAACCATCGTGACCGCATCGCCTTTCTGAAGATCTGTTCGGGAATCTTCGAGCGCAACCACAACTACCTCCATGTGCGAAGCGGCAAGCAGCTCAAGTTCTCCTCGCCGACGGCCTTCATGGCCGAGAAGAAGTCGGTGATCGACGTGGCCTATCCGGGCGATATCGTGGGCCTGCACGATACGGGCACCTTCAAGATCGGCGACACCTTTACCGAGGGTGAAAAGCTCAAGTTCACGGGCATCCCGTCGTTCGCTCCCGAGCAGTTCCGCTACATCGAAAACGCCGATCCGCTCAAGTTCAAGCAGCTGGCGAAGGGGATCGATCAGTTGATGGACGAAGGTGTGGCACAGTTATTTATCTCGCAGCTCAACGGCCGCAAGATCATCGGTACGGTCGGTGCCCTGCAGTTTGAGGTCATCCAGTACCGTCTGGAGCATGAATACGGTGCCAAGTGCCGTTGGGAGCCGATCTCGATCTACAAGGCCTGCTGGATCGAAAGCGACGATGCCGAGCAGTTGGCTGATTTCAAGCGGCGCAAGCATACGAACATGGCGGTTGACAAACACGGCCGCGACGTCTTTCTGGCCGATACGAGTTACTCCCTGTCGCTGGCACAGGAGAACTTCAAGCATATACGGTTCAAGTTTACGTCGGAGTTCTGAGACTCCGGATGCCGGTTGCGGGTATCTCCGGTAGGGAGGGGCGGTTTACTTTCCCTCTTTCAGGACCCTCCGGTTGGAAATTCTTCCGCCGTCCGGCACACGAATTCGTCATTTTTTCCGTTATTTGGTAGTCAAATGGCGGAAATTCGATTGTAGAATGGTCGCTGAGTGCGATTTTAACAGGGAAATCGTATCTTTGCCGCATTGTATCTGCGGGCCTCTCCGCATAAACAACTGAAAATATGAATTGGGCAACTGTCAATTGGGCGACTGTCAAGCCGAAAATGAAGAAATGGATGCGGAAGGGCGGTTCCTGGTGCAAACGCTCCTGTCCCCGGACGTGGCGCGGATGGATTCTTGTGGGACTTGTGGTCGTAGTGATTGTCGCCGCTCTGGTCTGGCTGTTGCGTCCGCAGGAAGAAGCGGTCGTCTATCCCGTCGTGGCGGTCGAACCCGTCACCACGCAGGATGTGGAGATCTACGGCGAATATGTGGGACGTATCCGCGCACAGCAGTTCGTGGAGGTGCGCGCCCGCGTGGAGGGCTATCTCGAACGGATGCTGTTCCGCGAAGGCAGTTACGTGCAGAAGGGGCAGACGCTCTTCATTATCGACCCGAAGGTCTATCGGGCGCGCGTGGACAAGGCCAAGGCTCAGCTGAGCAAGGACCGTGCCCTGGCGCAGAAGGCCGAACGCGACCTCAAGCGTATCCGTCCGCTCTACGAGCAGAATGCCGCCAGCCAGCTCGATCTGGACAATGCAACGGCCGCCTATGAAAGCGCAACGGCCAATGTGGTGATGAGCGAGGCCGATCTTACCCAGGCCGCAACGGCGTTGAGCTATACGACCGTGCAGTCGCCCATTACGGGCTATATCAGCGCCAGCAATGCCGATATCGGTACGTTGGTGGGTCCGGGCGGCAAGTCGCTCCTGGCGACGATCGTCAAGAGCGATACCGTGCGTGTCGATTTCAGCATGACCGGTCTCGATTACCTGCGCAGCAAGGAGCGCAACGTAAACCTCGGGCAGAAGGATTCGACCCGCCGCTGGAACCCCTATATTACGGTGACATTGCCCGACAACTCGCGCTATCCGCTGCGCGGTCTGGTCGATTTCGCCGATCCGCAGGTCGATCCCGAGACCGGAACCTTCTCGGTGCGGGCCGAAATGCCCAATCCGGACCATATCCTGCTGCCCGGACAGTTCACGAAGGTAAAGCTGTTGCTCGACGTGCGCGAAAATGCCGTCGTGGTGCCGACGAAGTCGATCATCATCGAAAAGGGCGGTGTCTATATCTTTGTCGTGCGGCCCGACAGTGTCGTTGAACGGCGCTTTATCGAGATCGGCCCCGAACTCGACAACAAGGTCGTTGTCGAGCGCGGTTTGACGGCCGGCGAACGGATCGTCGTCGAGGGATATCACAAACTTACACACGGCATGCGCGTCGAGGCCGTCGAGCCCAGGCGCGACAACGGTGTGGCAACGAATTCCTGAACTGCCTATGAAGAGCGATTTCTTTATCGACCGACCGGTCTTTTCGACCGTCCTTTCGGTCATCATCGTCATCGTCGGCGTTATCGGTCTGCTTCTGCTGCCCATCGACCAGTATCCCAAGATCGTACCGCCGGTGGTCAAGGTGAGCGCCTCCTATCCGGGCGCCAGCGCCCAGACCGTTACGCAGGCTGTCGCGACGCCGATCGAGCAGGAGCTCAACGGCGCGCCCGGCATGCTCTACATGGAGTCGTCGTCAACCAACTCGGGCGGTTTTACCGCTACGATCACCTTCGATATCGATACCGATGCCGATCTGGCGGCCGTCGAGATCCAGAACCGTGTGAAACTGGCCGAGGCGCGACTCCCGGCCGAAGTGGTCCAGAACGGCATCTCGGTCGAGAAAGAGGCGTCGAGCAAGTTGTTGACGATTACGCTGTTGTCGTCGGACCCGAAGTTCGACGAGATCTATCTGAGCAATTACGCCACGCTCAACGTCGTCGATATGCTGCGGCGTGTTCCGGGCGTGGGCCGCGTCTCGAATGTCGGTTCGCGCTATTATGCCATGCAGATTTGGGTGCAGCCCGACCGTCTGGCCAATTTGGGGCTGACCGTGCAGGATCTGCAGAAGGCTCTCAAGGACCAGAACCGCGAATCGGCCGCCGGCGTGTTGGGGCAGCAGCCCATGACCGATCTCGATGTGACGATTCCCATTACGGCACAGGGACGTCTGGCGTCGGTAAGCCAGTTCGAGGACATTGTCGTGCGGGCCAACTCCGACGGTTCGATCATCCGCCTCCGCGATGTGGCGCGTGTATCGCTCGAAGCCTCCTCCTACAACACCGAGAGCGGTATCAACGGCGGGAATGCCGCCGTGCTCAACATCAACATGCTGCCCGGCGCAAATGCAATGGAGGTGGCCGACCTGGTCAAGGAGGCGATGAAGGAGATCAGCCGCAACTTCCCCGAAGGAATCTCCTACGAGATCCCGTTCGACATGACCACCTATATCTCCGAATCGATTCATCACGTCTATCGGACGCTGTTCGAGGCGCTGCTGCTGGTGATTCTCGTCGTCTATCTTTCGCTGCAGAGCTGGCGGGCGACGTTGATTCCGATCATCGCCGTACCGATCTCGCTGATCGGTACTTTCGGCGTGATGCTCGTCTTCGGCTTCTCGCTCAACATGATGACCCTGCTGGGTCTGATCCTGGCCATCGGCATCGTCGTGGATGATGCCATCGTGGTGGTGGAGAACGTGGACCGCCTTATGGAGCAGGAGGGCCTCTCCCCCTACGAAGCCGCCAAAAAGGCCATGTCGTCGTTGAGCGGGGCGCTGATCGCCATGTCGCTGGTGCTGTGCGCCGTGTTCGTCCCCGTGAGCTTCCTCGCAGGTATTACGGGCCAGCTGTACCGGCAGTTCACGATTACGATCGCCGTCTCGGTCATCATCTCGACCATCGTGGCCCTGACGCTCAGCCCTGCGATGTGTGCCTATGTGCTGCGTCCCGACAATGGCCGCCGCAAACCGAAACTTTTCCGAAAGATCAACTTCTGGCTGCGGCAGGGAAATACGACCTATCAACGGGCCATCCGCTCCAGCCTGCGCCATTCGCGGCGCATGTTTGCGGCTTTTGGCATCCTGTTGATCGGTATCTGGGTGATGAACCAGCTCATGCCGCAAAGTTTCATGCCCAAAGAGGACCAAGGCTATTTTACCGTCGAACTGGAGCTGCCCGAAGGCGCTACGCTGGAACGTACACGTCGCGTGACGGATCGGGCAATGGCCTATCTGATGGGGCTGCCCGATGTGGAGTATGTCCTCAATGTAACGGGTTCGTCGCCGCGTCTGGGCAGCAATCAGGCTCACAGCCAGCTTACGGTGATTCTGAAGCCTTGGGGCGAGCGGAAATCGGAGAGTATCGACGACCTGATGGCGCAGGTGCGCACGGAGCTGTCGAAGTATCCCGAAAGCAAGGTCTATCTCAGCTCGCCGGCCGTCATCCCCGGCTTGGGTACGTCGGGCGGTTTCGAAATGGTTCTCGAAGCGCGCGGCGATCTTGCATATGCCGATCTGCAGCGTGCGGTCGATACGCTGATGTATTATGCCCAGCGGCGTCCCGAACTGGCAGGGCTCTCCACGTCGATGCAGAGCGATATCCCGCAGCTGTATTACGATGTGGATCGCGACAAGGCCCAGCTGCTGGGCGTTTCGATGTCGGATATCTTCTCGGCGCTCAAAACCTTTACCGGTTCGGTCTATGTCAATGACTTCAACATGTTCAACCGAATCTACCGCGTCTATATCCAGGCCGAAGCCCCCTATCGGGCTCATCAGAGCAATCTCGACCTCTTCTACGTGCGCGGCAACGGCGGTGCGATGATTCCCGTTACGGCACTTGGTACGACTCACTATACGACGGGCCCCGGTACGATCCGGCGGTTCAACATGTTCAACGCTGCAACGATCTCCGGCGAGGCGGCGCACGGCTACAGCTCGGGACAGGCGATGGCCGTGCTGGAGCAGATTGTCCGCCGTCATCTGCCCGAAAATATCGGCGTGGAGTGGAGCGGTCTCTCCTATCAGGAGAAGCATGCCAGCGGCCAGACGGGTTATGTGCTCGCGTTGGCATTCCTTTTCGTCTTCCTCTTCCTCGCGGCGCAGTACGAAAGCTGGTCCGTGCCCATTGCCGTTATTCTGTCGCTGCCCATTGCCGGTCTGGGCGCCTATGCCGGCAACTGGATCTGCGGGCTGGAGAACAACATCTATTTCCAGATCGGACTGGTGATGCTTGTCGGTCTGGTTGCCAAAAACGCCATCCTGATCGTCGAGTTCGCGAAGGAGATGGTCGATCGGGGCGGCGATCTGGTCGAATCGGCGCTTCATGCCGCACGGCTGCGTTTCCGCCCGATCGTGATGACCTCGCTCGCCTTCATCCTCGGCATGCTGCCGCTCGTGTTTGCAACGGGACCCGGTTCGGCAAGCCGTCAGGGTATCGGTACGGGTGTCTTCTTCGGCATGTTGGTGGCCATTTCGGTCGGTATCGTCTTCGTCCCCTTCTTCTTCGTGTGGGTCTATCGTCTCAAAGCCAAATTCAAAGGTGCAAGCCATGAAACGAAATAATCTGTTGCGCGGAATCCTGCTGTTCGGTCTTGCGGTTCTCTGTGCCTCCTGCATGGTGGGGCGTCGCCAGATGAAGAGTCCCGAATTGAATCTGCCGGACGAGATCGTCCCCGGAAAGGGCGATTCGCTGGCTCTGGCCGACATGGCCTGGTGGAACGTCTATACCGACTCGACACTCACGGCGCTGATCGAACGCACGTTGGCCTACAACAAGGATCTGCTGATGGCTTCGGCGCGCGTGCGGCGCATGCAGGCGCTGAAACGGATTGCCCGGGCCGATCAGCTGCCCTCGCTGACGGGTGCGCTCTATGCCGATACGGAGCACAACGATTACAAGGGTACTCCCGCGACGGACGATCCCGAAATCGGCGCCAAGGTGCAGCTCTCCTGGGAACTGGATCTGTGGGGCAATCTGCGGTGGGCGAACCGGCAGGCGTTGGCCGAGTACCTTGCGACGGTCGAAGCGCAGCGGGCCATGCAGATGACGCTTGTCGCGGAGGTGGCGACGGCCTATTACGAACTGGTCGCCCTGGATCAGGAGCTGGCGATCGTACGGCGCACGCTGGCGACGCGCAAGGAGGGTGTGCGTCAGGCGCGTCTGCGTTTTGAGGGAGGCTTGACCTCCGAGACGGCGCTCCAGCAGGCGAAAGTGGAGCTTGCAAGTACGGCTACGCTTATCCCGGGTCTCGAGAGCCAGATTGCACTCAAGGAGCACCAGATCGCCTTGCTGGCCGGAGAGTATCCCACGATGCGCGTCGAACGGGAGACGATGGGACTGCAGTCGCGTTTGCCGGCCGAACAACCGGTCGGACTCCCTTCGGAACTGCTCAGGCGCCGTCCCGACCTGCGGCAGAGCGAACAGGAGCTGCGTGCGGCCGAAGCGGCTCTGGGTGTGGCCTATGCCGATCGGTTCCCCCGCATTACGTTCAATCTGGTGGGCGGTTGGGAGAACGATGATTTCGCCGGACTCTTTTCATCCCCCTTCTCCTATCTGCGGGGCGGGTTGACCTCTCCGCTCTTCTCGTTCGGCCAGAAAAAGGCCCGGCACCACGCTGCCGTGGCCGCTTGTGAGGAGGCCCGGTTGAGTTACGAACAGAAGGTGCTTGCGGCGTTCCGCGAGGTGAACGATGCGGTTGTCGCCTATCGCAATGTACGTGCGGCGGCGTCGCTGAAACGCGATCTGCAGCAGGCGGCGCAGAAATACGTGGAGTTGGCCCAGCTGCAGTATTTCAACGGTGTGATCAATTACCTCGACGTGCTGGATGCACAGCGTAAATATTTCGATGCACAGATCGGTCTGAGCAATGCCGTGCGCGACGAGTATCTGGCTCTGGTCAATCTGTACAAGGCGCTCGGCGGCGGCTGGGGCGTCGAACGGAGCGAATGAGCGGGCATGCGCAGGAGACGAGGAGGCCGCCTTCCGTAAAGGGAAGGCGGCCTCCTCGTCTCCTTGGGATGATGTCAGCCGTTTATTCGGCCGAAACAAAGGTCTTGGTCAGCAACTCCTTGAGTGTGCGGGGATAATTGGTCGTGACGAAGTCGATGTTCAGGGCGATACATTTCATCATGTCCGTTTCGGCATTGACCGTCCATGTATTGATGACCATCCCGTTGTCATGTGCTTCGCGGATCCAGTCCGGCCGTACGGAGATGATCGAATAGTTGTAGGCGATGCTCCTGATGCCGTCTTTCTGTACGGTGGCAGGAGCCTGGTCGCCGTTGAGGTATCCCACCGTTGCGTCGGGCAGCGCCGCAACGAGCCGTTTGCAGGTGGCATAGTCAAAACATACATACTCTACACGGTCGGTAAGTCCCGCCTGTTTGACCAGTGCGACAACCGCATCCGCTGCGCGTTCATTGTTGGCGGCGGAACTGTGCCGTTTAATCTCGACGATCAATTTCGTTGTCGTACTCTTGGCCGCCTGTTCGAGGAAATCATCAAGTGTAGGCACTTTTTCGCCGTTGCTGAGCGTGAGATTCTTGATCTGGTCGTAGGTGGAGTTCTCGATAACATGGCTGTCTCCCTCGAATGTCTTGTCGTGATTGACGACCAGACGGCCGTCGGACGTAATCCATACATCGAGTTCGGAACCATAGACTCCCAGCTCTTGGGCCGCAGCCAGTGCTTCAACGGAATTTTCAGGTGCACCTTCGGTGTGGAATCCCCGATGTGCAATCACGCGGGGTTTTGTGAGCTGTACGGGATTTTCGGTGAATGTGAATTCTGCAATGCCCAACGGATACTGAGCCTGTCCGCGCAGCAGGACCATACGGTACCTGTCGGAGCTGAATGAATCGGGAATACGCACGGAGACCGATTCCGAAGAGACGGTCGTGTCGAGCGTGTACGACCGGTCGGAGACGGTCAGCGATTCGAACTTGATTTTGTCGCCCGAAGCGAACCCTTTCCCGTAGAGCGTATATCGATAGTTGCTGCTTACTTCGCAGCTGGGCAGGAAAAGCAGACCGCTGATCTCGACCGAACAGGGATTTTGGGTGCGCTTCACTTTATTCCACAATGCGCTGACTTCGGATGCGGTCAGCGGGGCGTCGTAAATGCGGGCAATGGCTACATCGCCTTTCCATGCGCTCTGTCCCGATGTGGGGCTGGCATCGACGCCTATGCCGAACCAGTAACTCGTGGTCTTGGAGGGATAGACGAAATTGCCGGGGGCGTCCATTGTCCCCTTCAGTTCGCCATCGACATAGATGTAGGTCTTTCCCTCCTGCTTGTTCCAGACGCCGACGGCGTGGTAGTAACGTCCGGCTTCGGGCGTGATGCCGCTCTTTGTCCATATGTAATTCGACTTGCCCGTTGTGCTGACATTGGGCAGGAAGGTCAGCTCCGTACCCCGTTCGGCCTTCGAAATGAGAAAGCCGGTGCCGCCCGATGACATCGAACTGAGCATCTTCCATTCAACCGTACCGTCCGACTCGGAATCGACCTTGAAAAGAACTTCGAGCGAATGCCCGTCGGCCAGCCCGTTGATGAACTTCTGGTTGGCGGAATAGTCGGCTTTGAAGTACCCCTCGTTGACTGATGAGCCCGGCGTATGGCTGAAATGGGCGACATATTGCTGGTAGGTGTCATTATAGTAGGTCATCATGGCTGTGCCGGAGAGTGTCTCTACGGGGATTTTCGCCGCCGAGACATCTTTGGCTGTCCCGTCATTGTGGAAGACGATGTCGAGCAGATCGGCTTCCGGTGCCGGTGCGCTGCTCTCTTGCGGGGGAATGTATTCGGGAGGAGTGTCTTCATCTTTGCTGCAGGAGATGCAGCATGCGATTGAACAGAGCAACACAAATACGGCCGGCAGTGCTTTTCTGCAAATAATAGGATGATTTTTCATAGTAAATAGTTTAGGGGAATGTATAAATTCATACAAAAATAGATAATGGAGCTGAATAACCCAAACAGCGGGAAGCCTATTTTCAGCAGGTGCCCTTTGTCTTATATGTTCCGTACTCCGTTTGCGGTGCGGTGCGTGGGAGCGGGCGGTCTTCTCTTTTCGGCCTGTTTTGCGACGGCCGCCGTGCGGGTCCGCACCTCTTGAAGCAGGACGCACCGTGCCGCTGTGAGTTCCGGCAGGCGGCCCGGATACGGTATGCGGCATACACGTCGTGCGGATTGTGTCCGCAGCGAGCCTGTTGAATGGGTAAAGTGTAGATCGGGGATGAAAGCCGGCACTTTCAGAAGTACTCCTGCCGGTAGGCATAACCGTTGCGCAGCTCCTCGAAACGTTCGGGATGCTTTTTGAGCGTCGCGCTCTCTGCCGCGATGTCGTAATGCGAGCCGATCGTGGCCGACAGCTCTTCCCAGGTGATCGGACGCGGGGCCGAAGGCCGGACGTCCGGATACCACTCCGTGAGCGACAGCCCGAAGTGGCGGGCGAGGGCCTGTACGGCTGCGGCCGTCGCATTGGCCTTGCCCTGTGCCGAGTATCCGGCGATGTGGGGGGTTGCGAGGAGTGCGCCGGCAAGCAGCTGCCGGTCGATGTCGGGTTCGTGCTCCCATACGTCGAGGACGTAGGGGTGTCCGCTGTGCAGAAGCGCTTCGCCGTCAACGACCTCACCGCGCGAGGCGTTAATGACAAGGGCGTCGGGTTTCATCTCGCTGAAGAGCGATGTGTCGGCCATGTGGAAGGTCGTGGCGTCGAGCGGCGTGTGGAAGGTCACCAGATCGCTCTGCCGGACCAGTGCCGCAAGGGAGATGAAGTCGCCGCCTTCGCGGGCGGCACGGGGCGGATCGCAGGCAACGACGCGGAATCCCCATGCGGCGGCATATTGGCGGACCAGTTCGCCGACATGCCCCGCCCCGACTATGCCCAGACTCTTCTCCGGAGGGTTCCAGCCGCCCTGTACGGCAAGATGGTGCAGGACGGCACCCATCCATTGCAGCACACCCCGTGCATTGCATCCGGCCGCCGTCGCGACGCCGATGCGGCGTTCCCGACAATAGTCCAGATCGATATGGTCGAACCCGATGGTCGCCGTGGCGATGAACCGCACGCGGGAACCGTCGAGCAGTGCCGCATCGCAGCGGGTGCGGGTGCGGATGACCAGTGCATCGGCATCGTGTACGTCGCCTGGAGCGATCGCCCGTCCCGGAAGATAGACCGTTTCGGCGTAAGGTTCAAGCACCCCGCGCAGATAAGGTATGGCTTCGTCGATGATGATTTTCACTTTCCGCGTGCGTTAAGTCTTCGGCAAAGGTAAGTAAATTTGGAGAATTTCGTATCTTTGTCCCGCGATCCGGCCTCTTGCCCTGCATGAAAAGGCCGCTCGATGGAAATGGCTGCTCTGCGCTTCGTCCGCTCTCCCGAACCGTCGGGTCGGGCCGGCCGATTCCGGATACGGCAAATGGTACGGAGCTTGCAGACGGGAAATCATAAGATGCGCATGAAGCTATGAATACGATCGATGTTTTCGATCCCAATGGAGTGGGGGTGGACAACGGGGCCTATTTCGGATTGCCGTTCACGACCGATGAGGCGCGGCTGATACTCATATCGGCACCGTGGGATGTTACGGTCTCCTATGGCTCGGGTACGGCCGATGCCCCCGATGCGATCATCGAGGCCTCGACCCAGCTCGATCTCTTTGACGAATCGGCTCCCGATGCGTGGCGCCGTGGCATTGCAACCGCCGATATCGACTATACGCTGCTGGAGCGTTCGCGCCGCCTGCGGGCCGATGCGGAGCGGGTGATCGCCCGTCTCGAGGACGGAGAACCGGTCGAGAACGATTCGGTGGCCCGCCGGCTCCGCCGTATCAACGAAGGCTGCCGCGAAATGAACGAGGCCGTCCGCACCCAGGCGCGGACATGGCTGCAGCAGGGAAAGATCGTGGGACTGGTCGGCGGCGACCATTCGACGCCTTACGGATTGATCCGCGCCCTTGGCGAGCGCGGCGGAACATTCGGAATCCTTCATGTCGATGCCCACTGCGACCTGCGGGCGGCCTACGAAGGATTCGAATATTCCCACGCTTCGATCATGTACAACGTGCTGCGTGACGTGCCGCAGGTCGAACGAATTGTCGAGGTCGGTGTCCGCGACTTCTGCGATGCGGAGGCCGAACTGGCCCGCACGTCGGAACGAATCGAGATGTTCAGCGACGCCATGCTCTCGGCGGCGCTCTTCGAAGGTGAAACGTGGGGAGCGCTCTGCCGGCGGATTGTCGCCCGGCTGCCGCAACTCGTCTATGTGAGTTTCGACATCGACGGCCTTTCGGTCGAATACTGCCCCCATACGGGGACTCCCGTTGCCGGAGGAGTGACGTTCCGGCAGGCCGTCTATCTGCTGGAGGAGATCGTGCGGTCGGGACGCCGGATCGTGGGGTTCGATGTCGTGGAGGTTGTCTCCCGCCCCGATTGCCGGATCGACGCCTCGACCGGTGCGCGCATCCTTTACAAACTTTGCGGACTCACTTTAAAATCCGAACTATGAACGGATTCAATACGACACATTCGGCCCGCGGATCCCTTTTCTCGCGCCACGGCTGGATACGGGCATGCCACCGCCTGGATGAACGCCGGCGGCGTTTCATGCATGTGCCCTGGGTCGGAGGGGTCGTTCTGGTCGCGTGTGTGGCGGCAGCCATGCTGCTGGCCAATCTCCCTTGGACGGCGGAGCTTTATGAAAAACTGTTGCACACCGATCTGTCCTTGCTCGTCCGGACGCCCGACGGCCGGATCGACCTGGCCTTCCCGCGCGGAATGAATGTCGAGAAACTGGTCAACGACGGGTTGATGGTGATCTTCTTTTTCGTCGTGGGGCTGGAGATCAAGCGCGAAATGTACTGCGGCGAATTGTCGTCCATGCGCAAAGCCATTCTTCCCGTAATGGCTGCCGCCGGAGGCATGCTGGCTCCCGCCTTGATCTATCTGGCCTTCAATCACGGTACGGAGGCGGTCAATGGCTGGGGAATACCTACGGCAACCGATATCGCTTTTGCGGTCGGCATCCTGTCGATTGTGGGGGACCGTGTGCCGTTGTCGCTCAAGGTCTTCCTTACGGCGTTGGCCGTCGTCGATGATTTGGGCGCCATCCTGGTTATCGCCCTCTTTTATGGCGGAACCATCAAGTGGTGGTTCCTTGCGGTCGCACTGCTTATCATGGCGGGGCTCTATCTTCTCAACCGGATGGGGGAGACACGCATCGCCGTTTTCCTCATCCCGGCCTTCGTGGTCTGGGGACTCTTCTACTATTCGGGCGTGCATGCCACGTTGTCGGGCGTCGCAATGGCAATGGTCATCCCGATGCGCCCGCGATACAGCCGCTCCTACTTCTTCCGGCAGCTGCACAATTATACCCGGTCGCTCGAATTGGCGGACAGGGGCGAAGTCCGCTTCCCCAATGCCGAGCAGCGCGAATGCCTGCACCGGATGAAGAAATTGTCGCGCGACTCGATCGGAATGAGCTACCGCATGGAAGAACTGCTCAATCCGTATGTGACATTCCTCATCATGCCGATTTTCGCATTGGCGAATGCCGGCGTGGCGATCGATGCGGAGTATCTCGATATCTTCCACTTTTCGCCGCAAAACGGTTCGGTCGGAATGGGCGTCTTTTTCGGATTGCTCGTCGGCAAACCGTTGGGGATCTTTCTGGCCAGCTGGCTGTCCGTAAAATCGGGATTGGCCGAAATGCCGCAAGGTGCAACATGGCGCGTCCTGCTGGCCGTAGCCTGTCTGGGCGGTATCGGATTCACGATGTCTATTTTCGTCGATTCGCTGGCCTTTACGCACCCCGCCTTCATCAATCAGGGCAAGATTGCCATTCTGCTGGGGTCGCTCGCCTCGGCGGTGCTGAGCATGCTGATGATCCATCTAACGGCGCGGGGCGGATCGGAAAACGGTAATTTACAGAGAAGAGATGTGTAACATATGAAGCGTTGGATGTTGTTGCCGTTCATGGCGGTCTGCCTGTGGAGCGGCTGTTCGAAGAAAAGCGGCGGAGTGAAACTCCGTACCGATACGGATTCGGTAGCCTATGTGATCGGATTGAATATCGGGGCCAATCTGGTGAGGATGGATTCGACGTTGAATGCCGATGCCGTCTGCAAGGGCATGCTCGATTACATGTCGGGCCGTCAGCTGCTGTCGATGGAGGAGGCGCAGACGTTCTATCTGCGGTATGTGAATTACGCCGTGCCGGAGAAGGTCAAGGAGCAGGAGCGTCAGTTTCTGGATGATGCGACGTCGGACGGCTCCTTCCGGCGCAGCCAGAGCGGCCTGCGTTACGATATCCGTCGCGAAGGCGATCCGAAAAAGATGATCGCCTCGGACAAGGAGCGCGTGCGCATTCGTTGCAAAACGCTGCGCAGAAATGGCGAGACGGCTTATTCCTCGTATGAGCGTGGCGACACCCTCTCCACGTATGTCGATTCGTTGCCCGAAGCCCTTCGCGAGGGGCTGAAACTGATCGGTGCCGGAGGATCCGTCTATCTGTGGTCGCCCGCCGCGTTGGCCTACGGTGCTGCGGGGAACGATTCGCTGGGTGTGGGCGCCAATGAAACCCTCTATTTCGAGGCGGAACTGCTTGATGTACAGCCCGACGACCGGCCTGAAAAGCAGGAGGATGACGCGAAGTGGAAATTTTGATAAAAATCGGTCGATTTGCGTCGGAAAGATGTACGGAATTCGATTAATTTAGCTACCTTTGTAGGCGTGTGTTTTTTGAAACATCATAAAATTCTTATACGGCAATGAAAAAATTGTTATCGGTAGCGGCACTTGCAGGTGCCGTGTTGCTCAGCTCCTGCGGCGGCAACAAGACGGTGAAGATGGGCAGTCTGTCGAGTTTCGACTCCCTGTCGTATGCGCTGGGTGCCAGCATCGGCTATGGTATGCAGTACGAAATGAGCGATATTCCCTTCAACTTCGAAGAGGTCAACAAGGGAATCAAGGAGGGCGCTCTGGAGAAGTCGAAACAGACCCATGACGACGCCCTCAATATTCTGCGCGACTATTTCATGAACAAACGCGGGCCGCGGGCCTATGCACTGATGAAGAAGAAGGAGATGCAGGCCGCCGTAGCCGCCGACTCGACGGGCACGCTCAAGGATACGCTTCCGGCTCCCGAACCGATGTTCCTGACGGCCGGCGAGTGCGACTCGGTATCGTATGCTTTCGGTAATGACATCGGTAACAATATCAAGGCCAGCGATATTCCCGTGCAGGTCGTTTGGGTGACCGAGGCGATGGCCAATGTCCGCGACAGCGTGGCCAAGATGGACGAGATGATCGTACAGGGTTATCTGCAGAACTATTTCGTCGTAGTGCGTCCGCGCGAGAATGCCGAGGCCTCGAAGAAGTGGCTTGAGGGCATCGAGAAGAAGTCGGGCGTGCAGAAGACCGAGTCGGGGATCCTCTACAAGATCGAGCGTCCGGGCGATGCCGATACGATTGCCGTTGACGACCGCGACGTGGTTGTTGTCAACTACGAGGGCAAAACCCGCAAAGGCAAGGTCTTTGATTCGTCGTACGAGCGCAACGAGCCGGCCGAATTCCCGCTGAACCGTGTGATCAAGGGCTGGACCGAAGGAATGAAACTTGTCGGCAAAGGCGGCAAGATTACGTTGTGGATTCCCGCCGAGTTGGCATACGGCGAGCGTGGCGCGGGCCGTGACATCGGTGCAAACGAGGCGCTTGAGTTTACGGTCGAGGTCATCGATGTGAAACCCTATGTGGAGCCGGCTCCCGCCGACAGCACCAAGGTTGCCGAACCGGTTCAGAAAAAGTAGGCGGCAGCGGTTCGTAACGAACGGGATGGAGAATGGAAAGAAGTGTGTCCGCCGATCGGAGGACACACTTCTTTCGGCTCCGACAGCAGAGAGAAACGGAAAAAATTGAAAGATATGGAGTTCGAAGGTGTGGTATATAAGATTATGCCGGTAACAAGGGGGACGTCGGCACGCGGTGAATGGCAGCGTCAGGATGTGGTCTTCGAGGTGCCGAGCGAATTTTCGCGCAAGATCTGCGTGACGTTCTTCAACAAGGAGAGCGATGTGGCGAAACTGCGCGAGGGGGAAACCTATCTGGTTTCGGTCAATGTGGAGTCGCGCGAATACAACGGGCGTTGGTACACCGACGTGCGGGCGTGGCGCGTGCAGCCCAGACAACAGCCGCAGCAGCAGCCTCCGATGGACAATGCTCCGCTGCCGACGGATTTCCCGATGGACGGAGCCTCTTCGGGTGCCGGAGCGTCGGCGGCTTCCGAGGTCGATGACCTGCCGTTTTAGGTCGGTTCGGCCCTCTATTCTGATTGAACGGGTTTCGGTGCAACCGAAACCCGTTTTTGTCTTGGCGGTTCGGGGACGGCCCGATCCGGAAATAGCTTTGTGCAGGTCGCAAAGGTGCCGTGAAAAGGGAAGGAAAATGGAAAAAAAGTATATCTTTGTCATGTGGACGGTACGGAAAATAGAGATTCTGGTCGATTCACCTCGCTTTACGAACGTTACAGAGAACCGTTTACCCGCTTTGCCAATTCATTCGTGCGGGATGCCGTTGTCTCGGAGAATCTGTTCGTCGATGCGGTGATCGATTATTGGCAGCGGCGCGATGCCTTGCCTGCCGATACCAATGTGCCGGCCTATCTGCTTGCCGCGATCCGCAACAAGGCGCTCAATTACCTGCGTGCGCAGCGTATCCGTTCGGAGGTGTCGAACGAAATGATGCGGCAGGCCCGTCGCGAACTCGATTTCCGGATCGCTTCGCTGGAGGATTTTACCATGCAGGCGCTCTTCTCCTCCGAGATTCGGGAGATCGTCCGCAAAACGCTCGACGAATTGCCCGCGCAGAGCCGTCGGATTTTCGAAATGAGCCGTTTCGAGCATCTGCGCAATGCCGAGATCGCTGCGCGATTGAAAATTTCCCCGAAAACCGTCGAGTTCCATATCTCCCGTGTCCTCAAGGTGTTGAGGGTCCGGTTGAAAGACTATCTGTTGGCTCTTCTGATTCTTTTTCTGCGATAATCGCTCTTTGCCGTTAGGGATTTTTCGTGCTGGAGTGTTATTTGAACGAACCCCCTCCGGAAAACTTCGCCGCAGGGACCATGAGCTATGGACCGAGAGCTTTTGTATCGCTATTTCGACAACCGGACGACGCCGGAAGAGGAGGCACGGATTCAGTCGTGGGCCGAAGCGTCGCCCGACAACTATCGTGAATATCTGGAGGAACGGCGTCTGTGGTGTGCATTGCTGCTGCACGCCGAACCCGGACGCCGGACACGGATTCCGTTTTTGCGCCGTCCCGCCATTCGCCGCATCGGTTTCGCTGCCGCCTGCATTTTGTTGCTGGCCGGTGCGGCATCGCTGTTTTTCGGCAGCCGCATGCTTCTCGACGACCGCATGCAACAGGTCATCGTCCCTGCCGGACAACGCGTCGAACTGGTCCTGGCCGACGGTACGAAAGTTTGGCTCAACTCCCGCAGCCGGTTCGAATATCCGGCCTCCTTCGGCCGGAAATCACGCCATGTGACACTCTCGGGCGAGGGCTATTTCGAGGTCACACACAATCGGCGTAAGCCCTTTGTCGTGCATACCGACGATTACGACGTGCGGGTTCTGGGTACGAAATTCAATGTCTATGCTTATGGCAGTGATCCTCGCCATTTCGAAACGGCGCTGATGGAAGGATCAGTTGAGGTAGCCTCCCGCGTTGATGCCTCTCGGCGTCTGGTGCTGCGTCCCAATGAAACAGCTGTCACGGGAGCCGACGGGTCGTTGGTGCGAGCACCTTTGACCGACTGGGGCCGTTATCGCTGGACCGAGGGTCTGATCTGTCTGAACGATATACCGTTCGGCGAGTTGTTGAATCGGTTCGGTGACTATTACGACATTCGGATCATCTTGAAAAATCCGCGTCTTTACGATATAAGGTGTACGGGCAAGTTCCGGCAGAGCGACGGGATCGACTATTCCCTGCGGGTGCTGCAGCGATTCGTCGATTTCCGCTTCGTGCACGACGAGGAGCGGCATACCATCGAGATCCGTTGAGCCGCCGATGCGACGTGCCGGCGGCCGGGATCCCTGCTGTGCAGGCCGCCCGTGCGGTTCGGCGGATTGCAGCCGTGCGGCAACTGAAAAACCTGTTTATGAACCATGTTGAACCGACTTAAACTTCGAACGCCTATGAGGACATTCCGATGAAAAAAGACGGAGGGTGCGCCAACACCGCTCCGTCCGCAGATCAACACCTGTACTACAATCCATCCAAGTATTAATCATTATTCTGCAAAAGTATGAATAAAAACGTAAGTCTCGGCATTCCAAAGCATAAAATTTGCGGAGGCCTGACGAAACTCCTGTTCGCCTGTGCGGTTTTTCTGCTGCCGACGGGTACGGCACATGCCCAGCAGGCAAAGGTGACACTCGACAGACAACAGGTCCCCGTCAAGGAGATTCTTGACGACATCGAACGGCAAACCGATTATCTGTTTGTCTATAATAACGAACAACTCGACTTTTTCGTATCGGTTCAGGCGCACGACGAATCGGTGCAGGATGTATTGAATCGGATATTTGCCGGAACGGCAATCCGTTATGCATTCGAGGGCAAGCATATCGTGCTGCGGCGCGAAGACCCGTCGCCGGATGCCGCCGCGGCGCACAAACCGCTGAACCGCACCGTAACGGGCCATGTGCGCACGGTTGCGGGTGATCCGATCGTCGGGGCAACGGTGCTCGTGCAGGGCGGTACGGTCGGTACGACGACCGACCTCGACGGCGCATTCTCCCTCACGGTTCCGGCCGGCAGCAATCTGGAAGTGTCGTTTCTGGGCTATGTCCGCCAAGAGATTGCGGTCGGTGAACGCACGACGCTCGACATCCGTCTGAAAGAGGATGTGACGACACTCGACGATGTGGTGGTCATCGGTTACGGCGCCGTCAAGGAACGGGATCTGGTGGGTGCCGTCGATCATGTTGACAGCCGTGTGATCGAGGACCGTTCGACGGGGACGTTGGCCCGTGCCCTGCAGGGCGAACTGCCGGGTCTGAACATCACGCTCATCGACAGCAAACCGATGCGCTCGGCATCGATCAACGTGCGTGGTGCGGGTTCGATCGGTGCAGGCGGTTCGACGCTGGTTCTCATCGACGGAGTCGAGGGAAGTCTCAATTCGATCAATCCGCAGGATGTGGAGTCGGTCTCGGTGCTCAAGGATGCCTCTTCGGCCGCCGTTTACGGTGCACGGGGTGCCTTCGGCGTGGTGCTCGTGACGACCAAAAGCGCGAAAAAGGGGACTCCGGTCATCAACTACAACGGCTCGTTCACGCTCAACCGCCGGACGGTGATTCCCGATGTGGTGACCGACGGCCTGACGTGGATCAACTGGTGGCGCGACTGCTACAACAACTACTACAACGGTTCGCGAGGCCTGTTGAACCACGTCGATTCGACGATCCCCTATACGGAGACGATCTATCAGGAGCTGATCCGCCGTTCGGCCGATCCTTCGCTGGCGAAGGTGACGCGGCTCGAAGGCCATGACCAGTTCGGCTGGGCCTATTACGGATCGAATGACTGGCATTCGCTCTTCTACAAGGACTACAACTGGTCAACCGAACACAACATCTCCATATCGGGCGGCGGCGATCAGGCCGATTACTATATTTCGGGCCGTTTCTATGACGTCGATGGCATTTACAAGGTGGGAAACGACTCCTACAAGAAATACGACGCCCGCGCCAAAGGTACGCTCAAGGTGCGTCCCTGGCTGCGGCTGACCAACAACATGTCGGTCTCGGTCATCGATGCCTACGAACCGAAACATCAGAAAAACAATTCGCAGATTCCGCGTCTGATCAACCATACGGCCATGCCGTTGTCGCCGGTGAAGAACCCCGACGGTACGTGGACGGCGGCAGCCGCGAAGTCGGGTTATGCCGCTTTCTCGGAGGGTACGTCGTGGCGGACGAACGATTATGTCTATCTGCGCAACAAGTTCGATGTGAATATCGACCTGATCAAGGATGTGCTGACGGCGTCGGCCGACTACTCCTACAACTATACCAACCGCAAGCGGATGGACTGCCAGACCGTAATCGAGTATTCGAAAAAACCGGGCGAGATTCTCTATGAGTCGGAGGCGGCGGGTTCGAATCTCCAGAGCGTCGAGTACCAGACCCGTTATCAGGCGGCGAACGCCTATCTGAACTGGTCGCCGCAGCTGGGCGACAGCCATTCGTTCAAGGTGCTGGCAGGATGGAACATCGAGAAACAGAAGTACGAAACGCTGACCATCAAGCGCGAGGGCTTCGTCACGACGGCCAAACCGTCGTTCGCACTGATGAACGGCGAGACGACGAGTCCGACCGTCGGCGGATATACATGGGCCTATGTGGGTGCCTTCTTCCGTGTGAATTACGGCTACAAGGGGAAATATCTGGCCGAAGTGAGCGGCCGTTACGACGGATCGTCGAAGTTCCCCTCGAACTCCAAATGGGGTTTCTTTCCTTCGGCATCGGTGGCATGGCGCCTCTCGGAGGAGCCGTGGATGGAGTGGGCGGCCGGTACGTTGGATAACGCCAAGATCCGTTTTTCGGCGGGTTCGATGGGTAACGGGAATGTTGATCCTTACTCCTACACCTCGGAGATGACCATTGCCACGGCAACCGATTTCCTGCTGGGCGGTTCCTATCCTACCTATACGACGGTCGGAAGTACGGTCCCCGTATCGCTTACTTGGGAGCGCTCGACGACCTACGACATCGGGCTGGATCTCGATTTCTTCAACAACCGTCTGTCGTTCAGCGGCGACTATTACCGTCGTTACACCACAGACATGTACACGCCGAGTATCTCGCTGCCGTCGGTTTACGGTACGACCTCGCCCAAAGGCAACAACGCCGAGCTGCGCACGACCGGCTGGGAGCTGTCGCTGTCGTGGCGCGACCAGTTCAACCTGGGAGGCAAACCCTTCGAATACAACGTCAAGGCGATGGTCTGGGACAACCGTTCGATCGTGACCAAATACGAAAATGCCACCAAGTCGCTCGGTACGCTCAAGGGTTATATTCAGAACGGCGGTACGCCGTCGGATTTCTACGAAGGCATGGAACTGGGCGAGATGTGGGGTTACACCGTAGCGGGACTTTTCCGCGATCAGGCCGACATCGACTCTTCGGCCACACACAACTTCACGCAGGCTTCCGACAAGGTGACCCGTCCGGGTCAGGTGAAGATCGCCGATCTGGACCACAACGGAAACATCGACGGCGGATCCTTTACGGTGGACAATCCGGGCGACCTGTCGATCATCGGTAACATCAATCCCCACTACATGTTCGGCGTGAATCTCGGTGCTTCGTGGAACGGAATCGGAGTGTCGGTCTTCCTGCAGGGTGTGATGCAGCGTGACTGGTATCCGTCGCCCGATTCGGGCTATTTCTGGGGCAAGTACGCACGTCCGTTCATGTGGGTGCTCAGTATTCACAACTACACCGACGACATGTACAGCGAGGAGCGCAACAACTGGGATACGGCCTACTGGCCGCGCATGACGACCTACCAGTCGAACGGATCCTACGACTGGACGAAACTGCTCGAAATTCCCAATACGCGTTACAAGCAGAGTGCGGCCTACCTGCGTGTGAAGAACATCCAGCTCGACTACACCTTCCCCAAGACGTTGTGCCAGAAGCTGCGTCTGAGCGGTCTGAAGGTCTATCTTTCGGGTGAGAACCTCTTTACCTTTACGCCGCTGCACCGGCATGCCCCCAATTTCGATCCCGAAGCATTGGGGTATGATACCGATTTCTCATCGACGGCCGGCGACGGTTATACCTATCCCGTGCTCAAGAGTCTTACGTTGGGCGTCAACATCACCTTCTAATTCGCAAAAGCGTATGAAAAAGTTTATCGTATTTTCGTTCGCCTGCGTCGCACTGTGTGCGTGCGAGGAGTTCCTGACGCAGGAGAATCCCAATAAGATCGAAAGTGAATACTATTTCAAGGACGAGGCGTCGCTGGAGATCTATACCAACGGTCTGGTACGCAGTTTCGCTACGGGAATCAAGAGCTTCGTCGAAGGCGACTACCGTTCCGACACGCATGCATGGGACGGTTCGGCCGCATACTTCATGGACAACTATTCGGCCGACGATGCGTCGAACTGGGGAACGTCGAACTGGTCGCAGCTGCGCGCCATCAACTTCTATCTGGACAACATGCGCGACGCCGCAGCGCCGGATGCCGTGATGAACCACTATGAAGGTGTCGGACGGTTCTTCCGGGCGTTGTTCTACTATGCGAAGGTCCGCACGTTCGGTGCGGTGCCCTGGTACGAGACGTCGATCGAGTCGGATGACAAGGAGGCGTTGTACAAGGATCGCGACAACCGCGAATATGTCTGCCGCAAGATCCTCGACGACCTGAACTATGCCTGTACCTACTGCCTGACCGATGCCTCGTACCGCAATCAGGCGTCGTACATCCACCGTTATGTGGCGCTGGCTCTCAAGGCGCGTTTCTGCCTCTATGAAGGGACGATGCGCAAATATCACGCGGTCGATCCATCGACGGGTCAGCCCTGGCAGTCGGACGAGAGCGGGATGTACCTGCGCGAGTGCGTCGCGGCCTGCGAGGAGATCATCCGTTCGAAGGTCTATTCGCTCACGGACAACGCCGCCGAGCGGCAGACGCAGTACCGCGCCATGTTCATATCGAGCGATGCGACGTCGGCCTACGGAAACGAGATCATCTGGGCGCGCAATTACGATTCGGAGCTTAATGTAACGCACTACATGAACTCCTATTTTATCAATCAGCAGTATGCCAACTTTGCCTTTACACGGCAGTTCATCAATACCTATCTGATGCTGGACGGTACGCCCTTTACGGACAAGTATCCCGATTACAACAGCGTCGATTTCGCTACGGAGTGCACCGGTCGGGACTATCGGCTGGCGCAGACGATCCGTACGCCGGGTTTTACGCGTGATGGCGGCAAGACGCAGTGGGCGCCCGATGTGACCTTCTCGAAGACGGGTTATCAGCCGATCAAGTGGCTTACGGACGACTCGTCGAAGGATACCAATACGTCGCAGTGCGACAACGACGTGCCGCTGATGCGTTATGCCGAGGTGCTGCTCAACTATGCCGAGGCAAAAGCCGAACTGGGCGAGATGACCGAGGAGGTTTGGAATCAGACGATCAAGCTGTTGCGCGAGCGGTCGGGCGTTACGAGCATCTATCCCGTGAAGGCCGATCCCTATATGGTGTCCTATTTCCAGAACCAGATCAGCGATCCCTTCATTCTGGAGGTGCGGCGCGAGCGGGGCATCGAGATGACGATGGAGAATGTCCGTTACGACGACATCATCCGCTGGCATCAGGGCGAATTGTTCGCACGGCCCTGGATCGGAATCTGGATCACGGCTTCGGAGACGCCGCTCGACCTGAACGGTGACGGCGTGAACGACTGCATCGTCACGGCCGATCCGAACAACAAGTCGCCGTTGAAGATCCTCTTCATCGACGGTGCGTCGGAGGCGGGCCACAAGCTCTCGGAGGGGACGAAAGGCAATATCCTTCCGGCGACGGCCATCGAACGCAAATGGCACGACTACAAATACCTCAAGCCGATACCGACTACCGCGCGGCAGGAAAATCCCAATCTGTCGCAGAACCCCGGTTGGTAGAGCTTTATGAATCTTAAAACCGAATACAATGAAAACATCGCTTAAAAAAATAGCTTTGATGCTCTTCGCGGCGGGTTGTGCGGCGGGTTGTTCGTCCGATGACGAGCCCTTCTTCGCCCGAGAGAACGACTACCTGACCTTCGACTGCAATGAGCAGGCGGTCGAGCAGAGCCTTCAGTGTGAAGGGGCCTGGAAGATCGATTACAACGGCAACGACTGGATTGCCGTTACACCCGACGAAGGGGTCGGCGACGGCGAAATCGGGTTCATTTCGATCGGCGTCTCCTACAATCGGGGCGGCGAACGCACCGGAACGATCTATGTCGATTTCAACGGTACGGCCTATCCGATCCACATTACGCAGGGCGCCTGCAATTTCGCTTACGGTACGCTCGGCTCGACGGGCCTGCTGGCGCAGGACATGCCGAGCGAGTTCCGCTTGACGCTTCCCTATGTGAACGCCTATGGCGACGAATCGGTAACGCTGGGCTGCCGGATGACGGGCGCTTCGGCCGGCCTTGTGGCAGCCGACCTTGTGTTCGATGACTTCGTGAAGGGCAGCGGTACGATCGAATTCCCCGTTACGGGTACGCCGACCGATGTGGGAGAGATCACCTTCGAACTCTTTGCCGACGGCGTATCGTGCGGTACCGTCAAGACCGAAGTGGTGGCCGATCCGTCGAGCGTCGTCGAAGGATTCCCCGTCTGGTGGGATTTCTCGTCGGAGGACAAGGCGACGGTCATGGCCGATCCGCACAATTACAGCTGGGGCAGCAGCTCGCAGTACCCGTGCGACAGCTCGGCGCCATCGACCGACCACAAATATCTCGACTGGAGCGACCGGGGCGGTTACCTGACCGTCGTATGCCCGACAGCCAACAGTTGGGGATATGGTGAGGGCCACTGCTACATGAAGGGGCTCCAGAAGGACGACTACTGGCTCATGGCCTTCCCCGTGAAGAACCTCCACGAGGGAACGATGCTGACGTTCGAGGCGGCGGTCGGTTGTTCGGGGTCGGGTGCCCGCTACTATGCGCTGGAGTACTCGGCCAACCAGACCGACTGGTTCCTGGCCGACGGCGCGACGACCGTGACCGGTATCGACGGCTCGCAAGGCCCCGTACACTATACGGTGATGACCGATCAGGCGCTGCCCAACGACAAGACCCCCGAATGCGGCTGGGCCACCTACACCTTCCCCGTGAAGGGATGCTCGGTGACGGACGGTTTCTTCTATGTACGTTTGCGCGTCTCGCTCAATATCCGGCTGATGGCTTCCTCCTCGACATATACCATTTCGACGTCGGGATCCGAACGCCTCAAGGGAATCATCAAGGTCTCGCTGCCGGAAGAGTGACGGCCTGCTGCGATCGGCGGAATTTCCGCCGATCGCAGATAACGAATCCATTAAATGCAATTCATGTTTGACAGATGAAAACGATCAATCGTATATTTTTGCTGCTTGCAACGTTTTGTGCGGCGGTTGCGTGCAGTGACGACGACACGGAGTTGACGATATACTCCCTGAAATTCGAACCCGGCAGCATAAACCTCGGTGTCGGCGAAAGCCGCCGGCTTGTCCCGATCTCCGATCCGCCCGTTGACGGTATACAGTATGAATGGAAATCGGTTGACGAGCGTATTGCAACGGTCGATGCTGCAGGACTGGTGACGGGCGTATCGGCCGGTTCGACGGAAATTCGTGCCTTTTACGGGGACAATCGCATGGCGCGGTGTCTGGTCTCGGTGGTGGAGAATACCTCGTCGCTGCCCGATCCTACGCCGGCATTGGCGGCCGATCTGTCGCAGGAGCTGATCTTTTCGAGCAATCAGCTCGCCTACAAGGGCACGGTCATGCAGTGCTTCGACTTTTACGACGAGAACGGATACATATACTATACGCAGTGTGCGGCCGATTCTCAGACCGGCAACCGCTGGCTGGTGGTGCTGGGGCGCCAGAAGCGCAACGAAGCGCCGTCGGATGACTACATGCGCCTCCAGTGGTTCGGACACGGCACGGTCGTGGTAGCCGAGAAGGCCGACGACGGCGATTACGTTTGGGTGGCCTCCAACGGCACGATCTCCGGTTCGGACTATACGAACAACCTGACGTTTTCGCGCATCAAGTACCAGAAGGGTGCCGTACTGAGCCATTACGGTGGCGATACGTTCTATCTGAGCCGTTATGTCGATGCGGCGGGCACGGCGTGGGATGTCCGTGACGTGCAGCCGGCGGTCGACTTCGTGAACCGGCGGCTGCTCATCGGCTGCCGGACGAACGACATGCGTCATAATGTGGTCTATGATCTGGATGACGTGCTTGCGCTGGAAAACGAGCAGGTCGAGGTGACGCGCACCTGGGGCGGAGAGCTGGCCGCCGAAGGCCAGACGACGCAACAGACCGAAACGACGACGCTTCAGGCGCGGAACCTCAACCGCCTGACACCCCTCGGTTCGTTCCGCCTGCCCAGCTATCTCGATACGGGCCAGACCGATCAGCCCTATTCCTACAGCCATCAGGGCCATGCCATCTGGGGCGATTACGTCTATTGGTACGAGGGCAACGCCATTCAGAAGAGCGGTGAGTTGTATGACGGCTCGATAGCGTATGTCGCCGTCTTCGACTATACGGGCAAACAGGTGTGTCCGCGCACGCGGGTGGCGGCCTGTTCCGATTTCCCGAACATGAGCACGCTGCTCGATTCGAAGGACTGCTATTGCGAGGGCGAGGGAATTCAGATCAAGCAGGGCAGCAAATTCTATGTGGGCATCGCCACGCATACCTCCGCAGCATCGAGCAACCGCCTGGCGACGATTCTTCAGTACGAATGTGCAGTCAAATAAACGATAAATTCAGCAGAGAGATGAAAAGGATTTTTATTCTGATCGCCCTCGGAACCATCGGCTGGGTGCAGGGTGCACGGGCCTGGGGACAGTCGGGACACGATGCCATCGCCTATATCGCCGAGACGCACCTCACCGAACGGGCGAAGGCCGAAATCGAACGGTATCTGGGACATTCGATCGTCTATGAAGCGTCGTGGATGGATGATTACCGTGCCGAACCGGGGTATGAGATGACCAACTGGTGGCATGTCGATTACGGCAAGAATGAACCGACGACCGATGCCGAAGGCCGGCCGCTTGAACCGAACGTCCTGCGCGAATTGAACCGTGCGATCGAACGGCTGCGCGATTACGAATCGCTCGATGATTCGACTGTCGTGGTCAATCTGCGTTATGTGATCCATCTGGTGGGCGACATGCACTGTCCGTCGCATGTGAACTATCAGCGGAGCCGCATGCGGGTCTTTTTCTTCGGTGTTGACAAGCAGTACCATTCCCTGTTTGACGGCGGCATTCTCGACCGCAAGCATCGTTGGGGATACATGGAGTACAAACACCAGCTCGACCGCTGCTCTCCCGAAGAGCAGGCGGCACTGGCGGCCGGTACGCCGGAGGAGTGGTTTGCGCAGACCGCACGCGACTGTTCGGTCATTTACGAATGGGCGCAGCCGGGCGATCAATTGGGACTCTCATTCTGCAACAAGGCGATCGGTCTGTTGGATCATCAGTTGATAAAGGCCTCTTACCGTCTGGCAAAGGTGCTTAACGAGTTGTTCGACAGGCCGTAACGGTCACAATTGTTATTCTGTCTTCTTTTCGGGTTCCAACATCCCGGTCCCCGGAACCGATTCCTTGCGGTCGGTTTCGGGGATATCTGTGTGTTTGGCGGACCGCTCCATCCGGCGGGACAAGGCGGCGGGATCGTCTGCCCGCATTACGGGTCCGGAGGGCGTTTGTGCCGGCGGAATTCCGATGGCCGCAAATCCATGCAGCGCGCTCCGATCGGTTTTTTCGACCGGTATTTGGAAATCCCTCGGCGATTTCATACCTTTGTATGACAATGGGCCCGAAACAAGGGCTGCCGTTTTAAGATTGAGAATATGAAAGCTACCTATCTCGGACTGGAACTCGACAGTCCGGTCGTCGTGAGCAGTTCGCCCTATACGGCGACACTGGCCAATATCGAACAATGCGCGGCAGCGGGTGCCGGTGCGGTGGTTCTGAAATCGATCTTCGAGGAGCAGATCCTGCACCATGCCGCTTCGCTCGAACAATATTCCGATTCGCCCTACGGCGATGCGTCGGATTATCTGCAACGTTATCTGGGGGAGGATTACAAGGCGGGATTCCTGCGTCTGGTTTCGGAGGCGCGTCGTGCGACGGCCGTGCCCGTCATCGCCAGCATCAATTGTGTCGCGGCCGGCGATGAATGGATCTCCTACGCTGCGGCGATGGCCGAAGCCGGAGCCTCGGCCGTCGAGTTGAACATCTTCATCCAGCCGGTTGAGGTGTCCCGCTCGGCGCAGGAACTGGAACGGCTTTATGTGGAGATTGCACAACGGGTTTGCCGGGCCGTAAAGATTCCCGTATCGGTCAAGTTGTCGATGCGTTTTACGAACATTGTCTCCGTCGTATCGGCGTTGGAGGGGGTGGGCGTGAAGGGCGCCGTGTTGTTCAACCGTTTCTTCGAGCCCGATGTCGATGTCGAGAAGATCTCCTTTGTCGAGGGGTCGCCTTACAGCGAGGCTTCGGAGTTGCGCAATGTGTTGCGTACGACGGCCATCTGTTCCGGTGCGCTGCCGCGAATGAATTTTGCCGTGTCAACGGGTGTGCATGACGGTGAGGCTGCCGTCAAGGCGTTGCTGTGCGGCGCTTCGGCCGTGCAGGTCTGCACGGCAATCCATCGGGACGGTTTTGCTGCCATTACCCGTATGAACGAGTGGATCGACGCCTGGGCCGAACGTCACGGCTTTGCGTCCCTGGATGAGTTCCGGGGTCGGCTCAGTTTCGGGAAGAACGATTCGGAGCTCCTTCAGCGCGTGCAATACATGAAATACTTCCCCGGCCGCGAGTAGTCCGTCGGATTTCTGCCGGAATGCGTTGCGTCGTTTGCCGGAAGCCCTTCTCTCGGCGGTCTGTCAGGAGAGATGAGGGGTGGAAAAAGTGAGACGTGTGCGTCGCGGCGAAGATGGATGGCGGAAGGGAGATAGTTCCGGTTCGATACAGAGAGTCCTTGAAATCCAAAGGTTTCAAGGACTCTCTGTATTATGCGGCTATTGTCGTGCGATGGGTTGTGCGGCTGCGAAAACGTGCTTTTACGACGGCCGATCTCCCTGCTGCCGAAGTGGTAATCGGCTTGTCCTGATGAGGCGCGTCTGCATGAGATGCAGCGGTACGGATTGCGCGGATGGAACGCTGTCGGATCCTTGTTGCTCCGTGTGTGTTACTCGTCGAGTTCGTATTCCCGGGCCAGGCCGCCTTCGCCCGTCTCCTTGTAGATCGACGGAAGGTCGTGGCCCGTCTGCTTCATCACCTCCACCACGCGGTCGAACGACACGCGGTGGCCGCCGTCGGTGAAGGCCGCGTAGAGATTGGCGTCGAGAGCCCGTGCGGCGGCATAGGCGTTGCGTTCGATGCAGGGGATCTGTACGAGTCCGCAAACGGGGTCGCAGGTCATGCCCAGATGGTGCTCGAGTCCCATCTCGGCGGCATATTCGATCTGTGAGGGGCTGCCGCCGAAGAGCTGGTTGGCGGCTGCCGCCGCCATGGCGCAGGCGACACCCACTTCGCCCTGACATCCTACCTCGGCGCCCGAGATCGAGGCATTGTGCTTGACGACATTGCCGAAGAGTCCGGCCGTGGCCAAGGCCCGATAGATGCGGGCGTCGGAGAAGTTGCGGCTCTTCTGGAGATGGTACAGTACGGCCGGCATCACGCCGCTCGATCCGCAGGTGGGAGCCGTGACGATCTCGCCGCCCGAAGCGTTCTCCTCGGAGACAGCCAGCGCATAGGCGAAAAGAAGTCCCCGGGACTGAAGGCTCTGTTTGTATCCCGAAGCACGGACGTAGTACCCCGGTGCGCGGCGGGGGATATGCAGCGGTCCGGGCAACACCCCTTCGTGGTCGAGACCCCGTTCGACGCTGCGGCGCATCGCCTGCCAGATCTCGGCCAGATAGTCCCAGATGTCGCTCGATTCGCACATCTCGACGTACTCCCAGAAGGCCCGACCCGTATGGTGGCTCCAGTTGAGAATCTCCGTGAGGGTGTTCATGTCGTAGATCTCGGCCGACGGGTCCGGTGTGACGCCCTCTTCGGCCAGTTCGCCGCCGCCGATGCTGTAAACGGTCCAGGTGTCGGTGCTCTTTCCCGAAGCATCGAGCGCTTCGAACCGCATGCCGTTGGGATGGAACGGCAGTATTACGTGAGGTTTCCAGACGATCTCGGTGGGGGCCGTCGGTTGCAGTGTCTCGCTGATGGCGCGGTCGGTCATGTGTCCGCGTCCTGTCGCCGCGAGACTGCCGTAGAGCGTGACGCGGAATGCCGCCGCCTGGGGATGTCGTGTCAGAAATTGTCCGGCAGCACATCGGGGAGCCATTGTGTGGCTGCTTGAGGGGCCGGTGCCGATGCGATAGAGTTCCTTGATGCTTTTCATCGCTGAAGATACATTTCGGCGCAAAGATACGAATTTCATGCAAAAGGTTGAACGCAGCGTGCGGATGCTGCGGGTGAAATACCGGAGCGGTCGATGTGGTGCGGCCGTGCAGGGGAAGGCGTAGCCTGCTGCGGGAGAATGAGAATTCGAATATCGGGATTGTGCGAACCTTCTGGATGCGGTTCCGGTGCACCGGCCGAAAATCGGACAAAAACCAGAATCTTTATGTCATAAAATATAATCGGCACGCCTTGAAAATAGGTATTTTTGTATTCGGCTCAGTGTAAACCTGTAAAATAAGGATCCCTGCATCATGCAAAAAACAATAATCGGTGTCGATTTGGGCGCTACCAGCGGACGGGTAATTCTGGCCCGTGTGGGGGACGGACGTCTCTCGATGGAGGAGGTGCATCGGTTTGCAAACCGGATGACGGAGATCGAAGGACATCTGTATTGGGATATCCATGCGCTATTTGAAGAAATTCTGCAGGGACTGCATGCGGCAGCGCGGACCGGAGAGAAGGTGGCGTCGATCGGTATCGATACGTGGGGTGTGGATTTCGCCTGCTTCGATGCCGGAGGACGACTGCTGGGACTTCCCCGTGCCTACCGCGATCCCTATACGGACGGCGTTCCTGAACGGCTCTTCCAGGAGATTCCGCGTGAACGGGTCTATGAGAAGACGGGCATTCAGGTGATGAACTTCAACTCGCTCTACCAGCTTTATGCCCAAAGTCGGGAGGAGGAGTCTCCGTTGCGGCGTGCCGAGCGTGTTCTCTTCATGCCCGATGCGTTGTCGTATCTGCTTACCGGCGAACAGGTGTGCGAACGGACGATCCTCTCGACGTCGCAGCTGATGGATCCCCGGAGCGGCATGCTTGACGAGGAGTTGTTGCATGTGGCAGGTGTTCGTGCGTCGATGTTCGCGCGGCGCGTCATGCCGGGTGCGCGTGTCGGGGTGTTGCGTGACGAAATCGCCCGCAGGACGGGACTGGGAGCCGTTGAGGTCATTGCCGTTGCTGGTCACGATACGGCATCGGCCATTGCAGCCGTTCCGGCCTCCGACGAGCGTTTTGCCTATCTCTCTTCGGGGACGTGGTCGCTCATGGGAATCGAGCTGCGCCGGCCGGTCATCACGGCCGAGTCGTGTGCGATGAACTACACGAATGAAGGTGGTGTGGACGGTACGACGCGCTTCCTGAAGAATATTACCGGCATGTGGTTGCTCGAAGAGTGCCGGCGCGCATGGCGGGCCGAAGGTCGCGACTACTCTTATGATGAAATCGTGGCCATGACGGCCGCTGCACCGGCCGGTGTGACGACGATCGATCCCGATGATGCGGCCTTTGCCCATCCGGCCGACATGCCGCGGGCTATCCGTGATTATTGCCGGCGGAGGGGATTGGTTGTCCCGGCCGACGATGCGGCGCTCATGCGTTGCATCTTTGAGAGCCTGGCGAAGCGCTACGGCGAGGTGCTCGACCGTTTGCGCACGATTGCACCCTTCCCGATCGAGCGGCTTCATGTGATCGGCGGCGGTGCGCGCAACGACCTGTTGAACCAAATGACGGCCGATGTCGCAGGGATTCCCGTAGTGGCGGGGCCTGTCGAGGCAACGGCCATCGGAAATGTGATGATACAGGCGCGTGCGTTGGGTCTGGTCGGATCGCTGACGCAGATGCGTGACTACATTCGCCGCTCGGTGGCTGTCAAGGAGTATCTTCCGCAGACGGTCCGTTCATGAGACGGTTAACGACAAACAACTTGAAAACGAAAATAACATGAAGACACAATTGATTGAAGAGGCGTATCGCATCGCCCGCGAACGTTATGCGGCTGTCGGTGTTGATACTGAAGAGGCACTGAAACGACTGCAGGGCATTTCGCTGTCGCTGCACTGCTGGCAGGCCGACGATGTAATCGGTTTCGAGAATCGGGGCGGTGCATTGTCGGGCGGCATTCAGACGACGGGAAACTATCCCGGCCGGGCCCGTAATGTCGGGGAGTTGCGTGCCGACATCCTCAAGGCTGCAAGCTACATTCCCGGAACGCACCGGCTGAGTCTGCACGAGATCTACGGCGAATTCGGCGGCGAGGCGGTCGATCGCGATCAGGTCGAGGTGAAGCACTTTCAGGGGTGGATCGAGTGGGCCCGCGAACACGGCATGAAGCTCGATTTCAACTCCACGTCGTTCTCGCATCCCAAAAGCGGATCGTTGTCGCTGTCGAATCCCGATCCGGAGATCCGCAACTTCTGGATCGAACACACGAAGCGCTGCCGGGCCATCGCCGAGGCGATGGGCGAGACGCAGGGCGATCCCTGCATCATGAATCTGTGGGTGCACGACGGTTCGAAGGATCAGACGGTAAACCGCATGCTCTACCGTGAGCTGTTGCGCGATTCGCTGGACCGGATTTTCGAGCGGAAGTACGAACACATGAAGGATTGTGTCGAATCGAAGGTCTTCGGGATCGGGCTGGAGAGCTACACGGTGGGCAGCAACGATTTCTATATCGCCTATGCGACGAGTCGCGGGAAGATCGTGACGCTCGATACGGGACACTTCCATCCGACGGAGCTGGTGGCCGACAAACTTTCGTCGTTGCTGCTCTTCACGCCGGAGGTGATGCTCCATGTGTCGCGTCCCGTACGCTGGGATTCGGACCATGTGACCATCATGAACGACGATACACTCGAACTGGCCAAGGAGATCGTGCGTTGTGATGCGCTGGATCGCGTACATATCGGTCTGGACTATTTCGATGCCTCGATCAACCGTATCGGCGCCTATGTCGTCGGTGCACGGGCAACGCAGAAATGCCTGATGCAGGCGCTGCTCGAACCGCTGGACAAACTGCGTGCCTGCGAGGCCGCCGATCAGGGCTTCGAGCGGCTGGCGCTGCTCGAAGAGTCGAAGTCGCTGCCCTGGAACGCCGTTTGGGACATGTTCTGCCTGCGCAACGATGTTCCTGTCGGCGAGGAGTTCATCCCCGACGTGGAGCGGTATGAGGCGGAGGTAACCTCCAAACGATAATTTATTCGGATCAGCGGCCCGTGTATCGGATGCGGACCGTCGGTTGTTGCAACCGACGGCTCGCGCTGAATCCGTTGCGCGGAGATCGCCTTACCTCGATTTTGGATTATGGAAATTATTGCAGGACTTCTGATTATCGCCATCGGCAGCTTCGGGCAGTCGAGTTCGTATGTCCCGATCCGCAAGGTGCGCGACTGGTCGTGGGAGAGCTTCTGGCTCGTGCAGGGGATCTTCGCGTGGATCGTCTTTCCGTGGCTGGGGGCGTTGCTCGCACTCCCGGAAGGTACGACATTGGGGCAGTTGTGGTAAGCCGGAGGGGCCTGGCAGTCGGTTCTCTACGGTGTGCTGTGGGGTGTCGGCGGTTTGACCTTCGGACTTTCGATGCGTTATCTGGGTGTCGCTCTCGGTCAATCCATCGCCTTGGGTACCTGTGCCGCCTTCGGTACGCTCTTCCCCGCGTTGCTGGCCGGTCAGAATCTCTTCCGGGGCGAAGGGTTGGCGCTGCTGCTGGGTGTCTGCATCACGCTCGCCGGTATCGCCGTGATCGGCTATGCCGGTTCGCTGCGTTCGCGGCTGCTCAGCGAGGAGGAGCGGCGGGCCGCAATCAAGGACTTCGCCTTGACCAAAGGTCTGCTGGTGGCGTTGCTGGCCGGGGCCATGAGCGCCTGCTTCAGTCTGGGTCTCGAAAGCGGTGCAGCAATCCACGCCGCGGCCGTTGCCGCCGGCGCCCGGGAACTCTTCGCGCTGAATCCCGTGATTCTGCTCGTGACGCTGGGCGGTTTCGTCACGAATGCCGCCTATTGCATCTTCTGCAATCTCCGCAACCATACCGGCCGCGATTACTTCTCGGTGCCGGCGAGAACGTGGATCAACAACGTGTTGTTCTGTGCACTGGCCGGCGTGCTGTGGTATTCGCAGTTCTTCGGACTGGGTATGGGCAAGAGTTTCTTCACCTCGTCGCCCCTGATGACGGCCTTTTCGTGGAGCATTCTCATGTCGCTCAATGTCCTCTTCAGCAATCTGTGGGGAATCTGGCTGCGTGAGTGGCGCGGCGTGGACCGGCGCACGGCGGCGGTGTTGGTCATCGGGCTGTTGATCCTGATCTTCTCGACGGTATATCCGCAACTTGTCAAATAACGTTTGAAACAATGAAACGAATCGATAACAAGGAACTCGACCTCCGTGTGGAGGTCATCGCCGAAGTGGCCGGCTACCTGTGGGAACGCGGCTGGGCCGAGCGCAACGGCGGAAATATCTCGATCAATGTCACGGAGCTTTGTGCCGCCGAGGCCGCCGCACTGCCGGCGCTCGACGGTCCGTATGTCTTGCCGAAGGCATTGCCGCATATTGCAGGCGGATGCTTCCTGGTGACGGGTACCGGCCGCCGCATGCGTTATGTGGCTTCGCGGCCGCTGGAAAACATTGCGCTGATCCGTGTGGCGGCCGACGGTGCTTCGTATGAGATCGTGGCCGATGAGGCCGTGCGTCCGACCTCCGAGCTGCCGGCACACCTCTCGATCCACGACTATCTGGCGGGGGTGGGGCGTCCCGAACGTGCCGTGGTGCATACGCATCCCATCGAGTTGATCGCCATGACGCACAATCCCGCCTTCCTGGACAAGGATGTGCTGACCCGTCTGCTGTGGAGCATGATCCCCGAGACCCGGGCCTTCTGCCCCAAGGGGTTGGGTATCGTTCCCTATACGCTGCCCGGTTCGCAGCTGCTGGCCGACCGGACGATCGACCTGCTCGACGAGTATGATGTGGTCATGTGGACCAAGCATGGCGCTCTGGCTGTCGGTACCGACCTGATCGAGGCGTTCGACCAGATCGACGTGCTCTCCAAATCGGCCAGAATCTATGAATCGGCCCGCTCGATGGGATTCGTCCCGACGGGTATGAGCGATGCGGAGATGCAGGAGCTCAAGGAGGCCTTCGGACTGTAAGGACAACAGGTTCAAATCTTTGTATGTGGGGTGAAAGGCGGTTCCTCCTGCGGGAGGCGCCGCTTTTTTTTGTACGGCTGTTGGCCGTCCGCCCGAAAATCGTTATCTTGCCGTGTCAAAAAATACTCCATGAAACGAATTCTTCTTCTGTTGGGAGCCGCCTTGCTCGCGATCGCGGAGTTGCAGGCCCGGCGTGCGCCGCAACATATCCTGCCCGATGCATCGGAGCTGCGCTTCGCCTTTCTGACCGATGTCCATGTGACGCCCGGCGGGGAGTCCGACTCCCTGCTGCGCGCGGCGGTTCGGGAGATCAACGCTTCGGCGTGCGATTTTGTCGTCGTGACGGGCGACCTGTGCAACATGGGCAGCGATGCCGAACTGAAATGTGTCCGCGGAATTCTCAAACGTTTGCGCAAACCTTGTTACGTCGTGCCGGGCAACCACGAAACAACCTGGTCCGAGAGTGCCTGTACGACCTTCGGAAAGTGTTTCGGCAACGACGGCCGTGTCGCCTTCCGTGCCGGCCGCTATCTCTTCGTGGGATTTGCCGCAGGCCCCTACATGAAGATGGCCGACGGTTCGGTGCGGCGTGAGGATCTGCAGTGGATCGAGGAGCAGATGCAGGCGGCCCGCCCCGATGAACGGATCGTTGCCTTCTGTCACTATCCGCTTACGAACGACGTGACGAACCGCCTGGAGGTGACTTCGCTGTTGTGCCGCTACGGTGTGCGGTTCGATCTGTGCGGCCATTACCATACGCTCAAGCTCTGTAATTTCGATTCGATACCCGGACTGATGGGGCGTGCACTCATCGACGGCAAACGCAAAGGTGCGGCACGTGTCGGGTACAATCTTGTGCGGGTCTGGGACGATTCGGTGGCACTTTATGAAAAACCGCTGGGCGAGGCCGCACGTCTGGCTTTCGCAATCCGTCAGGGGTACTCGCCGGAGTTGGGTGAACTGCCCTGCGATCCGCTGCCCGCAAAAACGTCGTATGCCGTGACCGGCGCGCAGCTGGTCGTGGAGGATGAGGCGTCGATCTATACGGGTGTCGCCGTGGCCGGCGATACGATCTATTACGGAACGTCGCTCGGCCTGCTGAAGGCCTATGACGTCAGAAATCGTCGCGAAGTGTGGCGCCGGCAGTTCGACAACGCCGTCTATTCGACCCCGCTGTACGGCGACGGTGTCGTTGTGGCCGGTGATGCCGCAGGTGCCGTGTGGGGGCTTGATGCCGCGACGGGACGCCGTTTGTGGCGCATCCGTTGCAAAACACCCGTCATCGGTGACGGTGTGATCGACGGTTCGTGGCTCTACATGGGGCTCGGAAGCGGCTGCATGGCCAAGATCGATCTCCGGTCGGGCCGTGTGGCGTGGCGGTTCCGTTTTGGCGAAGGACAGCCGCAGGGACGTCCGGCCGTCGCCGATGGTCGGGTCGTCTTCGGCGCATGGGATACGAACCTCTACTGTCTCGATGCCGCAACGGGTAGTTTGTGCTGGAAGTGGAACAACGGCAACGCCCAGAAACTCTATTCTCCCGGGCATATCGTGCCGCGAATCGTCGGCGACCGGCTCTTCATCGTTGCGCCGGACCGTTACATGACGGCTCTCGACCTCCGCACGGGGCGCGAGATCTGGCGTGTCAAACAGCGCAAGGTCCGTGAAACGACCGGCGTGAGCAGCGACCGGAGCAAGGTGTATGCAAAGACGATGGATGGCGAACTGTTGGCGGTGGCGTCTGCTCCGGACCGCTATACCGAGTCGTGGGTTGTCGATGCGGGTTGGGGTTATGACCACAATCCGTGTCCCGTCGAGGTGCGGGAGGGTGTGGCTTATCTGGCCAATCGAACGGGGTGCGTGGCTGCCGTGCGGGAAAACGGCGAGTGGCTGTGGACCGAAAAGTTCGCCTCATCGGCCGCCAACGACTTCCTCGTCGATGGCCGCAACCGTTTGTGGATCACGTTTATCGAGGGGAAGATCTTCTGTCTGGGCGATCCCGTCACGCGATAGGAAGACACGGCGGAATTCGCTCTCGAAGTTGGGCGTGAAGATCCCCTTGCCCAGTGTGCGGCGAATCTCGTCGAGACTCCAGAAACGTCCGCCGTCGGTCTCGTCGCTCGGCGTGACGGGACCGTCGTAGGTCGTACGGTTCACATAGACCAGTTCCCGTTCCCGATCCGAGTCGAAAACATACTGTGTGATGCGTTCCGGCGTGAAGTCGGTGACGCCCAGCTCTTCGCGCACTTCGCGCCGCAGGGCTTCGTCGGGCGTCTCGCCGTAATCGACGTGTCCGCCGACGGCCGTGTCCCAGCGTCCCGGCTGGATGTCCTTCCACGCGGGGCGTTTCTGAAGATAGAGTTCGCCCCGGCTGTTGAACAGGTGCAGGTGTACGACCGGATGCAGCAGCCGCGAGCCGTTGTGGCACTCGCCGCGCGTGGCGTGACCGATAACCCGGCCCGTCTCATCGACGACGGGGAACAGTTCCGATAGATTGTCGTGATTCATCAGTTGTCTCTATAATATAATATGTTATAAGGTGTCGTCGTGTCGTCCTGTCGTTTGCAACGGACGGTCCGATGCTCACAGCTCCTTGACATAAACGTTTGCATCGACATAGTGTCCGTCCTCCAGCAGCTCGGCACGCCGTTCCACGTGATCGAGCCGAAATCCGAGCCGCTGCGGAATCCGGTTGCTCGGAAGATTCCCCGTCGCACACTTGATCGTGACGCTGTACAGACCCATCTCGTCGTGCGCCATGCGGCAGAGCCGGTCAACCGCGCGGGTGACGATTCCGCGACCCTGCCAGGCTTCGCGCAACCAGTAACCGATCTCGGTGGTGCGGGCGAAGGGATCCGTATCCTTGAAGCCGATCAGGCCGATGAGAAGTTCCCGCTCGCGGAGGGTGAACACCGCTTCGCGGTAGGCTGCGTCCAGCACCGAATCCACATATCGTTGCGAATCGGCCGCCGTGCGGGTAAACTGTACGAAGGGCAGCCAGCGTCCCAGGTAGCCCCGTTCGGCGTCGATGACCGAAAAGATCTCCCCTGCATCGCTCCGGCACAGCTCGCGCATGGTGACGTTCGTAAAAAGTTCGCAGACTTTCATGCCGCAAAAATACCATATATTATAATAGGAGTCAAGATTTATGCATTTTCCGGAAAAAAAGAGACCGACTATTTTTTTAATTCGCAAAACTATTTTATCTTTGCACTCGATTTCCCGCGGATCGGGAAATCCGTTGAGACAAGGTTCTTTGAGAAAGAGAGGAAGATGAAAAAATCCGGATGCAAATTTGGACGTTCGGAATATTCTTCTTATCTTTGCAATCCAAAACGGTTAACGCCGATGTAGCTCAGCCGGTCAGAGCAGCTGATTTGTAATCAGCAGGTCGTGGGTTCGAATCCCTCCATCGGCTCAACATCGGAAACCTACAGGGGAAGATACCAGAGTGGCCAAATGGGGCAGACTGTAAATCTGCTGGCGTACGCCTTCGGTGGTTCGAATCCATCTCTTCCCACTTGAATTGAAGAGCGTGCCGGTTGGAGGATGCGAAAACCTCAATGCTGACGATCCCCCGTCGCTGTGTGACGGAAACCGTCGAAATGAGGAAAGGTGGACTCTGATACGGTATATTTTTGCGGAAGTAGCTCAGTTGATAGAGCATTAGCCTTCCAAGCTAAGGGTCGCGAGTTTGAGCCTCGTCTTCCGC
>CALUOX010000012.1 GCA_944322375.1 uncultured Alistipes sp.
GCCAAGAACAAGGCGCTGGTAATGAAACCGCTGGAGACACAGCTCCCGCAGCAGGAGAACTGGACCTACTGCACCACGAAGGTCGGTTACAAGGAGGATGCGGTTGACAAGACCCGTTCGGTCAAGAACCTCCAGTTCTCGCAGCCGCTGTTCGAGTTCTCGGGCGCCTGCGCCGGCTGCGGCGAGACCCCCTATATCAAGGCGATCACGCAGCTCTTCGGCGACAAGATGATGGTTGCCAATGCTACGGGCTGTACGTCGATCTACTCGGGTTCGGCACCCTCGACGCCCTACTGCACCAATGCGAAGGGTCAGGGTCCGGCCTGGGCCAATTCGCTCTTCGAGGACAATGAGGAGTTCGGTCTGGGCATGCATCTCGGTGTCGAGAAGCAGCGTGACCGCATCCAGCACCTCATGGAGCATGCGATCGCCGAGTGCGCACAGTGCTCCGAAGAGCTGAAGGGTGTCATGAAGGAGTGGATTGAAGCTCGTGGTTCGTCGGCCCGTTCGGCCGAGGTGACGGCTCGCCTGATCCCGCTCATGGAGGCCTGCGGCTGCGATACCTGCCGTGAGATTCTCTCGATGAAGGACCTGCTGGTCAAGAAGTCGCAGTGGATCATCGGCGGCGACGGCTGGGGATACGATATCGGTTACGGCGGTGTGGATCATGTGATTGCGTCGGGCCAGGATGTCAATATCCTCATCATCGATACGGAGGTGTACTCCAATACGGGCGGACAGTCGTCGAAGGCGACGCCTATCGGTGCCGTCGCAAAGTTCGCGTCGAGCGGCAAGCGTATCCGCAAGAAGGATATCGGCGCGATGGCCATGACCTATGGATATGTCTATGTGGCACAGGTTTCGATCGGCGCCTCGCAGATGCAGCTCTTCAACGTGCTGAAGGAGGCCGAAGCCTATCCGGGTCCGTCGCTCATCATCGCCTATGCACCGTGTATCAACCACGGTATCAAGGGCGGCATGACGCGCACGCAGACCGTCGGCAAGGAGGCCGTAGCCTGCGGCTACTGGCACCTGTGGCACTACAATCCGCAACTGGCCGAGCAGGGCAAGAATCCGTTTGTACTCGATTCGAAGGAGCCCGACTGGTCGAAGTTCCAGGAGTTCCTGATGAAGGAGGTGCGTTACACGTCGCTGCTGAAGACCTTCCCGGCCGAGGCGGGCGAGTTGTTCAAGGCCGCCGAGGAGAATGCCAAATGGCGTTATGCCGGCTATCAGCGTCTGGCCAAGATGGAGTATTGATCGGTCGATGCCTCAGCGTTTGACCGGGGCTGATTGATTATATCGGAAGAAATGCCGGAAGCGGATGCAGTATTTGTCCGCTTCCGGCATTCTTCTTGAAGAGAAGTTTAATTCGGATAAATTGAATACGAAGATGAAACAGTTTCTGTGTGCAGCTGCGGCATTGTTGCTGATGTCGGCCTGCGAAAGTTCGAAGCAGTGCCTTCCGCTGGAGGGTACGCAGTGGAAGTTGACCGAGATGGAGGGTACGGCCAATCCGGCATTCTCGGCCGAAGCCGATACGTTCAACATTACGTTCGATGCGGAGAAGAAGATGGTTTACGGTGCCGGCGCCTGCAATCGCCTTTTCGGCCCTTACGTCCTGACCGCGGAGGATGGGGTGGATATCGAGCGTCTGGCCGCAACGATGATGGCCTGTCCGAATCTCGATCTGGAGAATCGCTTCACGAAGTTGCTGGAAGAGGCCGACTCCTACAAGATCGACGGCGACGTGCTGACGCTGTTCGATGACGGACGTAAATTGCTTGTTTTCAAGGGGACGGCAGCCGCGAGTGTTCCCGCGGAGGAGTTGACACCGGCGCAGCCGGTACCGGCGGCCGATTCGGTGAAAACAACCGAAGAGGCTGCTGCGCCTGCGACAAAATAGCAGTGCGCGGACAACTGCTGTCGGTCGGGTTTCATCCTGCCGACAGAACGGCGGAGCGTTCTCCGAGGGTCCGGATCGGGCCTTTGGAGAACGCTCCGTTTATGGATCGGGACCGTTTCTCCTCGCTCTTCTCTCCGCATCCCTCGATGGGGAGGCTCGTCCTGTCCGTGATGCGGAGCTGAACCCTCGGAGTCGGACTCTCGGTTTCGGACCCTCGGAGCTGCGGGGATGGCTGGCGGCTTCGATGTTCGCCGGCCATGAAACATGAAAAAAGGGAACGGAGCAGATCCGTTCCCTTTGTCCGTTGTGCCGGAGTTATCCGTTCAGACCCGTCCCGCTGAATCGGGCGGTCTGTGGCTGCCGCGTGGGGATCAATATTTCACCTTGATCCAGGGGGCCTTCTCCGCCAGGTAGTTCTTGACCTTGATGGGGACGTCGGTACACATGTAGTCGCATCCGAGGTAGGCTCCCAGCATAAAGTCCTCGACCGATTGTCCGGGCCATAGGCTGACGATCAGCCCCTCTTTATGGGCCTTTTTCACCGCCTTGCGGCTCGTTCCGTCCATCGTTGCACCCATGCGGTCGATTCCCATGGCCTTGCAGAGATCGATCGTCTCGTCGTTGCAGGGCTTCGAGGTGATGAGCAGCAGATCGACTCCCGGGTAGGTTGCCTGCAGGTAACGAAGGGCGCGACAGTCGCTCGACGTGAAGACAAAGAGCGCATCTTCGGGCTGGATGGCCTTTACCGCCTTGTAGAGTTTGTCGCAGTATTCGTGAAGCCGGGCTTCGGGATAGAGCTTCTCGGGTTTGGTCTTCATCTCGAATTCGACGTAAAGACCCTTCTTACCCTTGAGAAACTCCAGCAGCTCGTCGAGGAACATCATCTTGTTTCCCTGTTTTGTGTTGAGTTTCCGGATCTCGGCTTCGGTCTTCTCCTCGACGGTTCCGGAGCCGTTGGTGGTCCGTTCGAGCGAGCTGTCGTGCGTGACGACGAGCGCACCGTCGGCCGTCATGCGAATGTCCGTTTCAAATCCGCGGTATCCGGCATCGTAGCTTGCCTGAAATGCCGAGAGTGTGTTTTCATCGTGTTCCATGCGGCCGCCCCGGTGTGAGAAGAGGCGGATCTCCTGTTCCTGTGCGGCAACATCGAGTGCCGCAACGGCGCAGATGGCCAGTGCCATCAGTCGAATAGCTTTCATTTGTTTCAATTCAGGTTATTTGTTAATTTGTGAAGAAGCTTTTCCTTTCTTCACAAAGGTAACGCTTTTCTTCGATTTCACAAATGAGGTGTTCGATCTTTTTCGTTTCCGGAGCGGTTTTCTTTCGAATCGTTTTGAGATGGGTGTGCCGCATCGATTTCCCCGCGAAGGCGGTTCGTCGTTCACGTGCGGGAAGCCCGGCGGAGGGAAAACGGACGGGATGAAACAGACGGAGCGAGAATAGATGGGTGTAAGGCTGTGCGGAGGGTGCAGGTCGGAAAACGGGAAAATCGGTGAGTGAAAAACGGGCGGGATGGAACCGTCGGATGAAATTTTGTGTGCAAATGGGCGGGGTGGAAGTCTGCGGGAAAAAACAAACGGATGGAGATCGGTGGTTGAGGAGCGGCCGGACGAAATATGCAGCGTGAAAATAGACAAGAGAAAGGTTGTGGGGTGATATGACGCCGGTGTGAATCGAAGTGTGAAAGGCGGGTGGAAGAATTAAACTGAGTGAAAATAGTCAGGTGAAAGGCTGTATGGCGGGTGCAGGCCGGCGGAACACAGACCGTCAGATGAAACGCTGCGGGCGAAGTCGGCGGATGGAACTTTGTTTGCAAATGGGCGGGGTGGAAGTCTGCGGGAAAAACGGACGGATAGAGATCGGTGGTTGAGGAGTGGCCGGACGAAATACG
Organism: uncultured Alistipes sp.; assembly: GCA_944322375.1. Classification (GTDB taxonomy): domain Bacteria; phylum Bacteroidota; class Bacteroidia; order Bacteroidales; family Rikenellaceae; genus Alistipes. The sequence goes on from CALUOX010000012.1 coordinate 3,798, forward strand.
CAGCGTGAAAATAGACAAGAGAAAGGTTGTGGGGTGATATGACGCCGGTGTGAATCGAAGTGTGAAAGGCGGGTGGAAGAATTAAACTGAGTGAAAATAGTCAGGTGAAAGGCTGTGTGACGGGTGCAGATCGGCGGGACACAGACCGTCGGATGAAACGCTGCGGGCGAAGTCTGCGGATGAAGAACCTGCGGGCGAAAATTGGGTGGCGCCGGTCGCTCAGCGGGTGTTGTGACGACGTTTCTCCGCCCAGACCATGACGTTGGCGGGCGCGCGGTGGTGCATCAACTCCCCGCGCATGAAATCCATGTAGGGTTCGACATGCCGGAAAAAACGAAGATAGCCCTTGCAGAGATAGTTGAGACCGCCTTCTCCCTCTCGCGTGCGTTCGAAACGGTTGCGGGGACACTCGCCGTTGCAGGCAAACAGGTAGCGGCAGCGGCGGCACTGTGCCGGCAGGGCGCGGAGTTTGGCATCGCCGAAGGCCGTCTGGCGCGGGCTGCGCATCAACTCTTCGAGCGGGGTCTCGAGGATATTGCCCAACCGGTATTCCGGGAATACGAAGTGGTCGCAGGCATAGAGATCTCCGTTGAACTCCATTGCCCCGGCATGACCGCAACTCTTCGAGAGCGTGCAGACGCCCGGGGCTTCACCGACCCAGTTGGCGAGCGTGGCATCGAACAGCTGTACGAAGATGCTGCCTACATCCTTCCGGATCCATTCGTCGAATACCGCGCAGGTGAACCGTCCCCATTGTTCGGGCGTTACGGAGAATGGAGCCAGCGCCGCGCCGGTTTCGGACGCTGCGGCAAGCTGACGTCCGTCGTCGTGCGGCAGCAGACGTTCCACAACGGGTGTAAACTGCAGGTAGCGGCATCCGATGTCGCGGAAGAAGCGGTAAAAACCGACGGGATCGTCGGCATTGTGCCGATTAACGACCGCCAGGGCGTTCCATTCGACGTTGTGTTTTTGCAGCAGTGCGATGCCGCGCATGACCGCGTCGAAGGTCGGGCCGTCGTGCAGGTCGCGCCGATAGCGGTCATGTCCCTCGCGCGGTCCGTCGATCGAGATTCCCACCAGCCAGCCGTTTTCGCGGAAGAAGGTGCACCAGGCATCGTCGAGCAGGACGCCGTTTGTCTGGATGCTGTTTGCGATCATGCGGCCGGCACCGTAAAGCCGCTGCAGGGCGATGACCCGTTCGTAGAAGGCGCGTGAGCGCAGCAGCGTCTCCCCGCCGTGCCAGGTAAACAGCACCTCCGGGCCGGGTTGCGCCGCGATGTAGTCGCGGATGAACCGTTCGAGCAGTTCATCGCTCATGAGCTGTTTGCCCTGTGGGTAGAGGTGGCTCTTTTCGAGATAATAACAATAGGTGCAGCGCAGATTGCAGCGGGCACCGGCCGGTTTGGCCATGACGTAGAGCGGTCGTACGTATTGCTGGTAGGAGAGGATCTCTTCTTGCATGATTTGTCGGATCTCGTGTTTCGGGAGGCCGTCGCATGCGTCGTGCACCCTTCCCCGCGGGGAGAGCACGGATTCGGCCGGCATTCCGTAACAAAGATAGCATAAAAATGAATCGGAAGAAACTTGTCGGTTGTCATTCCGTCAGATTTCTTCCGATTCCGCAGTTTTCCATCCACCTCCGTATCGTGCTGCCGGCATCACAGGCGTTTCCGCTGTTTCGGTCCGCCGTATCCGGCAGGTCGCATGACGCACCCTCTCCGGAAGTGTGCATGTCTGGCGGATCGGACGTTTGCCGTGCAGGTTTTCCCGGCCTGCACACCTTGCCGACCCATCCTCTCATTGGCTTCCTGCATGCCGCACAATCAGGTTGTCTGCACAATCAGGTTGTCTGTATCACCGGAGTGTTCTTGCCGGGAGACATCCTGGCGGCTCTGTGCGGCTCTGTGCGGCTCTGTGCGGCTCTGGACGGCTCCTGGCGCTCTCGTCCCGATGCGACTCTCCGGATGTCGGCGATGCCCCTTCCCGATATGCTCCGGTTGCGTTTTCTCGATCCGCTTCGGGTGCGCTTTCTCGACCCGGTTCGGTTCTTCGGCTGTACGGCATGACCGGCGGAGTGGAAACCGGGTGCTGAGGTCCTCGATCTCTCCGAAGCGGTGGAGCAACCATTCGGAGCGGGCTCAATCGATCTTTTCCGGGATCGTAATCGTGGTCTGGAAAAGGGGATTCCCGATATCCGTATGCGATGCGCGGATGAACTCCCACATCCGGGCGACGATGTCGGGGTGATCGGCTGCGACGTCATGTTCCTCCAGCAGGTCGTTCTTCACGTCGTACAGCTCCATCCGCGTATTGCCCGTCGAAGCCTCGCGCAACAAACCTTTCCAGTCGCCCCATCGTACGGCAACCCATCCGTCTCCGCGCGGGAACTCCCAATAGAGATATTCATGCTCCTGCTGCCGCTTTTCGTCGCCGCGGATGGTGGGCCAGATCGAGATGCCGTCGGTCGGCGGGGTGTCGATCCCCGCAATGTCGCACAAGGTGGGCATCATGTCGGGGAAGTAGCCGATGTGGTCGTTGACATGCGGAGCAATGCGGTCGCCCCAGGTCACGATAAAGGGCATGCGGATCCCGCCCTCGTGCAGCGACGACTTGCCCCAGCCCTTTCCGCTGCGGAAGGGGTGCGCACTCTGGAACCATTCGGTCGAGGAGCAGGAGTTCGATGCGGGTCCGTTGTCGCTCGTGAAGATGATGATGGTATCGTCCCAGATGCCGAGACGCTTGAGTTCGGCAACCAGTCCGCCCACCTGGCGGTCGAAGTAGGAGATCATTGCGGCATAGGTGGCGTGCGGCCAGCGCGACGGAAAATATTTCTTGCCCTCGATCGGTTCTTCATCCCCGAACTTTTCGACGTAATATTGCACCATCTCGTCGGGCGCCTGCATCGGACTGTGGGGAATGGTGGTAGTCCACATCAGGAAGAAGGGCTGATCGCGGTTTTCATTGACGAACCGCAGAACCCGTTCGTACATCAGGTCGGGACTGTATTGCTTCTGCGTATATTTGTCGTAGCTGTGCGGGTCACGGGGATCGGCTCCTGCATCGAGCGGCGTGTTGGGCGGCAGCAGCTTGTTGTCCAGATAGACCCGATGGTCATTCTCCCACAGGAACGGCGGATAGTAGCAGTGTGCCTGCCGCTGGCAGAGGTATCCGAAATATTCATCGAAACCCATCTTGTTGGGGGTGCTTTCCGACGTCGGACCTCCCAGACCCCATTTGCCGATCATTGCCGTGCGGTAGCCGCCGCGCTGCATCTCCGTGCCGAGGGTCCGCGTTCCCGCCTTCATCGGGGCCTCGCCCTCGAGCGACGAGTCGCGCAGCATGGCTTCGTGGTTCCAGATGTCGCCGCGTTGTTCCAGTTCGTCGTTGGAGCGGACCTGGGCGTGTCCCATGTGCATGCCGGTGAGCAGCCCGCAGCGTGAAGGCGACGAGAGCGGTGCGGCCGCGTACATGTTTGTAAACCGGATGCCCCGGGCCGCCAGCGAATCGATGTGGGGCGTTTCGATGCGTGTCTGTCCGTAGCAGCCGAAATCACCGTATCCGGCATCGTCCATCAGGATGAAGATGACATTGGGCTTGCGTTGCGGGCTCTTGTCTCCGTCACAGGAGACTGCGGTCATCGCGGGAACCGCAGCAGCGCCCAGCAGCAGTGCGGATCCGAGTTTGGATGTTTTCATGGTTCGGGTTCGTTTTGTATTGGTAACAATAATCTGTTCTGTTTATCTTGTGTGTCTTGCGCTCTTTCGTGCGGCCGCCCCTGCGGGTCCGGCGGTTTGTTGTGATTAAACGTTTCCAGCCGGTTTGTTGTGCTTCAGTACAACAGGTCGGCTTGTGGCGGTCTATCGCGCCCCTCCCTTCTCCATTATCGAGGAATCTTGCCCGCGGAGTGGAAGAGCGCCGGCGGCATCTTGCCATGCCCTCTCCTTTAGTGCTCCAGCCGTTTGACCGAGCGGCAGGCAACGAGCGACGGCGCCAATCGCAGTTGATCTCTTTCCGACGTGTCGCCGTTCATACGCCGCAAAAGGATCTCCATGGCCTGCGTCCCGATTTCGGCACTCGGCTGGCTGATGCGGGTGATGGCAGGGTCGAGGTAGTCGAGGTATTCATAGTTGTCGAACGACAGCAGCGAGATGTCCTCCGGGATCCGCAGCCGCAATTCGCGGATCGCCTTGAGCGACCCGAGCAGAATGGTATTGCTCAGGGCGAAGATTGCCGTGGGACGCCGCCGCACATGCAGGGCCCGCAGGGTCTGTTCGTAGCCGTTGCGGATCGAGAATCCGTCGCCCACGACCTGGGCCCATTGTTTGATCCCGTTCTCGGCGAGAGCCTGGCGGTAGCCCGCGACACGTTCGGTCGAAGGCATCGAATGGCGTACGCCCTGGATGCAGAGAATGCGTTCATGACCGTGGTCGATGAGGTATTGCGTGCCTTCGCGGCCACCCTGGAAATTGTCCGTAACGACGTATGGGAGTGTCGTCCGGGCAAAATAGCGGTCTATGCAGACGACGGGAGTCTGTTGCGCCACCGATTCGAGGAACGAGGGGTCGCCGCCGGCCGGTGCAATCAGGATCCCGTCAACCTTGCGTGAGACGAGCGAGCGCACACCCTCCTGTTCGTTGCGTTCGTCTTCGCTCGTATCGATAAGGATCACCGTATATCCGTGCGTGCGGGCCTTCTCCACGATGATGCTGGCGACATGTGCGAAATAGGGGTTGTCGATGCTCGGCACCAGAAGTCCCAGCGTATTTGTCCGACTTGTTCGCAACCCCTTGGCAAGCAGACTCGGGGTAAAGTTGCAGCGTTCGGCCTCCTTCCTGATGAGTGCGACCGTTTTGTCGCTGATACGGTATTTGGCGGCCTGGCCGCTCAGAACGCGCGATACGGTCGATACGGAGAAACCGGTGCGTTCCGCGATGCTGACGAGCGTCTCTTTGAACATGTCGAAGGATTATTTTGCACAAAGTTAAAAAAAAGTGCGAAAAACGGATGTGGCGTTTTGTTTTTTTACAATTTATGTTTTATTTTTGTCAGGATTGCGCAAACGTTTGCGTAGCCTTGTGCGCCGGTGGAGGGCTTCTTTGTCGGAGGAGAGCATTCGACGGCGGTGTCGGATCTTCCGGCAGGCTTTGAGGTGGTGCCGGAAGCTGGTGGAAGACCGTTCGTGCGAATAACGGATGGATAGCCTCCGGGCTGTGGGTCGCCCGGTTGTCGGGGGGGGAGAACGCACCCGGGAGAGTTCAGACCGGGGGACAGGAGAAACAGGAGAAAAGGAGGCGGAGGAGTTCAGGCAGAGCAGGAGGAGAAGGCGGTCTGGACCGTAAGACGGGAGAAAGGCTGCCGAGGCTTGGGTTGAACGGAAGGAGCCGGATGGATGAGGACAGGTGCTCGGTTTGGTCGGACAGAGACTTAGGCCGGGAAAGAGGTCCCGGAGTTTGAATCGATAAGTGGCAGAAAGCAGGCTCGAGAGGAAAGAGCCGACCGGGGGCTGGACCCCGAGTTTCGGGCCGAAAGACAAGGTCTCGGACCGAACCGGGAGAGCGAAGATCATACCGGAAGACAGAGACTCTGCCTCAGGGGGGGCAAAAGTTCGCGCAGAAAGACGGAAGTTCAGACAGAGAAAAAGGTAGAAATTCGGGCTGAAAGGCAGGCCCTCAGACCGAAAGGACGGAGCTCGGATCGGGAGGCAGGAGAAAAGAAGTTCGGATGGGAAGTGAATTCAAACGGATGAGTTAAATAAAATGGCCCGGACAGAGGAGTGTCGGGCGACGGCGGAAAGTTGGCCGGCAGCGTCAAAATGCGCCGGAGCCGCAGCAGTCGGACGCGGCAAACGGAACAAAAGGAATTAAACGGAACGGAAATATGGGGAAAATCGTAGTGATCGGCAGCGCCAACACCGATCTGGTGGTACAGGTTTTACGGATGCCCGCACCGGGGGAAACGATTCTGGGCGGCAAATTCATGACGGCGGCCGGTGGCAAGGGCGCCAATCAGGCGGTCGCCGCAGCCCGTCTCGGCGGCAAGGTGACATTCGTGGCTCGTGTGGGTAACGATACCTTCGGCGAGGAGTCGCTGGCCGGTTATGTCGCGGCTGGGGTGGATGTACGGCACGTGGTGCGGGATGCCGAGGCGGCCTCGGGGGTTGCGCTTATCTGTGTCGATGCGGCGGCTGAAAATTCAATCGTGGTGGCGCCCGGTGCGAATGACCGGCTTTCGGTGGAGGATGTGGAGCGCGCCGAAGCGGAGATCGCGGCGGCCGATTTTGTCGTGTTGCAGCTTGAGGTGCCGATCTCGACCGTTTGTCGCGCGGCGGAGGTCGCTCAGGCTCATGGCGTGAAGGTGATTCTCAATCCGGCGCCGGCCGCCGAGGTGCCCGACGAGTTGTTGCGCCGCTGTTATCTGCTGACTCCGAATCGCAACGAATGTGCCCGTCTGACGGGGCTGCCCGTGAACAATGCGGCCGATGCGAAGCATGCGGCCGACGCCTTGCGGCGCCGCGGAGTCCGGAATGTGGTGGTCACACTCGGGTCGGAGGGCTCGCTCATCTGTGGTGAGACCGTCTGCGAACGGGTGGCGGCGCGGCGTGTCGAGGCGGTCGATACGACGGCTGCCGGGGACGTTTACAACGGAGCACTGGCCGTGGCGCTTTCCGAAGGCCGGTCGCTTGTCGAAGCGGCCCGTTTCGCTACGGCGGCTTCGGCCATTGCCGTGACACGGATGGGGGCGCAGACCTCCGTGCCGACACGGGCCGAAGTCGAGGCCCTGCTGGTCGAGGCCTGAGCGAAAGGCGGCTGTACATTGACTGAATGAGGTTTGAAAACCGCTCGTCCGGGCGGTTGTGCAACAGCGTGATCGGGGCACCTTCCTGCATGGGGTGCCCTTGTTTTTGATGGCGTACCGCTTGTTTTTGACGGGGCCGTTCCGGCCTCCGGTACGTCCGGATGCGTCCGTCTTCGGCGGACGGCAGTGGGTCGGGGCTCGCATGGTTGGCAGCTCCGGATCATTTGCCCTCGGGGGCACAGGCCATATTGTTGACGATGCTGGATTGTTTGCTCTTGGAGGCATGGCTGTATTGTTGGCAAAGCAGGACCATTCACTCTCGGGGGCATTGGCTGTATTGTTGGCAAAGCAGGACCATTCACTCTCGGGGGCATTGGCTGTATTGTTGGCAAAGCAGGATCATTCATTCTCAGGGGCATTGGCCGTATTGTTGACAATGCTGGATCGTTTGCTCTCCGTGCCATCGTCTGTGTTGATGGCGATGCTGGATGTTTGACGGTGCCGGTCCGATTGCTGTTCGGGTTATTGGCGCCGCGGATTATTCGTTGTTCGAGCCATTGGCGTATCGGATTAGTGATCTATCAGATTGTCTGTGCGCCGAGTCGTCGGTGTCCCGGAACATTGTCGCTGCGGGCTGTTCAGGCAAAGCGTCGGTTGGTGCGATATGTCTTTGCGGCAGGGGAGTCTTGTCTGTTGGGCGGCTTGTCTTGCAGGGGATTGTTCGGGGCGTTGGCGCGGATCCTCGGAGTCGGAGCCGTTCGGATCTTGGAATTGGCAGATGACGAAGCGTGTGATTACAAATCGCCGCAAATGCCGGCCGTTGATGGCGTGTCGAGGTGCGTGACTGCCGAAAAACACGGCGAGAGGTGTGTATGCGTGCGGTCTGCTGCCCTTACAATCTGTTCTTCATGCGGCTCTCAAGGTGCCCGGATACCTTCCCTTTCGCCCCGAATCTTCATCCCGAAACGATATTTTCAAGTCCGAAAGCGACAATTTACAGATATTTCCCTTAACTTTGCAAGCATAACCTGAAATCGGTTGGTTGGTTACAGACTTTTTATTTTTTATTTACCCTTTTAGCAAGACATGGGAATGAATTCGATTCACGTGGTCTTTGCCGATGCAAGTCATGCGAAGTATGCAGAGGAGATCTGCCGCCTGATCTATGAATCGGCATTGCAGCGTGGTACCGGCATCGCCAAGCGTTCGCCGGAGTACATTGCCTCGAAAATTACCGGAGGCAAGGCCGTGGTCGCCCTCGATGGCGAACGGCTCGTCGGATTTAGCTACATCGAGTGCTGGGAGCACGGCGATTACGTAGCAACTTCAGGTCTGATCGTGCGACCCGAATACCGCCACATGGGTCTGGCGGCCCGGATCAAGGAGAAGACTTTCGAACTGGCCCGACGACGATTCCCGTATGCCAAGATCTTCAGTATTACGACCTCTCTGCCGGTGATGAAGCTCAATTCCCGGCTGGGATACGTCCCCGTGACCTTCTCGGAGTTGACCGAAGACGAAACGTTCTGGAAGGGTTGCGAGGGGTGTTGCAACTACGATATCCTGCAGCGCAACAATCGACGCATGTGCCTCTGTACGGGCATGCTTTACGATCCGAAGGCGCCCCGACAGAAGCATTCGCGGCTGATGCCCTACCGCATGGTGTTCCGGAACTGGCTGAAAAAGATCTTCAGCCTCAAAACAAAGTAAAATCAGAAAAAAGAATACGAAGATGAAAAAGCAAAAGGTTGTACTGGCATTCAGCGGAGGTCTCGACACCTCGTTTTGTGTGAAATATCTCTCGGAGGAGAAGGGTTATGAGGTCCATACGGCCATCGCCAATACGGGCGGTTTTTCGGCCGAGGAGTTGAAGACGGTCGAGGAGAAGGCCTATCGGCTGGGTGCGGCGAGCCATGTCGCACTCAACATCGAACAGGAGTATTATTCCAAGAGTATCAGATACATGGTCTTCGGAAACATCCTGCGCAACGGCACCTACCCGATTTCGGTAAGCTCGGAGCGTATTTTCCAGGCCATCGCCATCATCGAATATGCCAAGAAGATCGGTGCCGACTATGTGGCACACGGTTCAACGGGCGCCGGAAACGACCAGGTGCGTTTCGACCTGACGTTCCAGATCCTCGCACCGGAGATCGGCATCCTCACGCCGACGCGCGACATGACGCTGACGCGCGAATACGAGATCGAATACCTCAAGAAACACGGTTATACGGCCGATTTCAAGAAGATGGAGTATTCGATCAACAAGGGACTCTGGGGAACGTCGATCGGCGGCAAGGAGACGCTGCATTCGGAGCAGACGCTGCCCGAGGAGGCTTATCCTTCGCAGGTGACGGCACACGACGAACGGACGCTGAAGATCACCTTCGAGAAGGGCGAAATTACGGCCGTTGACGGCAAGGTTTATACGGACAAGGTTGAGGCGATCCGCGCCGTCGAGGCGATCGGTTCGCAGTACGGTATCGGCCGCGACATGCACATTGGCGATACGATCATCGGTATCAAGGGGCGTGTGGGCTTCGAGGCTGCCGCGCCGATGCTGATCATCTCCGCGCACAAGATGCTTGAGAAACATACGCTGACCAAGTGGCAGCTCTACTGGAAGGATCAGCTCTCGACGTGGTACGGGATGTTCCTCCATGAGGCGCAGTATCTCGAACCCGTGATGCGGGACATCGAGCGCTTCCTCGACCACTCGCAGCGCAACGTCTCGGGTACGGTCGAGCTGACGCTGCGTCCCTACTGCTATACGCTGGTGGGTGTCGATTCGCCCTTTGACCTGATGAAGACCGATTTCGGCGAGTACGGCGAGGTGAACAAGGCGTGGACGGCCGATGACGTGAAGGGCTTCACGAAGATTCTGGCCAACCAGATGAAGATCTACTACAACGTACAGAAACGCAACGGGAAGGAGGAGGAATGAGAATCGGCATCATCGGCGGTGCCGGCTATACGGCCGGTGAGCTGCTGCGGCTGCTGGTGAACCATCCTGCTGCCGAGATCGTCTTCGTGCACAGCGCAAGCAATGCCGGCAATGCCGTGTGCGACGTGCATGGCGGCCTGACGGGCGAGACGGATCTGCGTTTCGCTGCGGAGTACGACCTGCGGGCAATCGACCTGCTGTTTCTCTGCTCGGCACACGGCGAGAGCCGCAAGTTCCTCGAAGCGAACGAAATTCCGGCCGGTCTGCGAATCGTGGACCTGGCGCAGGATTTCCGCGACGAGTCGTGCGGATTCGTTTACGGACTGCCCGAGCTGAACCGCGAACGGCTGCGGGGTGCGCAGCGTGTGGCCAATCCCGGCTGTTTCGCTACGGCGATCCAGCTGGCACTGCTGCCGCTGGCGTCGCGCGGGCTGTTGCGTCACGAGGTGCATGTGACGGCCGTGACGGGTTCGACGGGCGCCGGGGTGAAACCTTCGGCCACGACGCACTTCAGCTGGCGCACCGACAATCTCTCGGTTTACAAGGCCTTTACGCATCAGCATCTGCTGGAGATCGGGCGTACGCTCGGGGCCATGCAGGGCGGCGATGCCCCGCAGATCAACTTCGTGCCGATGCGCGGCGATTTTGCACGCGGCATTCTGGCCAGCGTCTATACGGATTGCGATCTGACGCAGGAGGAGGCTCTGGCGTTGTATCGGGACTACTATGCCGATGCGGCCTTTACGTTCGTGTCGGAGCGTCCGATCGACCTCAAGCAGGTGGTCAATACCAACAAGGCGTTGGTGCAGCCGGCCAAGTACGGCAACAAGCTTCACATCGTGTCGGTGGTGGACAATCTGCTCAAGGGTGCGTCGGGACAGGCTGTGCAGAACATGAATCTGATGTTCGGTCTCGACGAACGCGAAGGGTTGCACCTCAAGGCGAGCGCTTTCTGATCCGTCCGGCTGGCTCTTCGGCTGGACGGGCCGTCCGGCTGAGGACGGGGGCAAACGGGGCGGAGCAGGCGTGATCCCGCAAGGCACTCATGCATGTGTGGCTGCAACGGGAGGGTTGCAGCCTGCGCACGCGGCACGTAAGGATGCGGAGGATCGGAACGGAGGATCCAAAGCCTGAGGATACGATCCGAAAGTCGCGTTGTGGAGCGGAAGGCTGAAAAAGGAACGACGGATCGAAACCCGGGATCCGGGTTTCAACAACCGGGGCCGCAAAGAGAGGGGCCGCAAAAGAGAGGGAAGGGAAGGAGTAAGAAGGACCGGAAACTTCCCTCGGATACGTTCTCGTTTTTCAATATCAAATTAAAGCAAAAGAAGACAATGGAGTTATTCGATGTCTATTCATTATATCCGGTCGAACCGGTACGGGGCCGCGGCAGTTACGTTTATGATGCGGCCGGAACGGAGTACCTCGATCTCTATGGCGGCCATGCCGTCATCTCGATCGGTCATGCCCATCCGCACTATGTGAAGCGGATTTCGGAGCAGGTAGCACGGCTGGGTTTCTATTCCAACTCGGTGGAAAATTCGCTGCAGCATGAACTCGCTGCCAAGCTGGGCAAGTTGTCGGACTATGACGACTACCGCCTTTTCCTCTGTAATTCGGGCGCCGAAGCCAATGAGAATGCCTTGAAACTGGCGTCGTTCCATACGGGGCGGGCGCGTGTGCTGGCCTTCGGCGGCGCCTTTCACGGCCGGACGTCGGGTGCCGTCGAGGTGACGGACAATCCGGCAATCCGTTCGCCGTTCAATACGACGGAGTATGTGGAGTTCGTGCCGCTGAACGATATCGAGGCTGTCGAGCAGAAGCTCGCCTCGCGGGAGTTTGCCGCCGTGATCATCGAGGGCATTCAGGGAGTGGCGGGAATCCGGTGTCCGGAACCGGCCTTCCTGCAGGCCTTGCGCGAGGTGACCGAACGGACGGGAACGGTGTTGATCCTCGACGAGATACAGTCGGGTTACGGCCGTTCGGGCCGGTTCTTCGCCCACCAGTGGGCGGGCATCCGTCCCGATCTGATCACGATGGCCAAAGGCATGGGCAACGGATTCCCGATCGGCGGAGTGCTGATCGCACCGCAGTTCGAGGCCCGCAAGGGGATGCTGGGCACCACCTTCGGCGGCAACCATCTGGCTTGTGCGGCGGCGATTGCCGTTGCGGATGTGGTGGCTGAAGAGGGGCTGGTGGAGAATGCCCGTCGTGTGGGTGAACATCTCATGGAACGTCTGCACGAGATTCCGGCGCTGCATGATGTGCGCGGTCGCGGTCTGATGATCGGCTTCGATGTCGAGGGTTCGGCCGCCGAGCTGCGCCGCCGGCTGGTCTTCGAACGTCACACCTTCACCGGCGGTGCCGGAGCGCATACGGTGCGTCTGCTGCCGGCGCTGGGATTGAGCGAGGCGCAGGCCGATACCTTCGTCGAGCGGCTCCGGAGTCTGGTGGAGTAGCTTTTCGCCGGCGTGTCGGTGCTGCGGAATTTCGGCGCCGGGGTTGATCGAGGCGCAGAGCGATACCTTCGTCGAGCGGTCCCGGAGTCTGGTGGAGTAGCTTTTGGCCGGCGTGTCGGTGCTGCGGAGTTTCGGCGCCGGGGTTGATTGAAGCGCAGGCCGATACCTTCGTCGAGCGGTTCCGGAGTTTGGTGGAGTAGCTTTTGGCCGACGTGTCGGTGCTGCGGAATTCCGGCGCAGGGATTGATCGAAGCGCAGGGCGATACCTTCGTTGAACGGCTTCGGAGTTTGGTGGAGCAGTTTTGCCGGCGGCACCGGTTCTGCAGGGTGGTTTTGCCTTGAAGATCAATCCCGCGGGCGGACTTGGAGCGAAGTGCCGGAGTTCCCGCACGTTTATTGGCCGTATCTCCCGAGAGGGTTGTTCTGTCCGGGTGCGGAGAGCTATGACGCTGCAGCTTGGAAAAATAAGACCGGAACCGGCCCGATTCGCGGCGTTACGGCCGGTTTGAAATGAAAATGAAATATGAAATGCGGGGGAGCGTCCCCGAATCAAACGATACGATTATGCGGAAATTTACCTGTGTCGCCGATATCGGCGATCTGAAAGCGGCAGTAGCCGAAGCCTTGGAGGTCAAACGCGACCGTTTTGCCTGTCAGCATCTGGGACGCAACAAGACCCTGCTGATGCTCTTTTTCAACTCCAGCCTGCGGACACGGCTCTCGACGCAGAAGGCGGCAATGAATCTGGGTATGAATGTCATGGTGCTCGATGTCAATCAGGGCGCCTGGAAACTGGAGACCGAGCGCGGCGTGGTGATGGACGGCGACAAGGCCGAACATCTGCTGGAAGCGATTCCCGTGATGGGGTCCTATTGCGATCTGATCGGCGTGCGGTCGTTCGCACGCTTCCAGAACAAGGCCGAGGATTACGAGGAGCGCGTCCTCGAACAGTTCATCCGCTATTCGGGACGTCCGGTCTTCTCGATGGAGGCCGCGACGCGCCATCCGTTGCAGAGCTTTGCCGATCTGATCACCATCGAGGAGTACAAGACCAGGGAGCGTCCGAAGGTGGTGATGACCTGGGCGCCGCATCCCAATGCGCTGCCGCAGGCCGTGCCCAACTCCTTTGCCGAGTGGATGAATGCGGCGGGGTACGACTTCGTGATTACCCATCCCGAAGGCTATGAGCTCGATCCGCGGTTCGTGGGTAACGCCCGTGTGGAGTATGACCAGCGTCGGGCGCTGGAGGGTGCCGACTTCGTCTATGCCAAGAACTGGGCAGCCTATGCCGATCCCAACTACGGCAAGGTGCTGAGCCGCGACCGCAGCTGGACGGTCGATACGGAGAAGATGGCGCTTACGAACAACGCCTATTTCATGCACTGCCTGCCCGTGCGGCGCAACATGATCGTCACGGACGAGGTGATCGAGTCGCCGCGCAGTCTGGTGATTCTCGAAGCGGCCAACCGCGAGATTTCGGCACAGGTGGTGCTCAAACGCCTGCTGGAATCGCTTTGACGCAGTCGGGGGGGGCGGCGGAAAATCTGTCACACGGTGCATCCACCCCTCGCCCCTGACGTTTTGGAGAGTGGAAGGGGTGGACGAAAACGGAAGAGTCGCGGTTCAGCCGCCGATGTTCCGAAATGGCGGACGTATTGGATCGCCGAAAGAGCGGCGGACAGCGGACGTGCAACCGGAAGATGGGTGAAGAGCCAAAGTCTGGGAACCTGTAACGGAAAAGACGAACAGTTTGGAAAGAGAGAAGCAGCAAACGATGGCACAAAAGAGTAACGGAATGATTACGGTCGTAAAGATCGGCGGCAATGTGATCGACTCTCCCGAAGCGACGGCCCGTTTCGTGGCGGACTTCGCGGCACTCGAGGGTCCGAAGATCCTCATACATGGCGGCGGCAAGCTCGCTACGCGGCTCTCCGCGCAGTTGGGGATCGAGAGCCTCATGATCGACGGACGGCGCGTGACCGATCGCCAGACGCTCGACGTGGTGACGATGGTCTATGCGGGACTGGTCAACAAGCAGCTTGTCGCGGCGTTGTCGGCGGCCGGATGCCGTTCGATCGGATTGTCGGGAGCCGACGGCGATGCCATCACCTCGGTACGCCGTGCCGTCGGTGAGGTCGATTACGGCTATGTGGGCGACATCGCGCCCGACGGCGTGCGGAGCGATCTGCTTGCATCGCTGCTCGATGCGGGACTGACGCCCGTCTTCTGTGCCATCACCTGCGACGGGCATGGCACGCTGCTCAATACGAATGCCGACAGCGTGGCTTCGGCCGTGGCTGTTGCGGCGGCGCGCATCGCACCGACACGTCTGGTCTTCTGTTTCGAGAAGCGCGGCGTGCTGCGTGATGTGGAGGACGAGGCGAGCGTCATCGCCGAGATCACCCCCGAATCGTATGCCGCGCTGCGGGCCGGAGGTGTCATCAACAAGGGCATGCTGCCCAAGATCGACGGTGCGTTCCGCGCCATCGACGGCGGCGTGTCGTGCGTGGTGATCAAGCGGGCCGACGAACTGCTCTCCGAGAGCGGCACCACGATCCGGAAGTAGAGCCGATGCAGGGAGCGCGCCCGACCGGATGGCGATGGAAGATGCCGCTTGCGGAGTGATCGACTGTTGAAATCGAAAAAGAAACGGAATAAGGAGAGATGCGGAAAATGGATCTGAAAACGCTGCAGGACGAGGCGGTGGCCTTGTTGGAGCGTCTGGTGGCGACGCCTTCGGTGTCGCGCGACGAGGGACGCACGGCCGATCTGCTCGCGGCCCATCTGGCCGCGCACGGCGTGACGGCCGAACGGCTCCATAACAACCTCCATGCGCGTTGCGCACATTTCGATCCCGCAAAGCCGACACTGCTGCTCAATTCGCATCACGATACGGTGCGCCCGGCCGCGACATGGACGCGCGAACCCTTCGCGGCAACGTGGGAGGGCGACCGTCTCTACGGTTTGGGGGCGAACGATGCCGGCGGATCGGTGGTCGCCCTGACGGAGACGTTTCTGCACTATTATGACGTCGAGTTGCCGTTCAACCTTGTGCTGGCCCTTTCGGCCGAGGAGGAGTGCATGGGCGAACACGGCTCGCGGGCGCTGCTGCCCGTATTGGGGCCGATCGACATGGCGCTGGTGGGGGAGCCGACCCGCATGCAGGCCGCCGTCGGAGAACGGGGACTGGTGGTGCTGGACTGTACGGCGCACGGCAAGGCCGGACATGCGGCCCGCGACGAGGGGATCAACGCCCTCTATCTGGCGCTTGACGACATTGCATGGCTGCGCGGGTATCGTTTCGACCGCCAGTCGTCGCTGTTGGGGCCCATTCGCATGACGGCGACGCAGATCGAAGCCGGAACGCAGCACAATGTCGTGCCGGCGGAGTGCCGCTTCGTGGTGGATATCCGCACGACGGATGCCTATACGAACGAAGAGACGGTCGAGATTGTCCGCCGCCACATGCGTTCGGAGGTCGTGCCGCGTTCGACGCGCATCCGCGCCTCGGCTATTGACGAGAACCATCCGCTGGTGCGGGCCGCTGCGGCGCTCGGAATCGGATGCTTCGTCTCGCCCACGACGTCGGACATGGCCCTCATGCCCTTCCCGTCGCTCAAGATGGGGGTCGGCGATTCGGCACGCTCCCATACGGCCGACGAATATGTCGAACGGCAGGAGATCCGCGACGGCGTGGCAACCTATATCGAATACATTGCACAACTGGCCAAATATTTTTGAGAAATGGCGAACTTATGGGACAAGGGGTTTGAACCCGACGAAATGATCGAACGTTTTACGGTGGGCGACGACCGTCGTCTGGACATGCGGCTGGCACGCTACGATGTCGAGGGGTCGATGGCGCACATCCGGATGCTGGAGCATATCGGCCTGCTCACGGCCGACGAACTGAAGACGCTGTTAGGCGGACTGGAGCAGATCCGCGACGAGATCGCCGCCGGCAAGTTCGAAATCGAGGAGGGGACGGAAGATGTCCATTCGCAGGTCGAACTGCTGCTTACGCGGCGGCTGGGTGAAGTGGGCAAGAAGATTCATGCCGGACGGTCGCGCAACGATCAGGTGCTGGTCGATCTGAAGCTCTTCCTGCGCGATGAACTGCGCAACCTGGCGCACGACGCGCGGCAGGTGTTCAATCGGCTGCAGGAGCTCAGCGACCGTTACCGCGACGTGTTGATGCCTGGATATACGCATCTGCAGATTGCCATGCCGTCGTCGTTCGGACTGTGGTTCGGCGCCTATGCCGAGACGCTGGTCGATGACCTGCAGGTGATGGCTGCCGCCCATGACATTGCCAACCAGAATCCGCTGGGTTCGGCCGCAGGGTACGGCTCGTCGTTCCCGCTCGACCGCACAATGACCACACGGCTGCTGGGCTTCGCCGACCTGAACTACAACGTCGTGGCGGCGCAGATGAGCCGCGGAAAGAGCGAGCGCGCCGCAGCATTCGGCATCGCGGCCGTGGCCGCTACGCTGGGCCGCTTTGCCATGGATGTATGTCTGTTCATGAGTCAGAACTTCGGCTTCGTGTCGTTCCCCGACGAGCTGACCACCGGATCGAGCATCATGCCGCACAAGAAGAATCCCGATGTCTTCGAGATCATGCGCGGCAAGTGCAACCGGCTGCAGTCTGTTCCCAACGAGATTGCACTGTTGACGACAAACCTTCCGTTGGGGTATCACCGCGATCTGCAGCTGCTCAAGGATATTCTCTTCCCGGCGACGACGACCCTGCACGATTGTCTGACGATGTGCGACTTCATGTTGCAGCATATTCGTGTGCGCCGGGATATTCTTGACGATGCGCGTTATGACTACCTCTTTACGGTGGAGGATGTCAACCGGCTGGTTTTGCAGGGCGTTCCGTTCCGTGAGGCCTATCGCCTTGTGGGACGGCAGGTGCAGGAGGGCAGCTATCGGCCGACGCGCGAGGTGCATCATACGCATGAAGGCAGCATCGGCAACCTCTGCAATGACCGTATCCGCGCCAAGATGGATCGTGTGATGGCCCGTTTCGACCCGAAACAGTGACGCTCCCGCCAGTGATGGCGGTCATGACCAACCTCCCGCAGAGAGGCAGGAAGATGAAAACAGGCGGCGATCTCCCGTGGGGAGGTCGCCGCTTGTCTTTTGTCCACGGTCGGAGAGTTTTGGCCGGGTTTTGGCCGGGTTCTGGATGGGTCTTGGTTGGGCTTTGGTTGGAACCGGTTGTGATCGGTAAGACTGACAGGACCGGTGCGGCGGTGGAGAGCGGGATGGATGTACGACTGCCGCCGGATTGGAATTTGTCGATCGGTACGCTCGGCAGGACTGGTTCCCGTGGCGGATCTCAACGTGTCGGGGTTTCTTCCGGTCGAAATTTTCCATGCGGCAGGGTGCGTCGATGATTGAGCGGGACCCTGTCATTCTGTTCGGAATCGTCGCCGGAGCACGCTCCGTATTCCGATTTTTCGTATCTTGCGGATGCAATGAATGACGATCGAACAACTCCCGACTGGATTGAGACGCTGGCCCCCGACGAAATATTCGTCTTCGGCAGCAATCTTCAGGGCCTGCATGGCGGTGGCGCCGCACGACTTGCCCACAGGGCGTTTGGTGCCCGATGGGGCGTCGGGGTCGGCCCGACAGGCCGTTGTTATGCCATCCCGACCATGCAGGGCGGAGTGGAGACCATCCGCCCTTATGTCGAAGACTTTATCGACTATGCCGCCCGACATCCGGAGAGCCGTTTCCTGGTAACTGAAATCGGCTGCGGCATCGCAGGTTTTACCCCTTGTCAGATCGCGCCTCTGTTCCGTCGTGCAGCGGCAATGCGGAATGTCTCTCTGCCGCGTCGTTTCCGCGACGAGCTGGAGCGGAGCGACAGGCAGTGAAGTATGCGGCGGCAGGAGACCGTGCCAGGTGAGAAGATGCGGCAAACGGCAAGCTGCAGGTAACAGGTAACGGGAAATGCGGGCGGACCTGTTGATTGGAGAACCTCCGAAGGCGGGTTTGAAAAGCGGGGCCGGAGGTGCCGGCTCTTGCTTTGCAGCGGCATGGATGGAAGGGAAGAGGGTCCCTTCTCTTCGGTCATGCAGCATGTCCACCGTCCGTATCGGCGTCGAAGTATCAGAGCGTCAGCGTGTCGGGAATCTCGGTCAACCGGCCCTGCGTCAGATCCCGATATTGATTGGGCGTGATTCCCGTCTTTTTCTTGAAGACGATGTTGAAGTGTGAGGCGTATTCGAATCCGCTCTCGAAAGCGATCTCCTGGCATGTGAGGGCGGTGTTGGTCAGCAACTCCTTGCTCCGGTTTATTTTCAGCTCCAGCAGGTATTGTGCCGGAGCAAATCCCGCATATTGGCGGAACAGCCGGCGGAACCGCGAGTAACTCATGCAGATGCGTGCGGCGACCTCCTGGCATGACAGGTTTCTGTTGAAGTTGTCCTGCATGATGATTTTAGCCTTGTTGAGCTGTTCGGCGACCTGCATGTCCTCCAATGTGGTCTGTTTGTGCTCGGCATAGGCGAAGCCCAGCAGGAGGTTGACGATTCCTGCCAGAATCTGTTGAAAGCCCGTTTCCTGCCGGTGAGCGGTCTCCAGCGCCAGTTTGTAGAGATTGATGATCTCTTCGTGGTAGCCGACATTGAAGAGCGGGCGCCGGGGATTGAGAAAGCCCGCTTCGACCTTGCGATCGATGTCGGGACCCCGGAATCCGATCCAGTATTCGTGCCAGCCGGTGCGTTGGGAGGGGTGGTAGCTGTGCCATTCGCCCGGGAAAAGCAGCATGAACTTCCCGCCGCCCGTGAAGGAGATCTCACGTTGGGATTCCGAAATGAACGATCCGTCACCCCGTGAGATGTAGATGAGCTGATATTCGTTCAGTCGCCGTCCCTTTTCGATTGAAAAGAGATAACGCACCGGATGGTTCGAGGGCGGATAGGGGGCATGCGGTTCGATGAACTGATGTCCGGTCGTTGTGACGACCAGGCCCCAACGATTGTCCTGTTCATTGGCAAACAGGTATTTGATGTGCGTGGCAGATTCCATTGTCTCTGTTGTTTGCAGCAGCGTCCGTCCGTATTCTGACCCGGTTGTGATACGGGTGTTTCGGTGCGGATTGTCGTGTGTGGCTGACGGTCCGGGCCGGTCTTTCCACCGTTCTTTTTCCTTTTCCGCCCGCCGGTATCGGCAGGCGGAAAGATCCGTAATCTCTCCGCCTCCGATCCTGACACCAAAGATAATAATATAAATTTAAGGAAAAAAGATCGACGCGCAGATCGGCTGGCGTTTGATCGATTCTCCGCCCCTCCCCTTATTGATTGAGTATCGTTGTCGCAGGTCGTTTGCGGAGAATTTCCGGAGTCTTTTCCCTGCGGTTCGAACTTGTTGTCGGACCTTGTGTTGTTTCGTGATCTTTCGTTTTGAGGCAAATATGTTTTATGGTGAAATTTTTGCGGTTTTATTTTGAAATCTTCGGGTTTATGCGTTCCTTTGCATCGATGATTGGCACTTTTGTCCGATGAAGTACTCCCCGGACAGGGATCTCGGACCGGATGCCAATATGCAGTGCGCTATAAATCAACGAAATACTCCTCATATATGACTAAACAATTCGATGTGATCATCATCGGTGGCGGCGCTACCGGAGCCGGTGTGGCGCGTGACTGTTCGTTGCGCGGCATCCGGGCCCTGCTGCTCGAACGCTCCGATATCGCTACCGGCGCTACGGGCCGTAATCACGGCCTGCTGCACAGCGGTGCCCGTTACGCCGTTACCGACCGCGAATCGGCCGAAGAGTGTATCAAGGAGAACATGATCCTCCGCCGGATCGCAAGCCACTGTGTCGATGAAACCGACGGACTGTTCCTCAGCCTGCCCGAAGACGGACTGGAATTCCAGTCGAAATTCGTCGATGCGTGCCGCGCTGCGGGAATTCGTGCCGAGGTGATCGATCTCAAAGAGGCGCTGCGACTCGAACCGTCGGCCAATCCGGCCCTGATCGGTGCCGTGCGTGTCCCCGACGGCTCGGTAGATCCTTTCCGCCTGACCATGGCGAACATCATCGATGCGCGGGCGCACGGTGCCGAGATCCTGACTTATCATGAGGTGCTGGATTTCATCCGCGAGCAGAACCGTATCGAAGGGGTCGTGGTGCTCAACCGCAAGACGGGCGAGAAGTGCGAATATCGTGCTCCGGTTGTCGTCAATGCCTGCGGTATCTGGGGCCACGAGATCGCCCGCAAGGCCGGTGTAACGGTCAACATGCTTCCCGCCAAGGGGTCGCTGCTGATCTTCGGCCATCGCGTCAACAACATCGTATTGAATCGTTGCCGCAAGCCTGCCGATGCCGATATTCTGGTGCCGGGCGATACGATCTCGCTCATCGGCACCACGTCGAGCAAGGTGCCCTTCGACGAGGTGGACAACATGTATGTCACGGCCGATGAAGTCGATCTGCTGCTGCGCGAGGGTATGAAACTTGCGCCGTCGCTGGCTCATACGCGCATCCTGCGTGCCTACGCCGGTGTGCGGCCGCTGGTGGCCTCGGACGACGATCCGAGCGGCCGCAGCGTGAGCCGTGGTATCGTGGTGCTCGACCACGCCACGCGCGACGGGCTGGAGGGCTTCATTACCATTACGGGCGGCAAGTTGATGACCTATCGTCTGATGGCCGAATGGACGACCGATCTGGTCTGCAAGAAGCTCTCGCTCACGGCACGTTGTACGACCGCCGAGGAGAAGCTGCCCGGTTCGCGCGAACCCGAGGCCGAGGTGAGCCGGCGGATGATCTCCGTTCCGGTGGCACAGCGCGAATCGTCGATCTATCGTCACGGCGACATGGCCGAAAAACTGCCGAACGGCGATGCGGCCCGGCGTTCGCTCGTCTGCGAATGCGAAGAGGTGTCGGTCGGCGAGGTGGAATATGCGCTCAAGGAGCTGGATGTGAACAATCTGGTCGATCTGCGCCGCCGCACCCGTGTGGGGATGGGTACGTGTCAGGGCGAGTTGTGCGCCTGCCGTGCCGCCGGCGTGATGGCCGGTGCAGGCAAGTATTGCGTGCAGCGCGCCAAGGAGGATCTGGTGCAGTTCCTCAACGAGCGCTGGAAGGGCATGGCTCCCGTAGCATGGGGCGACACGTTGCGTGAAAGTGAATTCACGATGTGGATCTATGCGGGGGTATGCGGTTTGTCGAATCAAAAAACGGAATAACGATATGAAATTCGATAGTGTGATTGTCGGCGGCGGTCTTGCGGGACTCGTCTGCGGTATCCGGCTGGCGCGTGCCGGTCGGCGGTGCGCCATCGTTTCGTCGGGACAGAGCGCCCTGCACTTCTCGTCGGGGTCGTTCGACCTGCTCAACGCCCTGCCTGACGGTACGGCCGTGACGAATCCGGTCGAAGCGGTGGCGGAGACGATCCGTCAGGTTCCCGAACATCCGTATGCAAGGATCGGGGCGGAACGTTTCGCAACGCTGGCTGATGAGGCTGCGGCGCTGTTGTCCGAAACGGGCGTGGCGACCGAAGGTGCGGCAACGCGGAACCATTACCGCGTCACGCCGATGGGCGAGTTGAAACCCACGTGGCTGACATTGAAAGGTTATGTGTACAGCGCGGATGCCGCGACGCTGTCTTGGCGCAACGTGGCGCTTTTCAATGCGGAGGGATTCCTTGATTTCTATACGAAGTTCCTTGCCGACGGATTCCAGCGCATGGGGGTTGCGTGCGAGGTGCATACGTTCAACCTCCCGGCCATCGAGACGATCCGGAAGAATCCCAGCGAGATGCGTTCGGCGAATATCGCCCGCGTCTTCGATCGCGAAGAGAACCTGCAGGCTCTGGCGGAGATTCTCCGCAGGGAGACGGGTACGTGCGAAGCGGTCCTGCTGCCTGCCGTATTGGGTATCGACCGGTACGATGCGGTGGAGCGGCTCTCGGAGGCGCTCGGGCGTCCGGTTGCCGTGGTGGCCACGCTGCCGCCCTCGGTTCCCGGTATCCAGACCCAGATCCGGCTGCGTCGCTGTTTCCAGCAGGCAGGCGGCACCTACATGCTGGGTGATACGGCCGTGCGCTGCGAGATGCAGGGTGATCGCATTGCGGCACTTTATACGAACAATCACGGCGATATCGCCTTCGAGGCAAAGGATTACATCCTTGCTACGGGCAGCTATTTCAGTCAGGGACTCGTTGCCTCGATGGAGGGGGTATGCGAACCGTTGTTCGGACTGGATGTGGCTTGTGCGGCCGATCGCGGCGCGTGGTATGACCGCGACCTCTTCGCGGCACAGCCCTTCGAAACGTTCGGCGTCAGGACCGACGATGCGCTGCATGGTCTGCGTGAAGGCCGTCCGGTGGAGAACCTGCGTGTCATCGGTGCCGGACTGGCCGGTTTCAACCCCGTGAAGGAGGGGTGCGGTGCCGGTGTGTCGATGCTGACGGCTCTCGAAGCCGCACGGCGCATCCTGGAGAAATAACCCGCAAGGGCCGTCGAAGCGTATCCCCGCAGCGTCCCGGTACGGACGGATGCCGGTCGCAAGACCGGAGCAGAGAGACGGACGGCGGAATGAACAATTGTAATATCGTAAACTCACATACAGCGAAGTATGATGACGGAACAAAGTGAAAATAATTTCGAACAGTGCATCAAGTGCACGATCTGTACGGTTTACTGCCCTGCGGCAGCCGCAAATCCGCTCTTCCCGGGGCCGAAACAGGCGGGACCCGACGGTGAGCGGCTGCGTCTGAAACGTCCGGAGTTCTACGACGAAGCGCTCAAGTATTGCCTCAACTGCAAACGCTGCGAGGTGGCCTGTCCGTCGAATGTCCGCATCGGCGACATCATCCAGTCGGCGCGTATCAAGTTCAGCAAGAAGAGACCCGGACTGCGGGAGTTCGTCCTGGCGAATACCGATCTGGTGGGATCGCTCTCGACGCCGCTGGCTCCGGTGGTCAACGCGACGGTAGCGTGGAAACCCGTGAAGATGATCATGGACAAGGTGATGCGTATCGATCATCGGCGCACCTTCCCCAAATATGCCTTCGGAACCTTCGAAAGCTGGATGCGCAAGCAGCGTGCCGTGCAGGCCGCCTTCCCGAAGCAGGTAAGCTACTTCCACGGCTGCTATGTCAACTACAACAATCCGCCGCTGGGCAAGGATTTCGTCAAGGTGATGAATGCCCTCGGCTACGGCGTGCAGCTGCTGAGCAAGGAGAAGTGCTGCGGCGTGGCACTGATCTCCAACGGTCTGATCGAACAGGCGAAACGTCAGGCAAAGGTCAACGTCGCCTCGATCCGGGAGGCCGTGATCGAGCGGAATATGCCGGTTCTGGGAACCTCCTCGACCTGCACCTTCACTCTGCGCGACGAATATCCCCATCTGCTGGATATCGATACGTCGGACGTGCGTGACCATGTGGAACTGGCCACACGTTTCATCTATCGGCTGCTGTCGTCGGGCAAGGCTTCGCTGCGCTTCCGCAAGGATGCTCCGAAACTGCGCGTGGCCTACCATACGCCCTGCCACATGGAGAAACTCGGCTGGTCGTACTATTCGATCGAGCTGTTGAAGATGATCCCTTCGGTGGAGTTGACCGTACTCGATTCGCAGTGCTGCGGTATTGCCGGTACGTACGGCTTCAAAAAGGAGAACTACGAAACTTCGCAGCGTATCGGCGAGGGACTGTTCCGTCAGATCGAGGCATCGGGCTGCGACCTGGTGGCTACCGATTGCGAAACCTGCAAGTGGCAGATCGAAATGTCCACGTCGAAACGTGTCGAGCATCCGTTGTCGATTCTTGCAGCGGTTCTGGAGTAGCCGTCACAAGGGGAGGGGAGAAACGGCCGGGAAGTCGGAATGACTGCTTTTCCGTGATGCTCCCCGCGGCTCTTCGGGTGGTGATTCCGTAGAGATAAATATCCCGCAGCGGGGACGATTCATTGCGAATCGTCCCCGCTTTTCGTTTTGTCCGGATGCGGCCGGTGTCCGTTGACGGCTCTTCCGACGGAAAGAGGCGGAAACAGCGGATTTTGTATGGTGTCGGCGGAAAAGCAATGTTTTTTCGAAAAAACGAATCGAGCGTTACGCAACAAAGGTGGGCGGTGCGTATATGTAGAAAAGCGACGGACCCGAAAAGCAGAAAATGATCTCCGTTGCCTGGTTCGAATTCGAAAATATAAAAACCTGTCATAATGGAAGAGCCGAAGATCCGTGAACTGTTCGAAGGCGATGGAACGTCGAATGATGCACGGGAAGCAGGCCGGTGGCTTGCGGAACATGCCGGGAGCCGGGAGGCCGACGATTTGCTGTATGCCGTATTGAAACGTACCGCAGCGGCAGATGCCGATACGGACGGTGCGTTCCGCCGGGTGTGTCGCCGTCTGGGGCTGCGTCCCCGCACGACGATATGGAGTACGGCCGTGCGCTGGTCGGTGCGTGTGGCCGCCTGTCTGTTTGTGCCGGTCGTTGCGGCGTTGTTTTATCTCTATGGCGAGGCGCAGCGCCCTTCGCAGTGGTTCGAAGCCTATGCCCCGTATGGAAAGACGCTGCGCGTGGAGCTGCCCGACCACTCGATCGTTCTCCTCAACTCCGGTTCCAAACTGATCTATCCCGACCGTTTCGCTCCCGATTGCCGGCAGGTATTCCTGGCCGGAGAGGGCTATGCCTCGATCGAAAAGGATCCGGAACGTCCCTTTGTCATGTCGGCCGGTGAGGTCGATGTGCGGGTGCTCGGCACGAAGTTCAACCTGAAGTCGTATGCCGAGGATTCCGAGGTCGAGGTAACCCTGCTCGAAGGCAGCGTGGAGATGGCTACGAAACTCGGCGCGAACGATCGCGTGGTGCGGCTTCGTCCGGGCGAACTCGTAAAACTCGACAAGGAGTCCGGAGCGACCGAAACGTTCGAGGTGCCGGTGTCCGATTACAAACCCGTGGTTCTTGGCGGCGGGCTCTTCTTCATGGACAAACGGTTCGATGAGATCGCCGCCTATTTCGAGAAGCGTTTCGACGTGAAGATCAATATCTATGATCCGGCGCTGGGCGAGAAACGTTTCATCGCCTCGTTCGTCAACGACGAATCACTCGACGAGATGCTGGCGACGTTCAATACCGACGGAGAGATGCGCATCAACCGGAAAGGACGTGTCATCAATATTACCAAACGATAACCAACCAAAAAGCACTGAATATGAAGAGAAACGAATGATCCGAACAAAAAAGGGACGGAGATATTCGCACTATCTCCGTCCGGGCAGTTCCGGTCGAGGGCTGTCAGAATCCGAGCACAGAACCAAAACTTAACAAAAGTATGAAAAAACCAACAAATTTACTAACGATTGCAGGGATAAAATCGATCTGCCTGAGTCTGTTCGCCCTTGCGGCAATGCTGTTTCCGGCGATCGCTTCTGCGGAGAACGTCACCCTGCACCTGAAAAACGTAACCGTAAAACAGGCCATCGTCGCACTGCAGCAGTCGCAATATTCATTGACGGTGGATGCCAGCCAGATCGATATGGACCGCAAGGTGAGCGTCGAAGCCGACGATCTGCCGATCGAGGAGGTCCTTGCACAGATCTTTTCCGGACAGGATGTCTCGTATGAAGTAAAGGGATACAGCATCATCGTTTCGCAGCCGCAGCGTACGGTCGCAGCGGCGCAACAGTCCGTATCGCGTGTCCTGAAGGGCGTGGTGCGGGACGACAAGGGCGCGACGATCATCGGCGCCACGGTGGTCGTCAAGGGGACGACGACCGGCGTGACGACCGGCGTGGACGGCAGCTATTCGTTGCGCGTTACGACCCCGGATCCCGTTCTGCAGGTGTCGTTCGTGGGGTATGACATGGCCGAGATCGCCGTTGCTCCCACACAGACGATCATTGACGTGACGTTGCGCACGGCAGCCATCAATGTCGATGAGGTCGTTGTCGTGGGTTACGGCACGCAGTCGCGGCATACGCTGACGACGGCCGTGTCGAAGATCGCCGGCGAGTCGATCTCCGAAGCTCCCGTCACCTCGCTGGGCGACGCGCTCAAGGGGAAGGTTGCGGGCATGCAGATTTCGACGACCAACTCGCTGCCGGGTGAGCTTCCGGCGTTCCTCATTCGCGGCGGATCGTCGATCAACCAGTCCAATGCCCCGATCGTGATCGTCGATGGGGTCACGCGCGAGATGACCGATCTCAACCCCAACGACATCGAATCGATCGAGGTGCTGAAAGATGCCGCTGCAGCGGGTATCTACGGTTCGCGGGCCTCGAACGGCGTGATTCTCGTCACGACGAAGAAAGGCACGATAGGCCGCGGCCCGGAGATTGTCTTCGAGGCGCAGATCGGACACGAATCTCCCTCCCGGAAGTGGGATTTCATGAATGCCCGAGAGTTTCTGTCGTTCGTGCGTCCCGCCATTGCCGAGTCCTACAACGGAGCCTCGGTGCTGACGTCGGCGACGGCTGCCGGTACGGGCAACGGCGACAATTCGATCCATACGACCCGTTTCCTGGGTGACGGCGAGTCTGTTCCGGCCGGTTGGCAAAGCATGGTCGATCCGGTAACGGGCCGCACGCTGGTCTTCACCGATACCGACGAGCAGGGGCATTGGCTGCGCAACTCCATGTGGGGCAAGGCCTATGTCGGGGTTTCGGGCGGCAACGAGAATGTGAAGTATGCCGCATCGGTGAGCTATGCCAAAGACGGCGGTGTGGTTGCCATGACCGACTATTCGGTCTTCACGATGCACGGAGCGGCGGATTTCCGGATCTCGAAGCGTTTGTCGGCCTCGACGACCTTCGACCTGTCGCGTTCGATCCGCCATCCGCTTATCGACAACTATTTCAACAGCCTCGGACGCGGTTTGCTGATCGCACCGACGCACCGCGACTACGATTCCGACGGCAACCTGCTGCGCGGCGGCGACAACAAGGCCTGCCATACGGCGATGTGGTACGAGACCTACTACGACCGCGAGTGCGCGGACAAGCGGGCGACGGGTAACTTCAACCTCAAATGGGAGATTATCGACGGCCTGACGGCTACGGCACAATACGCCATGCACGACCACAACTACAGGGGCAGTTACTACTATCACGGCAACTCGCTCGAACAGACCCGCAACACGACCGAAACGCGTACCGAGACCCTGCGGGATCAGTTTACGACCTACCTGAATTTCGACCGCACCTTTGCGCGCCATCATCTGGGCGTGACGGCCGGATACGACTACATGTCGCAGCGCTACCGCTACCTGACGGCCAACTCGACCTATGCGCCGTCGGACAAGGTGCCGGTGCTGCAGTCGGGCAGCAACTTCACGGCCAGCAACAAAGACACCAAGGAGGTGCTGATCTCCTATTTCGGGCGTGTGAACTACGACTATGACAAACGTTATATCTTTTCGTTCACGGCGCGTGCCGACGGATCGTCGAAATTCGCCAAGGGCAACAAGTGGGGCTTCTTCCCGGCCGGATCCGCCGCGTGGAACATCTCGGACGAAAAGTTCTGGGATGTGCGGCAGATCAACAACCTCAAGCTGCGTCTGAGTTACGGTATGACGGGTAACAACGGTATCGGACTCTACGACGCCTACGGCGCCTACGATACGAGCAACAACTATGCGGGATACTCGACGACGATCGCTTCGGCGATGGCCAACAGCGCGCTGTGCTGGGAGACGACGACCCAGTTCGACGTCGGGTTCGACCTGGGCATGTTCAACAACCGTCTGCGCATCGTGGCCGACTACTACAACAAACGCACCGACAACATGATCTTCTCGATTACGCTGCCCGATACCTCGGCCTATTCGTCGGTGAAGGCCAACGTCGGCAGCGCCCGTTTCTACGGCTTCGAGTTCGAACTGCACTCGGTCAACATCCAGAAGAAGAACTTCTCGTGGACGACTGATTTCACCTACTCCTACAACCGGAACAAGGTGCTGTCGCTGCCCGAGGAGTATGCCTATGCCGAGGTGGACGAATACGGCAACCCGACCGGAAAAACCGCCTGGCGGATCGGCGGTTACACGATGTCGGAGAGCGGTTACCGTTTCGGCGGCACGGCCGTCGGCGAGCCGCTGGGCCGCATCTACGGCTACAAGATCGCCGGCATCATCCAGACGCAGGCCGAAGCCGATGCGGCGCTTTACGACAGCCAGTCGCACGGCTACCGCCGTTCGGACGGCATGTCGGAGAATACCGATGCCAAATACAAGGGCCGCAAGGATATCGGCGACTACGAATGGTGCAACCGCATCGGGTCGGCGCGTCTGGCCGACGGCCGCGAACAGATTTCGACGGAAGACTTTTTCTATCTCGGATCGGTGATTCCCCATTCGGTGGGCGGACTGGAGAATACCTTCACTTACAAGAACATCTCGTTGTCGATCTATCTCGACTATGCGTTGGGACACTCGATCTACAACTACATGAAATCGCGCGTATTCCAGAACGGAATGGGCAGCAACAATGCCAATATCGACAAGATGGTCTATGACTGCTGGCGCTATCCGGGCGATACGGAGGCGAAATATGCGCGCTTCTATGCCAACGACCCCGACTACGGCAACCGCAACTTCTCCCGCGTTTCGAATTTCAACGTCGAGCGGGCCGACTATCTCTGCATCCGCGACGTGACGCTCAGCTACGATCTCCCGTCGCGCTGGATCCAGAAACTGGGCATGAAGAAACTCACGGTAAGCGTTTCGGGCAATACGCTCTATTACTTCACGAAGGTTTCGGGCTCGATCTGCCCCGAAAGCGGCGCAGGTGCCGACGGCAACCTCTACAAGAGCACATCGACGGGCGATGCGACGGGCAATATCGCTCCGAATGCCCGCAAGGTGCTCTTCTCGCTCAGGTGCGTATTCTGATGATCATCCCATTTTTTTCAACATACAGAGTCAACGATTATGAAACGATATAGACTGATGTTCCTGACAGCGGCCTGTGCCGCACTCTTCGCCACCTCCTGTCACGGCGATCTGGACATCATACAGGACAACCAACTTTCGGCAAGCAACATGTGGACCGAGTCGAGCGACGTCACCACTTCGGCCTACGGCATCTACTATCTGATGCGTTCGAACTTCGTGCAGGACAAGATCAACGTCTTCTACTGGGGCGAAGCGCGCGTGGGGGAATACATGTGGGGTGCAGGTTCGTGGCGCACGGGACACGACAACGACATGTACGGCGTGCAGAACAGCACGATGAACGATTCGAACACCTCGACGGGCTGGACGCGGCTCTATACGGCGATCAATGCGGCCAATGCCGTGTTGAAGTATGCGCCGCAGGTCCCGATGACCGATACCGACCGCAACTGGGCGATCGGCCAGGCGGCTTTCGCCCGTGCCTATCTCTACTTCTGGGCTGCGCGCCTGTGGGGCGATGTGCCCTTGCTGCTGAATCCGATCGAATCGGTCGAGATGGAGGAGTGCTATCCCGAACGTTCGCCCAAGGCGCTCGTCTATGAGCAGATCGGAAAGGATATAGAGACGGCCGTAACCTATGTATCCGGTACGGAGAAATATGTCGCGACGCCCGATGCCGCGAACATGCTCAAGGCCGAGTATGCGCTGTGGATGTACTCGACGCAGGCGGGCGGCGATTCCTACCTTACGATGGCCGAGGAGGCGCTGCAGGCCATCGGCATCTCGTCGTCGCGCCTGTTGGACGACTATGCGTCGATCTTCTCGGTGGACAACAAGTGCAACGCCGAGGTGATTTTCGCACTGAACAACAACCAGACCGAAAAGCTCACGGGGGGTTACTACTGGTATTACTACTGGCCGAGCAGCAATGTCGCTCCCGCCTACCAGATGAATCCGGTGCCGATCTACACGACGCAGTGGTGGAACTATTCCGATACCTTCATCGAGGTGCTCAAGCAGAGCAAGGCCCGCAACAACGACCGCCGTGTGGACTGCAACTACCTCGAAGGTCCCTACGGCTCTTCGTCCGAAGGGGTGATGAATATCATATCGTGCCCCAACAAGTTCAAGGGCGACTGCTCGACGTCGATGATGATCCTCGATTGCGACCTGCTCTATTACCGCTATGCGCAGGCGGTCATGATGGATGCTGAACTGAAGTACTACAAACGGGATTATGAAGGGGCCCTCAAATCGCTCAACCTCATAGCCAAACGTGCATACGGCGTGGAGAACTTCTACACCGATGCGTCGAAAGAGGCGGTGCTGCAGGCGCTGTGCGACGAGTCGTTCCTCGAATTCCCCTGCGAGGGTGTCATCTGGTGGACGCTCATCCGTCTGGACAAGATCTGGGACTACAATCCTTCGCTGGCCGAACGGCGTGCGCAGAACCCCAACATCCTGCTGTGGCCCATTTCGGCATCGGCACGCAACAAGAACAGCAAGCTGCGTCAGACCGAGGGCTGGAGCTGATGGATTGCGATCGAGTATGAATCACAAAAACGAGAAATCTATGAAAACAAGAATATTGAGCATTTTTTCGGTTGCGGCACTGCTCTTTGCGGGGTGCTACGAGGATGCCGGAGAGACGGGCATCGACGAATCGACCCGCATCTCGCTGTCGCCGTCTGAGATCAGCTTTACGCCCGACGGCACCACGACGGACGGCGAGGTCTCCTATGTGGGTGTGGTGCAGATCATGCCTTTTGCCAAGAGCAACTTCACCTGGACGGTGCAGGGCGATGTGGAGTGGGCTACGGTGACCGAGACGACGGTCGATGAGACTTTCGAGGAGACCTGGACGGATGGCGTGACGACGACGGCGCACAAGGCTGTCGAGATCATGGTAACGCCCAATACGGAGTATCGTCGGTCGGGAACGCTGACCGTGACGGCGCAGGACGGCACCGTGCAGACCTTCCCGATCGAGCAGACGGGACTCAAGGCCGATGCGGAGGTGACCTGCGAGGCGGCCGAGAGCGGGCTGGAGTTCGCGTCAGCCGGCGAGAGCCTGACGGTTCTCTATACGACCAACATGGGCGATGTTTACGATTACAGCGCAACCTATGACGGGGAGAGCTCCGGGGAGTGGCTTTCGTGGAGCGACGAGGGTGCGGGCCAGGTGGTGCTGACCGCATCGGAGTGGACCTCGAAGGATCAGGACCGCACGGCGGTCTTCACGATTCATGTCGGCACACCGGATACGAGCGAGGCTTCGGTCGAGATCGCCGTCCGGCAGCTGCGCGTGGATGACTACTACTACCTCTACGGCGTTTCGGTTCCGCGCTATGCGACGATCGACCTGTCGGCGCAGATGAACAAGAAGGAGCAGGATATCTATGCGTTCGACACCTACTTTGCGGCGGAGGGCAATAATCCCGTCCTGCTCAACAAGAACAGCCGGACACTGGCTTATCCGTACTATGCGTTGGCGGCGGGCGGAACAATCGCAACGATTGCGTCGGAAGCCGACGCACTGCCGGCAGGCCCGCAGATCGACATCGACGGCATGCGGACCCTGACGGTGGACTTCAAGCAGATGACATGGTCGTGGGAACGCATTACAACGGTCAACTGTATGCCCGACGATGAGTTGAGCAATTACAAGACCAAGGCTTTCGTGGCCCGTGACGGAAGCATGAAGACTTGGATGGTCGAGTTCGTGCGTTGGGACGGTGGTGACATCTATCCGAAACTGGGTTCGCTGATGGTGCCCTCCGCTACGGGGGCCAATGCCGACGGATCGGGTGGATATGCAGCCGGCAGTTTCCCGACATCGTGGAACGATCCGAATATGAATCCGAACTATGAAACGACCGAGATCGGCGGTAATTTGGTCGGTACGAGTGAACATGGTCGAATCTATCACTTCAACGAAGTTGTTACGGGCAATCCGCGCTTTGGTATCGGCTATGCGCGTTACGAGGCACTGCCTGACAATTGGATGGAGGGCAAGACGATCGTCGATGCCATTGGCCGGAGCTTCACGGTTGAGTATATCAACCATTCTGCGGCCGGAACATTTACGGGAGACAATGCTGCCGATGAAAAGGCACACCCCATGTTGACCATGCAGGTGCAGGGGATCTGTCCTTACGGCTGGCATGTGGCTAATGCATCTGACTGGCTCGATCTGGCTTATGCGGCAAGTCAGGCTTCGGCAGGACATACCTTCCCCGTTAACGAGAGCCGAGTTACCTACAAGCAGTTCACAACGGTATCGGGTTCGACGTCGCAGGTGGACAATCCCGATTCTCCTCGCGGCATCGGTAACTTCGCTCCATGGCTGAGAAATTCAGGCTGGGGATCAAATGCCTATGTATCGGACGGTGCCGATGAATTCGGTTTCAACTACTATCCGCTCGGATTCCGTTACATGACGCAGGGATACCAGTGCGCAGGATCGCGTTGCCAGACTTTCGTGCCGTTGTGTTACAATAATACGAAAAATCCCGGCACGGCCCTGTTCCGTATCAATGTAATCATCAACAACAAGGTTACTTCCGCCGAGATGACAAATCTCGATAATGGACAGGCGATCTTCCCGTTCCGTTGCGTGAAGAACTACGATGTAGAGTAGATGAAATTGTGGTCGCTATGGCGGGAGACGGAGTTTGGGGAGGGGCTTCGTCTCCCGTGCAGCGGCCGATGGTCGGACGGAAAGATGCGGTTGCGGCGACGGCGATATTTCGTGGCGTGATGTGCGGCGGGTGCTCTCTTCTCAGCCCGGCATCGGGTGCTGCGGCGACTGTTTTCCGAAGTGGAATATACAAAAGATTTACTGTTTAATACCATGAAAATGAAATGTGTACGCCTGCTGGCACTCGGTGCGATGGCGCTCGTGGCGGCCTGTTCGGAGGATCCGCGCGGTTTTGATACGGCACCCGATACGCCCTCGGGTGGCGGGGAGGATTCCTATGCCTCGCCGACGAACCCCTTGGGGAGTATCGTCGTCGCCCATCGCGGCGGCGCTGCGGAGTCGGGACTGCCCGACAATTCGCTGGCCGGATTGAAGTATGCCCTCGACCAGATGGTCTATGCCGTCGAGTGCGATATCTATGCTACGGCCGACAACCGGGTCATCGTGGCCCATGCTACGGACGGCTGCCTGATCAACGGCCTGAAGCCCTGGGAACATACCTATGCCGAGCTTTGCGCTGCCGGAACCCTCTCGAACGGGGAACAGATTCCCCTGCTGGAGACCTTTATCGAAGAGACGATGAAGGCCGGAACGTCGAAACTGTGGCTCGATGTCAAGAACATCCTTGTCAATGGCTCTTCGAGCGGTTATACGGGTTTTTCGGCCCGCTCCTGCCAGTTGGCCTGCAAGATCATCGAACAGATGAAGGCCCGCAACTTCGTGGAGTTTATCGTCACGAGCAACAGGACGGTCTGGACGCTCAGCTATTCGGCTACGCAGCAGATCGGCGTACATGCCGGTTGGGCGGCCTATCTTTCGCCGGCGGAGTACGGCACCTACATCGATCCTTGGGCCAATATCGATGCCTCGAACATCTACATCAACGGGAAACCCGGTACGGGCCAATGGGGAATCGACGACTATGTCTCCGCCGGGGTGGACATCAGCGTATTCTCGATCGATACGGATGCCGACATCGCATATTATGCCGCTTACAAGGATAAATTGTATGCCATCACGACAAACTATCCGAAAAAACTGATCGGCACATTCAAAAAATGATCTCCGGAAATGGAGGGTTTCTGAACGAAAATCGTATATTTGCAGGGAAGCGGTACCGGCAGCGGGTCGAACGGCTGTTTGCATCCCGTTGCCGGTTTCGGCTGCACCAAAACAATCAACCGAATGAAGAGACTGACATTTATTCTGACGCTCGCGGCCGTGTGTTCGTTGCAGGGCGTCTCCGCATGGGGCCGTCTGGGCCATGCTACGGTCGCCTACATGGCCGAACAACACCTTACGGAACAGGCCAGGGCCAATCTGGACAAGTGGCTCGACGGCAAATCGATCGTCTATTATGCGTCGTGGCTCGATGATTACAAGCCTCAGATGCTCGTCGATCTGGGCTATGATCCCGACGGTGACGACCGGATGCATCAGCTGCCGCACACCTTCTCGGTGGATGAGAATGGCGATGTGGTTCCCGGCAACCACTGGCCCGGTACAAAGAAGTATCTCGCCAACTGCATCCACTACATCGAGGAGTCGGCCGAAATGTTGAAGAACCACATCGCGGAGCTGGACGACTCGACGCGGCTGGCGCGGATTCAGCTGATTGTCCATTGTGTGGGTGACATGCATTGTCCGGGCCATATCCGCTATCCGGGCAATACGACGATCGGGTATTACAAGGTGGTCCTTTTCGGCGAGGAGATCCGTTACCATACGATCTGGGACACGAATATCCTGCAGCGTCCTCATCCCTGGAGTTTCTCCGATCTGGCTTGGCTGCTCGACCGCTATACGGCTGAAGAGCAGGCCGAGATTACCTCCGGAACACCGTATGACTGGGGCCGCGAGTCTGCCGCGGCGTCGCGCTGCATCTACGATGTCAAGGCGGGCGACAAGCTCGACAACAACTTTATCAAGACCTACAAGCCGCTGGCCGAGACACAGCTGGCCAAAGCGGGCTATCGCCTGGCGGCGGTTCTGAATGCAATTTTCGACAAGTAGGTTTCTGCAACACAATTTTATGGCGGAGCAACTCGAGGGTTGTTCCGCCTTTTTCATTTTCCTGTCCGGTGGGGCCGGGAGGGACTTCCGCCGTTCCATTGCCCGCGTGATTCAGTGCAGCAGCAGAAAGGCAAGCAGTATAAACTGGTAATCTTTCAGATGAATGCGCAGCTCGCGCAGCGCCAGTTCGAGATGTTTGTCAACGGTGCGGACCGACAGCCCGAGGCGTTCCGCGATCTCCTGACGGGAGAGGTTCTCGTCGCGGCTCATGACGAAGATGCGTTGTCGTTGCGGCGGCATGCCGGCGACCCGTCTGGCTATGGTCTGACGCATCGTTTCAGCGTCGATCTCCAGCGTGGATTCCTCGCCGGCCTCCATTTTCTCCGTGATGGGCTGTTGCACCGTTCCGATGTTGTACATGCGGCGGAAGTGGTCGTAGATGCGGTGTTTGGTCATCGTGAAGAGCAGGTTGTAGATCGACCGGTGCTCGTCGAGCCTTTCGCGGTAGATCCACAGCCGCATGAAGATCTCCTGCATGATGTCTTCTGCCGCGGCGCGTTCCTTGACAAACCCCTGTGTGAATGCGAGAAAGAGGTTGTAGTATTTATGAAAAAGCAACTCATAGCTCTTCAGATCATTCCGTTTGAGGCGGATGACCAGCTCGCGGTCGGAGATATCGGGCAGAGGCTTCTTCATTGTTGTTCGGCTCCAGTACCCTCTCACAATCCGGTGTTCCGGTCAGAGGTGGAGACGCTGAATCCATTACCCAAAGTTAACAAATTCTTTTTGAACTTCAAATATTCCTGCGGGGTCGATTGTTCGACGACTGGAAGGATGACCGGGCAACCCCTTTCAGGTGATTTGTCGATGTGGAATTTCTTTTTGAGCTTCAAGTTCTCCCGCATGGTTGATTGTTTGACGATTTTGAGGACGGGCGTGCAATCATTTTCGGGTGATTTGCATGTGCGCAATTCCTTTTGAACCTCAATATTCCTGCGGGGTTGCTTTGTCCGACGATGTGAGGGGTGGCAGAACAACACTGCTCCGGAGCGTTTTGTCGGTGCGTAATTTTTTTAGAACTTCAAATATTCCGCCGGGTTGATTGTTCGACGACAGGAAGGATGGCAGGGCAGCCCTTTTCAGGTGATTTGTCGATGTGGAATTTCTTTTTGAGCTTCAAGTTCTCCCGCGGGGTTGATTGTTTGACGATTTTGAGGACGGGCGTGCAATCATTTTCGGGTGATTTGCCGGTGCGCAATTCCTTTTGAATCTCAATATTCCTGCGGGGTTGCTTTGTCCGACGATGCGAGGGGTGGCAGAACAACACTGCTCTTGAGCGTTTT
>CALUOX010000013.1 GCA_944322375.1 uncultured Alistipes sp.
AAAGATAGTTGAGCAGAATGGCT
This sequence comes from uncultured Alistipes sp., assembly GCA_944322375.1. Lineage (GTDB taxonomy): Bacteria > Bacteroidota > Bacteroidia > Bacteroidales > Rikenellaceae > Alistipes. The sequence continues at coordinate 24 of CALUOX010000013.1, forward strand.
CCTCCGACCGACAGGGCGTAACGGAACAATTGGGTGCGGGTGCGAAGCGGCGACGAACGGAACGCGACATTGCGGTTGAGCCAGAAACCCGTAAAAAAGGTGATGGGAAAGACCAGAAACAACGAAGCGATCGGTGCCGACATATGGACAAACCCCAGATTGATGAATCGCTCTTCACCGATGAGATAGTGGTAAATCACATAATACCACATCGCATCGAGCGACAGATTCAGCCCCCCGCAGAAAGCATAACGGAAGAGCTGACGGGAGATCACCCCGTCGAGCCGCCGCCAATAGAGACGATCGACGATACGGGTCAACAACGATGCGGGCGAGATCATTTTTTGCTGTAAATCCAGAGATCGGGCCACTGTTCCCGATGTTCGCGGGCGAAACGTTCACACTCACCGCGCGTCTGCGAGCCGTATGGCGTAACCATGTATTTCGAGCCGAAAGGATAGACCGCCACCGCCATCGACGGATTCGTGCGAAGCAGTTCGTCGCGGCAGCGTGCAGCATTCGCTTCGGTCGAGAAGACCCCATAGACCACATAACTCCATCCCGACTGCATGCGTTCCGCCGGAACCGTCACGGTCGATGACGTCTGTCCGACCCCCTCCGGAGCGGTCTTTCGGCTGTCGGCGTCGGTTTTCGCCGCACCGGAACCGACCGACTTGTCCGACGCGGCTGCAACCGTTTCCGATGCTGCGGACGCAGGGGTTGAACCACCCTCAAGCGACCGCGCCGCGCCCTGCACGACCGGTGAATTTCTCCGCAAGGAGTCCTCTCCCGCCGGCCTCCCGGACTCTGCCCCCTGCAATTCCGCGCTCCCGGTATCCCGTTCCGAGGGTGAAACCGTTGTCGGAGAGGGAGAAGCTGCTCCCTGTGCAGTCACGGCGGGAGTTTGCTCCACACCCGCGCGCATGATCCTGTCAAATTCAAAGTCCGGCTTCATCAGGATGTAACCGAACACCCCCGCGGCAATCACCACGGCAACAACAGCCGTCGCAACCACCAGTCGGTTCATACGCGGCTGCAACGTCACAACCTCATTCCCGAGCGGATTCAGACGTTCGGCAAATGCCTTTTCAGGTATAAATGCACGATGCCGCAGGATGCCGATTCCCTCCAGAGTCAGAACCTCGCCGTCACGGCTCTTCGCCAACCAGCGATCGAAAATCGCCCGAGCCTGCACATCGTCGCATACCGCCGCTTCACGGATCAGATCGACAAGCGACGTACCTGTCTCATTCGAACGGAATTCGACTTCATTGTACGGGGCGGCAATCCGACGCCGCGACAGGCGGCGGGCTCCATGATGCACCACGCAAAGCGTACCCACACCGGGAATCACGACCGCCCGATGAGCAAGCAGCGCTCCGCAGATGAGCTTGTTGATCTCTGTCACCATTTTTCACTTCTGGGATAAATCGCCCTGCCGTTAACGTTTGTGTTTATGCTCCGCCCTGTGGTGTATCGTTTCCGGGGAAACGGCCTCCGACGCTGCGGATCCGGCCTTCGGCGCCGGGTCTGCAACCGGACGGCGCAACGCCCGCCAGATCATATACGCCCCGAACAACACGAACGGAATACTCAACAGCTGTCCCATGTTGAGGAGCATGCCCTGTTCGAAAGCCTCCTGATCCTCCTTGATGAACTCGATGAGGAAACGGGTCAGAAAGACCCCGATCAATCCGACGCCGAAGAGCAGTCCGGGACGTCGGACACCCGCATTGCGCCGGTAATAGAGCCAGATCAGAAGAAGGAACGTCACCACATAACACAACGCCTCATAAAGCTGCGTAGGATGCTGTACGGGAACGGCTTCGACGGGCATGTCGCGATAGAGTCGCAGGAACTTGAATCCCCAGGGCTTGTCGGTAATGTTTCCCACGATCTCCGAGTTGAGCAGATTGCCGAAACGGACAATGGCGCCACCGATTGCAACCGGTATCATGATACGGTCGAGCGACCACACGTACGGCAGTCTGTTTTTGCGCGAGAAGAGCCACAAACCGATCAGAAGGCCCACCGCAGCTCCATGACTCGCCATGCCGCCGTTGCGGATGCCGGTAATGATCTCCAGCGGATGGGCAAGGAAATAGTCCGGTTCATAGAACAGACAGTGACCGACGCGCGAACCGATGATTGTCGCCAGCGTGCCGTAGATGAAGATCGACTCCGACACCGAAGAGGGCAGCCCTTCGCGTTTGCAGAAGTTGTCGAAGAACATGGCACCGAAGAGGATCGCCAGCATCCACATCAGGCCGTAATACCGAATCTCGGTTTTCGATGTCAGAAGCCACAACACGACCAGACAGACAATGCCGACGGTCAGAATCAGCGGAATGCCGGACATCAATGTATCGGAAGACTTTTTCGCTTTCCGGTTCCTTTTGCCCGCCTTGTCCGCCGCCGGCCGGCCGTTCTCCCGCACCAGATTGTATATCAGCCGCAGGATGATGATCCCGACAAGGATCTTTACGAGCAGCCCGAAAGGGATGTCGGCGTGCACGAGTTGCGGAATGGTGAAAAAGACGGGATCGGGATCCCATACGACATACAGGGGATTGAACATCTCAAACAGGATTATTTGACATCGTTGGGGTCAGCCTTCTTGAGCGTAAAGGAGAAGGTGCTGCCCACACCCAGTTCACTGCGCAGGGTGATGTGTTCACCATGCGCCTCGACGATATGTTTCACAATGGCCAGACCGAGTCCCGTACCGCCGTGTTCGCGCGAGCGGCCCTTGTCGGTACGGTAGAAGCGTTCGAAGACACGCGGGATATCCTCCTTCGCAATGCCGACACCCGTATCCTCGACCTCGATGAGGATCTTGTCGAGCAGATCGCGGAACCGCACGCGCGTCTGACCGCCCTCCTTGCCGTAGCAGATCGAATTGGTCAGCAGATTGACCATCACCTGCCCCACGTAATGCTTGTCGGCCGAGACCCAGAACGGCGACGGCAGCGCATCGGCACCCTTGACCAGCAGTTTGATGTGGCGCTCCTCGGCCTTCATCTCCAACTGATCGGCAATCTCCTTCGTCAGGGCCACGATATCGAACTGCTCCATCTTCAGCCGGGTCATGTCGCTTTCGAGTTTCGCGATCGTATCGAGATCGTTTACGATGTTGATCAGCCGGTCGATGCTCTTTTCGGTGCGTTCCAGGTATTTGCGGTTGATGAGTTCATCCTCCAGACCGCCGTCAAGCAAGGTCGAGATGTATCCCTGAATATTGAAGATCGGGGTTTTCAATTCATGCGCCACGTTTCCCAGATACTCCTTGCGGAACTTTTCGGTCTCCTTGAGGCGGGCGATCTCCATATCGTTGGTTTCGGCCCATGCCGACAACTCCTCGGAGATGTTCTCCACATGTTTGTCCTTCAACTCATCAAGGATCTCGTGCGTATGCACATTGCGCGAAAAGACGATCGAATAGATCGGTTTGAGCTTGTAGGCGACATATTTGCGGATCACGAAGAGTGCAAAGAGCGCCACGGCCAGGAACGTGCCGACGGCCACACACAACACAACCCACCACACGACATGGGCCAACGCCATGGATACGGCAACGATCACGGCCGCCAACAGGGCCACAAGCAGGGAAGAAGTCTCTTTCGTTTTGATGGTCATCGTTCAAAAATGTATTAAGGGTACGACAAATCCGCACCGACAATGCGGTGCGGTCAATGTTTCAGATAATTCTGCATCAGACGGGCAATATACTTTCCGACGATGTCGAATTCGATGTTCACGACCGAACCGACACCGATGCGGCAAAAGTTGGTATGCTCGAACGTATAGGGGATGATTGCGACACTGAAACCGTCGGGACGGGATTCACAGACGGTAAGGCTCACGCCATTGACGGCAATGGAACCCTTTTCGACCGTACAGTTGTCCCCGTGCGGCTCGTAATGGAAGTTGAAGTACCAGCTGCCACCGGCCTCCTCCACCGAAGTGCATACGGCCGTCTGATCGACATGACCCTGCACGATATGGCCGTCGAGCAGTGCGTCGGGTTTCATCGAACGTTCCACATTGACCAGGTCTCCGGGCTGCAGAAGGTCGAGATTGCTGCGCTGCAGGGTCTCCTTCATTGCCGTGACCGTATAGGTATCCTCGGTGAGATCCACAACCGTCAGACAGACCCCGTTATGGGCGATGCTCTGATCGATTTTCAGTTCGCGGCAGAAATCCGCGCGGAAGGTAAAATGTTTGTTCTGCTGTTCGCGGCGAACGGATACTACGGTCGCCATCTGTTCTATAATTCCGGAGAACATACGTTTGAATGCTAAAATGGATTGCTAAAGATAAGCATTATTTCCCAAACGCCCAAACGCGCGCGGCGGATCTTCGGCAATTCCCCTCCGGCAATTCCTCCGGCATCAATCGGCAATCAGATGATATCTTACACGATAAATCTTCACGATATCGCGTTTTTTCAGCACCATGTCATCGAAACCGTCTGCCGCAGAGGCCGCCATGCGGACCGTCGCGGCATCGGGACCGCCGTGCAGGCGGCGCAGAATCGCCATTTTCGGAGTTACGACGACATAAAGTCCTCCGGGGATAATCGTCTCCGTATCGGCTTCGGAGAGAAACACCAACGTGCCGGGCGGCAGCAGGGAGCCCATCTCCCGACCGTTATAGTAAAGGGCGTAATCGGCCTCGCAACCTTCGGGCAGCACGACATACCCCGAAGCGGACAGCGAGTCGATTCCCCGAATCGATTTCTCGACATCGACGGCATAAAAGGGGATCTGCGCCCCCCGCTCGCCGCTCTCCTCGACAAACATCTGCCCGCGGCCCGTCAACAGCCACAACAGATCGATCTGCGGGAAATGCTGAACGATACGCTCGGCAAGTTTCCGCGAAATACCGTTGTTGCCGCGTTTGATCTGATAGAGATTTTCAGCGCGTGCAAGTCCGATATAACGGGCAAAATAGTTCGTTGACATGTTCGCCCATTTCACGATACTTTCAATTCTTTGCCAATTATTTTGGATTTCGTGCATTATTTTCAAATTTTTTTTGCACCTTTGCACCGTCATTGGTCTCGTAGTTCAATGGATAGAATATAAGATTCCGGTTCTTACGATGTGGGTTCGATTCCCGCCGAGATCACTTTCTTCTTCATTCCCAGAACATTCCCAGAACATTCAAGCACCTTTTTCACCTTCCGCGGACCTGCTTTTGCCTGCGGATGACGGACCCTGCAACAAGCGTCCCAATCTTTCAGACAAAATTAATAACAAAAATCCATTTTCCAACAAAAAATAGCAATTTAGGGCACACTAATATTGCATCAGGGCCGCCAGCATCCTCTTTTACGAAGCGACAAGAGAGTCGTGCCGTGCAATGAAGGACGAGTGAAGAAACGAGCCTTTTGGCATCGCATAAAAAAGTCCGGTCATGCCGAAACATGACCGGACATATTCCATTCCCGGCGGTTTCCGTCCGCAGGTCAATAGGTCAGACGCACCCCTATCTGCAGGGAGAGATTTACGGGGGTCTCCGTATGCGAAGTCCGCAAATCGGTCTCCGTCAAATAATACGAAACACCCGGCTCGAAATAGAGTGCCGTATGGGGTGTAAAATCATACTGCACGCCCGTCATCGCCATCAAGGACCACTGCAGAGTCTTTTCCGACACCCGTTCGGACCCGAATTCCGCATAGACCACCTTTTCGGCCATGCCTCCGGCACCAAGATAGAGCTTCCAATTGCTCCGGGCCAGAAAATCCCAGTTGATCCGCAACGGAATTCCCAACAGGTGAAGCGTCTGGTCGAACGATTCGTCTTCGACAGAGATCCGCACATCGGAACGCAGCAGCGAATAGACAAGGCCGCTCTCCAGCGAGAGCCCGTGGCCGATCTCTTTCCGCACCGAGAGTCCGAAACTGAGCGGTTGCTTGTGATTATAGAGATACTCGTCGTATCCACGCTCCACCCTTACGACATGCTGCATTGCACTGAGCGAGTACCCGCCGTTGAAGGTCCAGGGGACAGTCGTCCCCGACGTTGCGTTTCGGGCCGTGGGCAACCCCGCGGCAAAGAGCCCTATCGAAGTCCGACGGTTCCGGCCAGTTGTCCGATCGAGTGCATATCCGGCGTTTCTACCGTCCGCACCGGACACGCCGTTGCGAAGCGCTGTTCCGCCGCTCCTTGTGGTTCGGCCTTCCTGCTTCGATCCGACGGCTTTTGCCGCCGGCGATTTTGCGCTGTTATTCACAGAAGCCTGTCGCTCGGCAGATTCCGTCGAGTGCGGCCGGGATGTCGAGGCGGAGGACCCTTCCAGATTTTTTGCCGCGGGGACAGAGTTCGTCGCAACGGCTTTCGCCAGATAGAGAGAAGCGTCCGCGCCACCTCCGGAGACGGGATCGATCACACGTTTCGGAGTTCCGTGTGCGATCTGCTCGGGAGCAGGTGCGTCGATCGACTCCCGCAGCGCCGCGCGGACCTTTTCGACCAACCCGTCATCAGCCGTTGCGGGCCAAGCAATTGATTTGTTCAGAAGCTGACCGTCCGCCGTCGTGGATTCTCCGGCAAAGAACGTTCGATCACCGTCCACAACACCTTGATTTACGACAGTCTCACCTATTATTAATACGGCAATCGCCACGACGGCGGCTACGGCAGCTATTTTTTTCCATACGGGACCGAACACGCGACGACGGGCATCGACATGGAGCAGATCACGCTCGATCGACTCCCATCCACCTGCCGGCAGCGGTTCTTCGGAGTGTTTCAGCGTTTTCCGAAGCTCCGCAATCCACGCTTCATCCCGTTCATTCATGTTGTCTTTCATTCTTATCCTTATACTCCGTTTTTCGGAGCAACCCGTTCTCTTATTATTCAGCTTCGACATTCCCTCTCCCGACATTTCACCCGTCGGTGGGAATCCCGACATCTTCACTCTTACGCTGTCGCATCCAGAGCCACAAACCGTTTTGCACTCTCCGACAGATCCGTATGACAGGCATCTTCGCTTCGTCCCGACCTGTCCGGGCACAAGTCATTCCTGCTTCGACCCGACAAATCTGCCTGACAAGTTATTCCCGTTCCATCCGCTTGCGATCAACAAGAGGTCGTCTTCTCTTCCAAATCTCTTTCATGCTCTCTCCTCCTCTCTCTTCTCGTACCCTACTCTCTTCCTCTTCTTCACTTCACCTCTTTCCACTCCCATTCATCTCGCTCTTCCCTTTTCCCTCCTCTCGTCTTGTTTCTCTCCTCTCGTCCCGCTCGCTCTTATCTACCCCCCCTGCAACGGCACTTTGTTGGATCGCTGTGCCCCGGCATCTTCACTTTTTCACTGTCCGGCAGGCAGGATGAGCGGTTATTCGTCTTTTTTCAAATACTCCCGAATACGGCGAGCCAGCAAGGCCTTGGCGCGAAACAACTGTGACGATGACGTTTTTTCACTGATTCCCAACCGTTCAGCAATCTCCCTATGCGGCAGTTCCTCGATACAGAAGAGGTTGAAAATCGTCCGGTAGCCGTCGGGCAGTTCGGAGATCATCTGTCGGAGCACCTCGTACGGCACCCGTGCCATCTCGGCCGACGTCGGTTCTTCATATTGCTCGGGCAGACGTTCGACCGTCACCGGATAGTGCAAGCGATGTTTGCGCCGCAACGCTTCAAGCGCGACATTGACCGTAATACGCTCCATCCAGGCCCTCAAGGAGCCCTCACCCCGCCAGGCAAAGCGGTCAAATGCCCCGAATATCTTCAGAAAGGCATCGTGCAACAAGTCTTCCGCCACCGCCCGATCTCCCGCATAGCGCAGGCAAATGCTCAACAGACGACCTCCATAACGAGTGTAGAGCTCGCGGCGGGCTTCATTGTCTCCGGCTTTGCACCGCTCGGCGAGTATCCGTTCCTCCATGTTCATCGTCCATATATAATAATGATGCGGGGCGGGAAATACTGCATTGATAAAAAAAATATTTTTTTCTTCACCCTGCGCAGTATTTCGGCCATCTTTCCGTTTATAGGGATGGAACAAATGTAAAACAAAATCCATAAAAACCATGAAAAGCATCAAACTATTTTTCCTGGCCCTCGTGGCGACACTGCCGCTGCTCCAGTCGTGCAACAACTCCGACACGGACGTCCCGGAGTGCTACGCGCTTGTCACGATCCACAACCCCGGAGGCGTCAGCGGCATCTTCACCTTCTCGCTCGACAACGGCCAGACCCTCTATCCGTCGGAGATGGCCGATGTATTCGTCGGCTACAATCCCGAGGACGGCGATCGAGCCCTGATCTACTACTCGCTGCTCGACACACCCAAGGAGGGATATGACTACAACATCAAGCTTTACGCGCTACAGGCGATTCTGACCAAGGAGGTTGAGTCGCTGGACCCGAACAATCAGACGGATATCGAAAATTTCGGCGATGATCCGATTGAGGTGGCCGAAGAGAACAATACATACAACTACCTGATCAGCGGCGGTTACCTGACCCTGACCTATAATATCTACGCATCGCTCCAGGGCGAATCCCACAAGATCAGCCTGGTACGCAACACGCAGGATACCGATACGGAAGAACCCGAATACACGATGCTTGAGCTGCGTCACAAGGCCGAGACGAGCATTGAAGATTCGAGCAAATATTCGGGTCTCGTATCGTTCAAGCTGGGGGATTACGATCCGGCCGTAACGAACAAGAAAGGCATTCTTCTTCGTGTCAAGCATCTCGACCAGAACGGAACGATCGAGTACATCAAGCTGGATTTCAAGGAGTAACTTTCCAACAATCATCCATCGGATCCCGCCGGCGGCCGCCGGCGGGATTTTTCATGCCGAACCGACGGCAAAAACCACCGAAACATCACCACACGCTGCACGTCCGGACTCCGGCCGAAGGTTCCTTGAAGGAAAGACGCCGGTTTCTCCACCATCTTCCGGTCCACGCCCCTCCTCCGCAAGGAGCAACCGCCACGGCATGACATGGAGCTGTTTTTCGCTGCAACGGGGTAATATTCCCCGAAAAAAACGTATCTTTGTCACACGATGTCCGTAATCCGAAACATAGAAAGCGACCTCGAATTCGAGAACAAGATCCGTCCGCAGGAGCTGGAGAGCTTCTCCGGACAGGAGAAGATCGTCGAGAATCTGCGGGTCTTCATCAAGGCGGCACTCATGCGCGGCGATTCGCTCGACCACGTTCTGCTGCACGGCCCCCCGGGACTGGGGAAAACGACACTTGCCAACATCATCGCCAACGAGATGCATGCCCAGTTGCGCGTCACGTCCGGTCCCGTACTCGACAAACCGGGCGATCTGGCCGGCCTGCTCACGAACCTCAACCCCGGCGACGTATTGTTCATCGACGAAATCCATCGTCTGAGTCCCATTGTCGAAGAGTATCTCTACTCGGCCATGGAGGACTACAAGATCGACATCGTTCTGGACAAAGGTCCGTCCGCACGATCGATCCAGATTGAACTGGCACCCTTTACGCTGATCGGCGCCACGACACGCAGCGGCCTGCTGACCTCGCCGCTGCGGGCCCGTTTCGGCATTCAATGTCATCTGGAATATTACGATGCCGATGTTCTGTCGGGCATCGTAAAACGCTCGGCCCGCATTCTCGACGTCCCGATCGACGACGATGCGGCGATGGAGATTGCACGCCGCTCACGCGGCACGCCACGTATCGTCAACGCCCTGCTGCGCCGCGTCCGGGACTTTGCAATGGTCAAGGGTGAAGGACACATCAACCTGGATATCACGAGAATGGCACTGACGGCACTCAACATTGACTCGCGAGGACTGGATCAGATGGACAACCGTATCCTTCAGACGATCATCGGCAAGTTCAATGGCGGACCTGTCGGTCTGAATACCATTGCAACGGCTGTCGGCGAAGATGCCGGGACAATCGAGGAGGTTTATGAGCCGTTCCTGATCATGGAAGGTTTTCTCAAACGCACCCCCCGGGGTCGGGAAGCGACCGAATCCGCCTTCCGCCATCTGGGTCTTACCCCTCCGACGATCGGAGAGACGCTATTCTGATATCCGATCATGTATTTCCGCACCCTCTCCGGCATTAACGGCCGCATGCGGGTTGTCACGATACAATATTCAACTTTTTCTCCCAACAACTGACGGTCGACTTCTCAGTCGGCCGCCATGCTTTTCCGCCGTCAAATACGGTCCATTCCATAAAACGCAGCGTCTTTTCGTGCTTTTTATTAAGAAAATTATAAATAATTTAATTTTTTTAACTATCTTGCGAAGCATGATATAAAGGTAACGAGAAAGGAAGATTATGGAGATGAAGGATTTGAAGAAGGAGGCGCTGGCCTATCACTCGGAAGGCCGGCCGGGAAAGATTGAGATCCGGGCCATCAAACCCGACAAGACACAATACGATTTGTCGCTCGCCTATACACCGGGTGTTGCAGCACCCTGTCTGGAGATCGCCGACCACGCAGACAAGGCCTACGACTATACGATAAAAGGAAATCTCGTGGCGGTCATTACCAACGGTACGGCCGTATTGGGACTCGGCAATATCGGACCGCTTGCCGCCAAACCTGTCATGGAAGGCAAGTGCATGTTGTTCAAGCACTTCGGAGGAATAGACGCCTTCGACATCGAGGTCGGCACGGAGAATATCGACGAATTTGTCTCGGCCGTTCGGGCCATAGCACCGACTTTCGGCGGGATCAATCTGGAAGATATCAAGGCTCCGGAATGTTTCGAGATTGAGCGGCGTCTTGTCGAAGAGCTGGAGATACCGGTCATGCACGACGACCAGCACGGAACGGCGATCATCGCATCGGCAGCACTGCTCAATGCGCTGTATCTGAGTGGGAAGAAGATTGACGAGGTACATATCGTCGTCAATGGAGCGGGAGCCGCCGCCATAGCGTGTACCAAGATGTTCGTCTCGCTGGGTGCCGACCGCAAAAAGATCACGATGTGCGACAGTCGCGGCGTCGTATCGACACGGCGCACCGATCTGAACGCCCTCAAGCAGGAATTTGCCACGGACCGTGCGGTCTCGACCCTGCAGGAGGCCATTGCCGGTGCCGATGTCTTTTTGGGTGTTTCGAAGGCCGGCGTACTCAACGGCGAGATGGTTCGTACGATGGCTGCACATCCCCTGGTCATGGCGCTGGCCAATCCGCAACCGGAGATATCGTATGAGGAGGCTAAGGCGGCACGAGCCGACGTAATCGTTGCGACAGGCCGCACCGACTACCCCAACCAGGTAAACAACGTATTGGGCTTTCCGTATATCTTTCGCGGAGCTCTTGACGTACATGCCCGCAAGATCAACGAGGAGATGAAACTCGCCGCAGCACGCGCACTGGCCGAACTGGCACGTGAGGAGGTTCCGGACGAAGTTGCAAAGGCATACGGCATGGATCATCTGGCATTCGGTCCGGATTATCTGATTCCCAAGCTGACGGATCCCCGCTTGTTGAAAAGGGTTTCGCGTGCAGTAGCCGAAGCAGCCATAGCATCGGGTGTCGCCCGTTGTCCGCTGCCGGAAACGTACAGATAACAAACCAATTAAATTATCAAGGCAGCACTTCCTGGAGCAAAATTACTTGCGGAGATTTATGAAGTGAGAGAAATTCTCACTTCAGTATAATCCTCTCAGAAACCGGGCTCATAAACTTCAAAATGGGATATTCGCAAAAAGCCAGAATATCCCCGGGACCGCATCACGACCGGATGAACAATTTTCGCGACATATGAAATATTTTTTTGCAAAAGCGAGGGGAATGCTGACGTTTTTTCGTATCTTTGACTCCACCTTAGATACCCCGTCCCGGTATGACCTATACGGAAAATCCGTTTTCCGTTGCCTCCAACCCCGACTTCCCGTATCTTTGGATCATGAATCTAATGTACTGACGACAATATGGCTAAAATCAAAGGAACAATTGTCGTTGACAAGGAACGTTGCAAAGGTTGCGGCGTATGTGTCGCCTCCTGTCCCTGCAATGTTCTGGCACTCTCTGCCGAAGTCAACGGAAAAGGATACCGTATGTGCATGATGGCCCACCCCGACGACTGTACGGGTTGTGCATCCTGCGGAATCATCTGTCCCGATAGCTGCATTACGGTCTATCGGCAAAAATTCGATTAACATTATGGCGCAGCAACAACAAGAGGTTAAACTGATGAAGGGGAACGAAGTGATCGCGCACGCTGCGATCCGCTTCGGTTGCGATGCCTATTTCGGCTACCCCATTACACCTCAGTCCGAGGTGATGGAAACGCTCATGGAGCTCAAGCCCTGGGAAACGACCGGTATGGTCGTCCTGCAGGCCGAAAGTGAAATTTCTTCGATCAACATGGTCTATGGCGCCGCCGCAACGGGTAAACGTGTGCTGACGTCATCTTCGTCGCCCGGCATCTCGCTCATGGCCGAAGGCATCAGCTATATTGCAGGCGCCGAACTGCCCTGTCTGATCGTCAACTGTCAGCGTGGCGGCCCAGGTCTCGGAACCATTCAGCCCTCGCAGGGCGACTATTTCCAGGCCTGCAAGGGCGGCGGCCACGGCGACTATCATCTGATCGTTCTGGCACCCAACTCCGTGCAGGAGATGCACGATTTTGTCAAACTGGGCCTCGATCTGGCCTTCAAATACCGGAACCCGGCAATGATCCTGGCCGACGGTGCCATCGGCCAAATGATGGAGAAGGTGGTACTGGCGCCGCAACAGCCTCGCCGGACCAACGAAGAGATCGCTGCCGAATGCAAGGAGTGGGCCACCTACGGAAAGCCGGCCGACCGGAAACGGAATGTCGTCACCTCCCTGGAGCTGCAGTCCGAGGCGATGGAGCAGATCAACCTCCGCCTCAACGCCAAATACCGGACCATGGAGGAGAACGAGGTGCGTTATGAGGCAATCGAATGCGACGATGCCGATTATGTTCTCGTAGCCTTCGGCTCGTCGGCCCGCATCTGCTCGGCCACGGTCGAGATGGCGCGTGCCGAAGGGCTGCGTGTCGGACTGTTGCGTCCCATCACGCTCTATCCGTTCCCGACACGCCCCATTGCCGAACTGGCTAAACGGGTGAAGGGATTCCTGAGCGTCGAACTCAATGCCGGACAGATGGTTGAAGATGTCCGTCTGGCGGTCAACGGCGCGGCTCCCGTCGAACATTACGGAAGACAGGGCGGTATGATCTATTCGCCGGATGAAGTACTCGCCGCCCTGAAGCAGAAACTCATTAAAGCGTAAAACGATGGCAGAAGTTGAAATAAAACCGGAGAATCGGGTTTACGGCAAATCGCCGCTCATTACCGACAATGTAATGCACTATTGCCCGGGGTGCAGTCATGGTACCGTCCACAAACTGGTGGCCGAAGTCATCGATGAAATGGGAATCGCCGAACGCACGATCGGCATCTCGCCCGTGGGCTGTGCCGTATTTGCATACAACTACATCGACATCGACTGGATCGAGGCTGCGCACGGACGTGCCTGCGCCGTAGCGACAGCCGTGAAACGGCTGCATCCCGAGAACATGGTCTTCACCTATCAGGGTGACGGTGACCTCTCGGCCATCGGTACGGCGGAGACGATCCACGCGGCGGCACGCGGCGAAAACATCGTGGCCATCTACATCAACAACGCCATCTACGGCATGACGGGCGGACAGATGGCCCCCACGACATTGATCGGCATGAAGACCGCAACGACGCCCTATGGTCGAGATCCGCGTCTCAATGGTTATCCCTATAAAATCGCGGAGATGCTCACGCACCTCGACGGCACGGCCTACATCACGCGACAGAGCGTCCACACGCCGGCCAACGTCCGCAAATGCAAGCGCGCGCTCCGCAAGGCGTTCGAGACGGCAATGGCCGGCAAGGGCTTTTCGCTGGTCGAGGTTGTATCGACGTGCAACAGCGGATGGAAAATGTCGCCCGTAGCTGCAAACCGGTGGCTTGAAGAGAACATGCTGCCGTTCTATCCGCTGGGAGACATCAAGTGTAACGACTAAGAAGCGAAGCCATGAAAGAGACATTGATTATAGCAGGTTTCGGAGGACAGGGAGTCCTTTCGATGGGTAAGATTCTGGCCTACTCGGGGGTGATGCAGGGTTTCGAGGTTACGTGGATGCCCTCCTACGGTCCCGAGATGCGCGGTGGCACGGCCAACGTGACGGTCATTCTCTCCGACCGCAAGATCTCTTCCCCCATCGCATACGAATACGACACGGCGATCATTCTGAATCAGCAGTCGATGGACAAGTTCGAAGCGAAGGTTCGTCCGGGCGGCACACTGATCTACGATACGAACGGGATCACGCACCATCCTACGCGGACCGACATTCACATCTACTCGATCAACGCAACCGAGGAGTCGGCGAAGCTGGGCAATACGAAGCTCTTCAATACGATGATTCTGGGCGGATATCTGAAAGTTTGTCCGGTCGTAACGATGGAGAACGTGAAGCTGGGACTCAAGAAGTCGCTGCCGGAACGGGCCTGGAAGATGCTGCCGGAGAACGAGAAGGCGATTCTTCACGGAGCCGAGATCATCCATCAGATACGCTGAAAAGTACACGGGCCGCAAGGTCGGGTGCCGGCAATCGGGTGACCGACCGGTTTTATCCGGCAATCCGAATCAGACCGGGCGGTTCGAAAATCATAAACAAAATGACACTCCTTGCGGGGTGTCATTTTGTTTATTGGACCATTGGCCGCACGGATGGAGCAGCCACCGGCAACGGAAAAAATGACCGAAGAACCGGAATATGCAAAGAGCGGCTCAACCGATGTTTTGCCCCATGCAGACAGGCTGCAGCGACAAGATGCAAACTCAAAGATAAAGATGCGGTGACGTGCTGCGACACGCGGTGTGGCTGTGGAAATCGGACTTTACGGGTCAATGACCGAAGCGCGAGGTATCGACCTCCTTCCGCTCCTTCTCCCTGTAGCCGCCGAAACGATAGACGAAGTTGACCGTCACGTTGCGCGTATGGAATTCGTTGCCCATATGCAGCTGCTGGGCTCCGAAATTGACACTCGATGTGGGGGTAAGGCTGTCGAAAAGATCGTTTCCCCTGACACTCAGATCGGCTTTGCCGCCCGCAAAGGTCCATTTCATGCCGGTATCGACACGCCACGAAGGTCCGATGTCATAGGTGCACTGCAAGGCCTCCGACTGATAGTGACCGCCAAACTCGAAGACCAGATCGGGTTTTCGTGACAGCCGCAGCGTATTCTCCATAGCGGCAAGCGCCACCCATTTCGAACGTTTGTAATCCATGCCGTAGAAGTCGCTGTTGCGGATCAGGTAATCGAATGCCGTGAGCGTCAGCCGCGAGGAGAAACGCTCTCCGATACGGAACGGAACGACGACAAGGGCTCCGTATGACGACATGTAGTCCCAGTTGAGCGTCTGATAGATCACCGCCAGCCGGTCCGGAGCCAGATAGGCCGATTGGTTGAACGCATCGATACGGTGGTTTCCGTAGAGCTGGAAGATGTACTTCTGCCGGAAGATATAGGTCAGCGTCAGCGAATAGCTGGACGAGGGTCGCAGCGTCGGAGTGCCGTGCACCTCGGCATAGCCGTCGAGACAGGTCGTGGCTCCCGACATCTCCCAGAAGGAGGGATAACTCTTGTCCGACGACATCTCGGCCTGCAGAATGTGGTCGGAGGAGGGCATCCAGTTCAACGATGCCTGTGGAAAGAGCGCCCAGCGATCGTAGTCATTCCGCCGATAGTACTCTCCCGTAAGCGACACCGAGAACGACAGCCGTTCGGAGAAACTCTTGCTCGTCCCCAGATAGAGATCGTAGGTATATTCGCCGAGGCGGAAGTCGGTATCAAGGTCGTCGGACATTGCGTCCGAGAGGTAATATTGGTAATCGTCGTCGTGGATATAGGAGAAGCGCGCTCCGCCGTTGAGCTTCCAGCTGTGCCCCAGATCGCTCTGCTGATCCAGATAGAGCGACAGACGGTCGATCCGCTGTCCGGCATCGATCACAAACTCCGACGGAGTGCCGTCAACCGGTTCGACCGACATTGCCTGTCGGCTTGTGGTGCGGTAATGGGTGTAGTCGGCTCCTGCCGAGAGTCCGAATCCCGTTTGGGCCGCCAGCGAGAGGTTATGCATCGCCTGATCGTCGTCGATCCGCGACCGGCTCTCCACGTAATTGCCTTCGGCCGTCAGATCGCCCCGGCCCGAAGGCGTGAACGATCCCGTATAGGCGATGTCGAGCCGACTCTTCTCCGTGGGAGTCCACGATCCGCCCACCTGCATGTTGTGTGTCAGGTTGTCGGAAGCCATCGACTGGTTCTGGGTGATCTCATAAAGTTGTCCGTCAACCGTATGGCGGGTTGTCGTAAGCGGCTCCCTCATCGAGCGCATTCGGACAAGATCGTACATCGCATCAAAGGAGAACTTCGGGGTCGATCCGGCGAGATTGCCTCCCGCACACCACGAATTGTAATACCCGCCTTCATAGGTTGCATGCAACTGTCCGGTCAACGACTCGTCGGTACGGCGCCGCAGGACGACATTGATCACCGCGCCGCGAACATGGTAGTGTGGCGGTGCGGCATACATCACCTCGACCCGCTCGACCTGATCGACGGCCGTCGATTTCAACAGCGTCGCAAGCTGCTCGGCACTCATCGTCGAAGGCCGACCGTTGAGAAGAACCGTAACACCGGACGTTCCGGCAAGCGTCAAGGCCCCGTCCTGCTCCATGACGCCCGGCAATTTTGTCAATGCTTCGTAGGCATTGGAGACGACATGCCCCTGTACAATCTGTTTCAGATCGTAATTCAGACGTCCCTCCTCGACCTTCACCAACGGACGTTCCCCGCGCACGACGACCTCGCCGACCGATACCGCCGCCTCCGCGAGCACGATCGTACCGGCATCATCCGTCGAACGTTCAACGACGAGCGGTTCATAACTCAGATGCTGCAACAGCAACCGATAGGGCCGCACCGAGGTCGCAATTGCGAAGCGGCCGTCGAGATCGCTCGCTTCGGCCGCTATGAAAAGCGAATCGGTCGTCTGGAGGATCACCGCGACACCGGCAACCGGCAAAGAATCGCGGTCGATGATACGACCCGTAACATTTTGGGCGAAAGCGCCGACCCCGCACAGGAGCGACATCGCAAGGAAAAACAGCAAACGACTCATAAGCGCGTCCGAAAAAATCACCTCCGGCCGCAGGGCCGGTTCACGGAACGGAGATTGTTCCAAGTGGACAAAGATAACATATTTTTCAGCGAATCCCGTCTACCGTCGAAAAAAAGCGCATGCCGGGAACGGTTCCCCGCCGACAGTTTGGTACGGCAATTGCCCGGAGCAAAATCGAAACACCGGAATCCCGATTTGCATTTTCGGAAAATAGATTCTATATTTGTCCGGTTTAACCAAATATCAGTAACTGAAACATGAAAAAGTATCGTTGTACGGTCTGCGAGTGGGTGTATGATCCCGCTGTAGGCGATCCCGAAGGAGGCATTGCGCCCGGAACGGCTTTCGAAGATATTCCCGACGACTGGGTATGCCCGTTGTGCGGTGTCGGCAAGGACCAATTCGAGGCCATCGAAGAGTAACCGACCGGTCGCATGAAACAAGCGGCGCCTGTATCTTGTGATACAGGCGCCGCCTTTTGTTTTACATCTCGGCCTTTTGCATCTAACGCCAACCGCCGACAGTCCTGAGCGGCCGAACTCCCCGAACTGTCCCGTTTCACATTTTTTCATCCGCCGGAACGAATTCGGCGCACTTCTTGCCGGAGCACCGCATATATTCACCTGTCAATCTCCCGACAGCCGACATAACGATGATTACCGTCTCCGAAATACTCCACCGATTGCAACCCCTGGAGGTTGCCGCGAAATGCTGTGCCGTTGTGGGAGCCTATCTGTTGGGCTACACCATCACCTCTCATTTTCATGAAGCGTCGAGTCTGACAGGCGCCATGCTTGCCTGCACCTCGGCAATCGTCGTCCAGCAGCAACAGGACTTTCACCACTCCGTGCAACAAGGCTGGCTGCGGGTGCTGGGCACCTTCATCGGCGCTCTGGTGGCCTACCTCTATCTGCTCTGCTTCTCCTTCTCGATCATCGGCATGGTCGTAACGGTCTGTCTCGAAGAGATCATCTGCATGCTTGCAGCCATTCCCGACAACGGAAAGATGGCGACGATCACCCTCGTCATCGTCCTGCTCGTCTCGGTACAGTCGCCCGATCTTACGCCGCTGCAGAACGGTCTGCTCCGTTTCTCCGAAGCGACCGTCGGAGCGGTCGTAGGTGTCGTCGTCGCCTGGTGCGCCGACCGCATACGCCGACGCATGCAGCGTCACTCCGACTCCGGACCCGCCTGCGAACCGAAGAAATAACTTCCGGCACCATGCAGACCCGGCAAGAGTTCGCGGATCGACATCCGCCGCTTCCCGGCAACCTGTATCTCCTCAACCAGAATACGGCCGTCGGCACACGTAACGGCCAGATACGAGCGATCGTCACTGTGTACCGTACCGGGGATTCCATCTCCGCCGCCCTGTTCGAACCGGACGGCAAAGAGCTTGGCCGTACCGACCTCAACGCCTTCGCGGCAAAGCGTCGTCCATGCCGCAGGATAGGGCGACAAACCCCGCACGAAATTGACGATCCGTTCACCCGGCAGGCGCCAGTCGATCCGACAATCCTCCTTGAAGATCTTCGGCGCCGGATGCAGCGTGCGTTCATCCACGTTTTGCTGTTCGACCGGAGTAAAACCTCCCGCGGCGATCCGATCGACTGTTGCGGTGACCAAACCGGCACCGACCGTCATCAAACGCTCATACAACGTTCCCACGTTGTCTTCGGGACGGATCTCCACACGCTCCTGCGCCACGATGGCGCCTTTGTCGATCTCGTGGTTGAGCAGGAAGGTCGTGACTCCCGTTTCCCGTTCGCCATTGATCAAAGCCCAGTTGATCGGCGCCGCACCGCGATACTGCGGCAGCAGCGACGCATGCAGATTGAAGGTTCCCAGTCGGGGCATCGCCCATACCGCTTCGGGCAGCATCTTGAAGGCAATGACAATCCCCAAATCGGGCTGCAGCGCCCGTAACGCCTCGAGGAATTCCGGATCGCGGAACTTCTCCGGCTGCAGGACCGGAATTCCCAACGCCTGCGCCGCAACCTTTACCTCGCTTTCACGAAGTTTTTGCCCGCGGCCCGCAGGTTTGTCGGGTACGGTCACCACACTTACGACATGGTACCCCTCCTCGACAAGCCGCCGAAGCGACGGCACGGCAAATTCGGGTGTTCCCATGAAGACGATACGCAGCGATTTGGGATCCATTGTTCTAAGCCTTTTGTTTATAAACGAGTTCCAGAAGATTGCCGTCCGGGTCTCCGACCACGCACTCGTAATAGCCGTCACCGGTCGTGTGGGGTTCGCACAGGATCGGATGGCCGTCGGCCCGCAACCGCTCGGTCAGCGCATCCACCTGCTCCCGACATCCGCAATCGAATGCCAGATGGGTGAATCCCAGATGCGTGCGCGGCATTGCCGACTCCTTGACATCGCTTCGCGACATCAGTTCCAGCACGCCGCCGTCGGGAAAGGTGACGAAACACGATTCAAATCCCCGGGCAGGGTTTTCATAGTTCGGGCCGGCCGTTCCGCCAAAATAAGTAGTATAAAAGTCACGCAGCGAGTCGATCTCCCGACTCCACAGTGCAACATGATCGATGCGCATCTTACTTTTTCTCCTCCTCTTTCCTGAACAGGCCGAGCGTATGGCCCATGCGCAGTTCCTTTGTTTCCAGATAATGTTCGTTGTACTTGTTGGGAGCGATGACGATCGGAACGATCTCGTCGATATGCAGTCCGTATCCCTCCAGTCCGGCCCGCTTGAGCGGGTTGTTGGTCATCAGACGCATATGCTTGATACCCAGCTCCCGGATGATGCTCGCCCCTACGCCGTAATCGCGCTCATCGACGCGGAATCCCAGACGCAGATTCGCTTCGGCCGTATCGAGGCCCTGATCCTGCAGCTGGTAGGCCTTGATCTTGTTGCAGAGACCGATACCACGGCCCTCCTGGTTGAGATAGACCAGCGCACCCTTTCCCTCCTTCTCGATCATGCTCATCGCGGCATGCAGCTGATCGCCGCAGTCGCACCGGTACGATCCGAAAATATCCCCGGTGACACACGACGAGTGCATGCGGATAAGAACGGGTTCATCGTCTGTCCACTCGCCCTTCGTCAGGGCGACGTGCTCCAGGCCGTTGCTCTTCTGGCGGAACGGCGTGAGGCGGAACATGCCCCATTTGGTCGGCATATCGACTGTCACGCCCCGTTCGATGATCGATTCGTCACGCAACCGATAGGCGATCAGATCGGCGATAGAGATGATTTTCAGATTGAAACGGGCCGCAATCTCCAGCAATTGCGGCAGCCGGGCCATCGAACCGTCCTCGTTCATGATCTCGATGAGGGCGCCGCAGGGTTGCAGACCCGCCAGACGGGCCAGATCGACCGCTGCTTCGGTGTGTCCCGGACGTCGCAACACGCCCTTTTCACGCGCCCGCAGGGGATTGATGTGTCCGGGGCGTCCCAGATCCGCAGGGCGCGTCGCAGGATCGGCCAGCGCGCGAATCGTCGCCGCACGGTCGTGGATCGACACGCCCGTCGTGCAGCCGTGCCCCAGCAAATCAACCGTCACGGTGAACGGCGTACCCAGCAGCGACGTATTGTTCTCCTCCATCATGTTCAGCTCCAGTTCCCGGCAGCGCGACTCCGACAGCGGAGCGCACAACACGCCACGACCGTTCTTGAGCATGAAGTTGACGATTTCGGGTGTGATCTTCTCTCCGGCAACGATGAAATCGCCTTCGTTTTCACGATCCTCGTCATCGACGACTATCACGATCTTCCCCTCGCGAAAATCCTCGACAACCTCTTCGACCGTATTGAAGATGGATCTCTTTTCCATATTGTGAATCTATTGTTTATGTTTCCGTTTGAAGCGGGAAACCAGCTTCGTCCACCAGGCCGGCGTATGAATTCCCCACTTGTCCATGTAATACTTTATGCGTCCGGCATACCAGTCCGTATCGAGCAATACCGAATCATTCGTCGCCTTGTAGGTCAGGTACATGGCGATAGGTGCCAGGATGAACGACGACAGCCACATCCCGTAAAAGGCATCCCAGTTGCCCTCGCGAGCCGCCTTCTCGCCCGAGATGCTGATCATGTAGTAGATCACGAAGAAGATGACAGAGATGACGATCGGCGTACCCAGACCGCCCTTGCGGATGATCGCTCCCAACGGAGCTCCGATCAGGAAAAAGATCATGATCGAAAAGGGCAGCGAGATTTTCCGATGCCATTCGATCTGACTGCGGTAGAGCTGATTGAGCGCCTCTTTTGCCGTTGATTCGTCGAACGAAAAGAGCCCGCGGGAATTTTTGGCATTCGAAGCGGCGATCCCCCACACCTTGTCCTTGTCCCGCGTGGACATCGACGACAGCGAGTCGAGCAGCAGGCAATCCCGGAATCCGCTCTTGTCGATCTTCAGGCTGTCGGGCAGAGGCAGCACCTGGTTGTCGCGCGAAAAGATCTGTTCCTTGAGCAGCGGCTCATATGAACGGGTCGTCGCCGTATTGACCGTCTGATCCAGCGAATCGATGGCTCGATCCAGTTCCGCAATATTCTTGGTCGTACTGCTGGAGAAGGCGTCGGAATTCGAACGCTCGAAGTCGAAGCCGTCCATCGGGATGATTCCGTCCTGTTTCTCGAAGATATGGTGACGCAGAGCGCTGTTGTTGTACCACTGATAATTACGGGTTTGTTCGTAGGTTTCGCCGTTGTACAGCGTCACATAGAGATATTTCTTGTTGTCCGACAGCCGGATGTAGCCCGAATCGGCCACCGTCGTCGTCATGTTTCCGTTGACGTTGCGGTTGTCGTAAATCAGCACGTCCCGCAACAGATGGGTCTTGGGATCCTGTTTCCCGACACGGATACTCATGTCCTCGATGCCGTTGAAGAAGAGTCCGTCCTGGAATTCGATCACCTGTTTCTGCTGCTTGATATCGTAGAGGATGCTCAGCATCTTCTTGTTTGCATAGGGCACGAGGTTGTTCACCACGAAGAAGCTGCCTATCGAGATGATACCCACCACCACAATCAGCGGCTTGAGAATCTGCGGCAGCGACATGCCGGCCGATTTCATGGCCAGCAGTTCGTAGTTTTCGCCCAGATTTCCCATCGTCATGATCGCCGCCAGCAGCATGGACAACGGCAGACCCATGGGAATCATGTTGGCCATGGCGTAACACATCAGTTCGATGATCACACCGGCATCGAGGCCCTTTCCCACCAGCTCGTCGATGTAACGCCACACGAAATTCATCATCAGGACGAACATCACGATGAAGAAGGTCAGAATCATCGGACCCAGATAGGATTTCAGCACGAGCTTGTGGATCGTTTTCATGCGTGACGTAATTTGACTTTCCGGCGCAGCAAAGATAATAGTTTTGCGGCAATAAGCGACACGGCAAGGACGAAGATGACGGCCACGCCCGAAGGGATCTCCCATTCATAGCTGACAGCCAGTCCGGCAACCGCACCGAGGGCGCCGATGAGTGCGGCGCCGACCGTCATGGTCCGGAACGAGGTCGAGAGGGCATTCATGGCGACGGCCGGAACGGTCATCAGCGAGAGCAGCAGGACGATACCCATGACCCGGATGGCAAGGACCAGCGTTACGGCCGTGAGAACCGCCATCACACCGGAGACTCTCCGCACGGCAATCCCCTGACTGCGGGCAAACTCCCGGTCGAAGGCGACATACATCACGGGGCGCAGCCACAGCAAAGCCCCCAGGACAAGCAGGAGCGTCAACACGCCGAGCGCCGCAACGTCGGCATCGGTGACGGTCACGATGTTGCCGAAGAGATAGGAGGCCAGATCGCCAGACGTATAACCGGGTCGGAGGCTCATGAAGAAGACTCCGAGCGCCATGCCTACCGACCAGATGATTCCGATGGCGGAATCCTCACGGATGCGGCCGCGTTCGCCGGCCCATTCGATGCCGAGAGCCGAAAGGACGGCAAAGACCATTGCGCCGAGAATGGGATTCTGCCCCAAGTAGAAGGCCAGCCCCAACCCGCCGAACGATGCATGCGTGATGCCGCCCGCGAGGAAGACCGTGCGGCGGCAGACGACATAGGTTCCCATGATTCCGCAGGCGACACCCGCCAGCAGCGAGGCGAAGAGCGCATTGTGGAGATAGGCATATCGGGTGATATCGCAGAAAAAATCCATAAGTATCAACAAATCTCGACCGGAGAACGACACTCCGTCGGAACTTTTTTCCGTAATCGAACGCAAAAATACGTTTTTTATGTCGGAAAACAAGCGAAATTTCATCGACAGCCCGAAAGCCGAAGGCACAATGCGCCGGATCGAAGCCGCAGGATGACGGAGAGCAGGCCGCCGAGACGTTTCCGGTGTTCCAAACATCGGCATCGATTTTCAGGTTCGGGTGAAAATTCGTAATTTCGCGGTCGAGAAACGATTGAAAATCCATGCAAAAACGACGTGTCAGTTTTCATACGCTGGGCTGCAAGCTCAATTTTTCGGAGAGTTCGACCCTTGCCCGCCAGTTCATCGAGGGGGGATTCGAACGGGTCGCACCGACGGCACCGGCCGACATCTGCGTGATCAACAGCTGCTCCGTGACGGAACATGCCGACAAAAAGTGCCGCAATCTGATCCGCAGGCTCCACCGGCGCAATCCCGATGCGATCATCGCCGTGACGGGCTGCTACGCGCAGCTCAAGCCGCAGGAGATCGCAGCGATCGAGGGCGTTGACATCGTGTTGAGCAACAACGACAAGGGCGATCTCTACCGACATGTTCTCGCACTCGGAGAAAAGGGACATCTGATCGTTACATCCTGCGCGGTCGATGATCTGACCCGATTCTTCGCCGCCTTCTCCAGCGGCGACCGCACACGGGCCTTCCTGAAAGTGCAGGACGGTTGCGACTACTGCTGCTCCTACTGCACGATCCACTATGCACGCGGCGCCAGCCGCAACCTGCCGATCGCCGATGCCGTAGCCGAAGCACGACGCATCGCCGCAGCCGGACAGCGTGAAATCGTCATCACGGGCGTCAATACGGGTGATTTCGGCCGCACGACGGGCGAACGGTTCATCGATCTGCTGCGGGCGCTCAATGCCGTCGAAGGGATCGAACGCTACCGCATCTCCTCCATCGAGCCCAATCTGCTCACCGATGAAATCATCGAGTTCTGCGCCGCCTCGACCAAGTTCCAGCATCATTTCCACATCCCGCTCCAAAGCGGTTCGGACCGGATTCTCGGGCTCATGCGTCGTCGCTACACCACCTCGCGCTTTGCCGAACGGATCGCATCGGTACGCCGCTGCATGCCCGATGCCTTCATCGGGATCGATGTCATCGTGGGGTTTCCCGGAGAGACGGATGCGGATTTCCGCGCGACGTATGACTTTCTGCAACGGCAGTCTCCGGCCTTTCTCCACATCTTCCCCTTCTCGGAGCGCCCCGGAACGCCGGCCGTGGCATTGCCCGGCAAGGTGCAGGATTCCGTCGTTACGGATCGTGTCAGGGAGCTTGAGGGCTTGTGTCGGGAGCTGCACGGCTCGTTCTGCCGCCAAGCCGAAGGCACCGAAGCCGAGGTCCTGTTCGAAAGTACGCTGCGCGGTGGAATGATGTTCGGATATACGGGAAACTACATCCGAGTCAAGGCCCCCTGCGACCGGCAGTCCGTCAACCGGATCTGTCGCGTAGCGCTCGGCGCAATGGATGACGACCACGACCTTGCGGGCCGCATCCTGCCGGAATGACAAAACGGCTTTTTTATTCTCCCGATATTTTGTATCTTTGTACGATCATTACCCATCGAACAATGAAAGGGATTCGCAAACGAGTGCTGGTCAGCTTTCTCAGCGTCGTCTTCCTGCTCTTCTTCGCAGGACTGGTGTCGCTGTTCGAACTGCGGCGCGTCAGCTCCGACACGGAGGAGATTCTGCGCGCCAGCGAACGGAACCTCGAACTGGCCAAAGAGATGCTCGATGCCGCAGCACTTCAGAACAAAGCCGTCGTCCACAACATCGTCTTCGAACAGCAAGGATACGACACCGTACTGCGGGCCAGCATCAACCGCATGGCGCAGACGATGGAGATTGTCCGCGAAGAGGCGCTCGACCAGACCTATCTCGACTCTCTCTCGTCGGCCGTCACCGACGTCCAACGGCTGACGCAGAAGTATATTCGCATACAGGCGAACCGCATGTCCGCCAAAACCATCCGGCTGCATTTGCCCGCAGACAGCGACTCCGTACATCGGGTCATTCCCATGAACTTCGACGGCGCCCGCTGGTATGCCGAGACCTACTCCAAAGCCTACGACAAACTGACCGGTTCGATCAAGGACTACATGATTTCGACCCAGAGTTCGCTGGCCCCGCAAACCGAACAGCTGAAACGGAATGCCTACCGTTCCGTTACGCCCGTATTGATCTCCCTGATGGTGATGATCGCCATCGTCGTGATGCTCTATTATTTCATTTCAGCCTACCTGACACGTCCGCTTCTGACGATGAACAAGGCGCTCGGCGACTACCTCCGGTTCGGATTGCCGTTCAAGGTCAAAGCCGAATGCAGGGACGAAGCCGCAGAACTCAAGGAGCGGATCGGCGAGGTAATCCAATCGGCAAAGAAAGCTAAAGCGGAACAACGATGAGACTGAATGTCGTCTTGCGATATGTGGGGATCATCCTGCTGGTCATAGCGCTTTTCATGCTGCTGTCGGCCGGCGTATCGTATGCGAACAACATCGATTCGGGATTCTATCCGTTGCTGCTCTCCTCGCTGCTTACCGCATTGCTGGGGGCCTTTCCGCTGATCTTCGTCGATCGCGTGGAACAGTTCAGCAGCAAGGAGGGATACTGCATCGTGGTCAGTTCGTGGATTCTCGCCTGCTTTGTCGGGATGTTTCCCTACCTGATCTGGGGCGGCGAGTTCACCCCCATCAACGCATGGTTCGAAAGCGTGTCGGGCTATACCACCACCGGAGCGTCGATCCTTGTCGACATCGAAGCCCTGCCGCGCGGAATACTCTTCTGGCGGGCTTGTTCCACATGGCTGGGCGGCGTAGGGGTCGTGATGTTCGCCCTGCTTATCCTCCCGTCGCTGGGAACAAACAAGGCGATGCTTACAAATGTCGAGCTGTCGCCGATGGCCAAACACAACTACCACTACAAGGCAACGATGATCGCCCAGATCCTGTTGCTCATCTATGTCGGTCTGACGCTATGCTCGACGCTGGGGCTCAAACTGGCAGGGATGAATTGGTTCGACGCCCTGACCCATGCCATGTCAACCGTCGCCACAAGCGGGCTCGGGACGAAAAACACCAGCATCGCCTATTTCGACAGCGTCGCCGTAGAGTTCGTTCTGATCGTGACGATGCTGCTTGCAAGTCTCCACTTCGGCGTGATTTATGCAACCATCACCGGACAACGCAACAATATCTTCCGTTCGGAGGTCACGCGCTGCTATTTTGCAATCGTCGCAATCGTCATCGTTTGCGTAACGCTGAGCCTCTATTTCGGAGAGACATACAAGACCCTTCCGGAAGCATTCCGGCATGCCAGTTTTCAGGTCGTATCGCTGATCTCGACAACCGGATTCGCAACGGCCGATACCAATTTGTGGACGCCGGTCGCCATTGTACTCCTGCTTGCCGTCTCGATCATCTGCGGATGTGCCGGATCGACAAGCGGCGGTATAAAAGTGGATCGGTTCCTGTTGGCAATAAAAACGTTGCGTTTGCGTTTTTCCTTACAGCAGCATCCCAATGCCGTCATGCGAGTGCGTATTGACGGAAACGTTCTGGAAGACAAAGTCGTGAATACGGCAATTGCGTTCATCGTAGCCTATTTTTTCGCACTGTTTGCGGGAACGGTCATCGGAACGGTCTGCGGGGTCGATATCGAAACGAGCTTCACCGCAGCAATCGCCTGCATGGGAAACGTAGGACCGGGGTTCGGTGAGGTCAATTCGATGGGGAACTACGCCGGATTGCCGGTCGTGGTGAAATTTTCGAGTACGTTGTTGATGCTGCTGGGCCGTTTGGAAATTTTCGGATTGGTGCAGTTATTCTTTCTAAAATGGTGGAAATAATGCGTAAGGGGTGGATTCTGTCTCTGATGACGGTCCTGCTGACCGCCTTCGGTGCATCGGCACAGGAGGTAACGGCGCGGATCGCCGGTCTGGAAAACAATACGGAGTATATGGAGATGCTCCGCAAGGAGGCGGCATTGCAGATCCGTGAAGACTCGATCACGAAGGTCGTGCATCGCGTCCGACAGCTGCTGCGCGACAATCCGGAGCAGCGAAACGAGAACACGGCGGAGATCCTGCGGTGCGAAGAGCTGCTCTTCACGATCCGTACCGAACGCGGGAAGTTGACCGACCGCATCAATACGATCGAACAGGAGTGGGTGCTTGCGAATCTCGATCTGAACACGCTTGCGGAACAGACGGCGCCCCATGCCGCGCAAGGAGACCGCTCGCCGCTTCCCGATTCATTGCAGCAGACGAATCTTGTCGCCAACGCCGTATTCCGCAAACAACTGCCGGCACTCGACTACGGAGCGTTGCAGGCGGCCCAGCGAAACGAACAAACCGTCACGGAGATCATCGATGCCTGCCTGGAGAACTATGCGGCCATCGAATCGCTGAAGATCACCTACGACACCGTTACGGCTGCCGAACCGGCCGCCGTGCTCTACGAACGTTACGAAACGCTGCAGTCGCTCAACCGCTCGTTGTGCGACTCGCTGCGCCGCGTGTGGAACCGCACGTACGACAACAAGAACTACGCCTACACCTACATTCTCGACAAAATGGGTCAGGAGAATCTGCTGACAGCGTCAGAAGAGAAGATGTCGGCCGTCCGGCAGCAGATTGCAGCGGAAAAGGGTAAATACTACTCCGATGAACTGTACGCGTATCTGCTGCAGAAACGCGCGCTGGTCGCATATGAGATCTCTCTGGCGGAGGCACTGGGGCTCACGCGGGCGAAGGACTCCCTGCAGACGGTCGCAGGCGATCTGGAAGCCCGGGACTACCGGCTGCCGAAACTCTATCTCGAGGAGCGGCTCTTCCTCGACTATGAGCCCATTGGCTTCGTTTCACCCGCGAAATACAACGCTTCGAACCACATTCCCGAGGTTGCGATCTACGACCGGGGCACGATCTACCGGATTTTGCTGGCAACCTACAGCAACCGCACGAACGGCGGTTATCTCTTCAAGGGTGCCTACCCGCTCGGCTATGAAAAGGTTGATGGAAAGTACGCCTATTACGCCGGAGGTTTCCGCACGCTGGAGGAGGCTCAGGAGGCTCAGGCCGAGATGAAAAAACGCGGATTCCGGCGTCCCGAGATCGTGGTCTGGAACGACGGTGTGCGTACCAACCTCGCCGATGCCGAAGAGGAGGGCAAGAGCCTCCAGTTCCGGGTCGAGGCATCCGGTCTGAACGATCTTCCGGAGGAGCTGCGAAGCGCAATTGAGGGCATTGCCGGGAACTGCGAGATCTCGCGTGCCGGACAGCTATTCATCCTCGGACCGTTCGCCGACAAGGCCATTGCCGATCGTGTGGCGGATCTGGTGCGCCAGCAGGAGAGCCTGTCGGAGGTAAAGGTTGTGGAGATCGTTGAATAACCGAAAGCGGAGAACAGGACGCACGTTCGGGGACCAATCCGACTGCATCAGGATCAAAGCAGGGCGGTTACCGTCTAAAACGCCATAAGGGCAAGCCCCGGGACGAGTCAGGATTGCAGTCGGAAGATAATCGGAGAGTCAAAAAAGCTATCGTTTGCGCAACCACCCGGCCAGCGAGTTTCGATTCGGAAACGAAGTGGCCCGAACCCAACTATAGAACCATGCTGATCGAAGAACTTACCCGGACACTGGAGCAATTCATCCGGGAATCTCCGCAGAATTATGTCGGAGAAGAGACCGCACTCGAGCCGACGGATGCCGGCAACCGACTTTTCGATGCTCCGCTTGTGAAGGTCGGAGACGCACATGATCCCATGTGGACGGAGATGAAACATCCGAAGGCCGTCGGGCCGTTGTTCCGCACGCCCGAAGAGTGGCTGCCGGGTGCCGTGAGCGTTGTCTCCTACTTCGCACCTTTCAGCGACTTTGTCGTCGAGGGGAACAAAAAGGATCCGACAGCGGTCGGAAACGGCTGGCTTTATGCACGAGTCGAGGGGCAGGCCTTTCTCAACGACGTAAACCATTTTCTGGAACGATGGCTGCAGGATCGAGGATACAGGGCTTTTTCGCCCTACTCAAGCCCCGACTTTCAATCTGTTTTCGAGGCCGGTACAAATCCCGACATCGCCGACAAGCGACTGAGCTTTACAAGCAACTGGTCGGAACGACACGTTGCCTATGTCTGCGGTCTGGGGACCTTCTCGCTCTCGAAAGGTCTGATCACCGAACGGGGTGTAAGCGGACGCTTCGGCAGTGTCATCACCGATGCGTCATTACCCGTTACCCAACGGCCCTACACGGGTCTCTATGACTACTGTTCGATGTGCGGAGCCTGCGTACGCCGCTGCCCGGCAGCAGCCATCACGCTGGAACACGGGAAATCGCACCATCGGTGCAGCCGCTACTGCAGTCTGATGCGCATGAAATACGCTCCGCGTTTCGGATGCGGGAAATGTCAGGTTGGCGTCCCCTGCGAACGGGGCATCCCGCGGACAGACACGACTCCGAAACGACAATAAGCCGGCCGGCGCCCGCTTCGCCCGCCCTTTTTCGAAAGCTGAAAGTATCCAGATACTAAAAGCGTTCCCTTTACGTTTCTGCTTTGGGAAAACGTGTCCGCCCGGGCCAAATAATTCGACAGGGTAACCGTTTTTTCTACACTTTTTGGTATATTTGCAGGTATTTTGTGAAACATGGAGCCGTCTTGTACAATGAAAAAACTGATAATGAGGAACTTGTTTCTGCTCTGCGCCGTTATGGCAGCAACATTGGCATCGTGCGACAAGGATGAAGAGTACTCGTTGCTTCTGAACGAAAGAGTCGTATTCATCGAAGAACCGGGTGGACAGGCCACCGTGGGTTACACGGCCTACGGTCTTGCGTCGGTTGCCGCAACGACCATTCCTCAAGGATGGACCATCACGGTCAATACGGGAGAACAACGCATCTACATCACGGCACCTACGCTCTTCGGCGAAGATTCCGTGACCACGGGAGAGGATGGAGAGACGAGCGAGCCCAACGTCAAATACGGTACGGCTTCAATTACGGGACGCACGGCCGACAACACCAGCATCTCCGCCACGCTGTACCTCTCCGTTGCCGATCAGGTGGACTTCTCGAACGAGCCCGCCAACAGCTATATTCTCACCAAATCGAATACACGCTATTGCATCGACGCCACGCGCAAGGGCGAAAACGGCGAAACGATCACCCCGGCCAGCGTCGCAATCCTGTGGCAAACACCCTACAAGATGTTGGAATACCCCCGTCTGATCGACGGCAAGGCGTATGTCTTCTTCACTACGGGAGAGGATGACGACGACAATCCAGTCTTCAACAGCGGCAATGCGGTGCTCGGGGCATTCAATGCCGCCGGAGAGCTGTTGTGGTCCTGGCACCTGTGGTGCACGGAGAGTGATCCCCGGAATGAAACGGTGGAGTTGGGCGGCGAAACCGTCATGAAACGGAATCTCGGCGCATTGGCCATCTCCGGAACAAGCGAAGAGGAGATTCTCAACTCATACGGACTCTACTACCAGTGGGGACGCAAAGATCCCTTCCCGGGACCGACCTACTACAACATGGCCGAATCGGCCGAGACCCCCGTGTATGACAGCGAAAACAACCGTGTCTATATCACCTATATCGCAGCAAATACGGAGACGGGAACGCAGACCTATGCCGCCACACACGTCCGGAACTTTATCTCGGGTGTGGAAGGAAGCCACTACAACTGGCTCTACACGGCCGACCCGACACTGTGGGGTGAAACAAAGACCCTGAACGACCCCTGTCCACGAGGATGGAAGGTCGCCCCGAAATCGTTCTACGCCTCACTCCAGATCAAGGATGTCATATCCCCCGAACTGGAGAAAAACTACGGTTTCACGCTGACAGACGGGGTAAACGAGGCCTTTTTCCCGGGAGCCGGCCGACGCAGCTTCTATACGGGAGCTCTGACGAACATGAACGAGAACGAAGAGCGTCCTACACCCTGGATCGGTTACTATTGGAGTTCTACGGCTGAGGGCACCTCGGCCTACGCCATGGATTTTTCGTTCGACATCAACGGTACGCGAGCCGGATCATCGTTCCACGGAGCGGCACTTCAATATGCAGCCGGCGGCATGCAGATTCGGTGCGTAAAGGAGTAGCGGACAATCGGAAGATCGCAACAGAAAGCCGGAGCAGTTGTTCCGGCTTTTTCATCCGACACCGCAAGCGCTGCGGAGAGTGAAAATTAGCTTTCGGAGTCCGGAGGGTGGGGTAAACAGACAACCAGGCAGGAAGTCTGTATTCCCGGTAAACGGCAATCTTACAGAAGTTCCGAGTCCAAAGAGACCGGCAACCGGGCAGAAATCCGATTCCGGCTATCAGGTCGGAACCCAAACGTCAAGTCTGAGTCCCGGAAGAAAGTCTGATATTTAGTCTCGAAGGGGGAGGCGGTGGAAAGTTCGACGACCGGATTGAGGTGTAAAGTCCGGCAGTCGAGCCGGGAGTCCGAGACCCGCCGGAGATCCGTGACCAAGTCAGAACCGCCCGGAGAGCGGCAACAGAACCAAGGTCCGACAACCAGACCGCGGTCAACGTTTTCTGAGAACAAACCGGCAACCAGAGCGGAGGTCAGCCCCGGGGAACAAACCGGCGAATCGGATATGTTCAGAACTCAATGACTTAAATGCAAGACTTGCAGGTAAACAGCGTAAACCGAAGAGAGAAAAGGCGAACGGCGAAGGGCGAAAACCAAATCTGAGAACTTGGGAACCGGGAAACCGGGGAATCTGGAAACCTGGAAACCTGGTAAATTAAGCCCCGGAACGACAAAAGCCGGACGCTGAAGACTGCCAAAACAACGAGATAAGCGACGACGGAAGAGAACAGAGAACCTCAAACCATGTTACGGAATTTTGCAGCAATCGATTTTGAGACGGCAAATGCACAGCGCACAAGCGTCTGCAGTGTGGGAGTCGTCATCGTACGGGAGGGCGAAGTGTGTGAA
This sequence comes from uncultured Alistipes sp., assembly GCA_944322375.1. Taxonomy (GTDB): domain Bacteria; phylum Bacteroidota; class Bacteroidia; order Bacteroidales; family Rikenellaceae; genus Alistipes. The sequence continues at coordinate 32,330 of CALUOX010000013.1, forward strand.
ACCTTCTATCGTCTGATCCACCCCCGTCCGAATTACTACAGCGTCTTCACGACGGCCATTCACGGATTGACGCGAGAGGATACGGAAGAGGCTCCGTTGTTTCCGGACGTGTGGGCCGAGATAGCGCCGCATATCGAGGGGCTGCCGCTGGTTGCGCACAATTCGCCCTTCGACGAAGGGTGTCTGCGGGCAGTTCACGCCTTTTACGGACTACCCTACCCCGACTATCATTTTTACTGTACGTTGCGAGCGTCCCGGCGGCAGCTGAAAGGGCTTGCCAATTATCAACTTCAGACGGTCTCGGCGGCGTGCGGCTACGATCTGACACGCCATCACCATGCTTTGGCCGATGCCGAAGCCTGTGCCTGGATTGCACGCCGCCTGTTCGACGACTCGAACGGACACATTGAGTTTCAGACACAGACACGAGAGTCCCGGACCGGTGAAAGCACCGACGGCACAAAGACGTACATGCGACCGTAAAACGATACGACGGATGCCCATGCAACGCCAAAAGAGACTTTTAAAACGTCAAGAGCGACTTTTAATACGCAATAGGGCGACAGGCCGGGGTCCCTGCGACAAATCGTTTGGATCAGGACCGATAAAAAAGCGAAAAGGAGTTTGAGCATACTGTTTTTTTTGTATCTTTGCAAAGTCTTGCATGCCTCCAAGGGAAGGAGGGATGCGCGACAAAGATTGCATGCGGGAGTAGCTCAGGGGTAGAGCATCAGCTTCCCAAGCTGAGGGTCGCGGGTTCGAATCCCGTTTCCCGCTCCGAGGTAAAAGGGGTGAACCTTTAAAGGTTTGCCCCTTTTACCTTATTACATTACGATTGAAGAATCAGAAACTTATTCCCGATAAATCCACAAACTTATCTTGAGGAATCCTCCATCTGCATGCCCATCAAAATCAAGACAGATCTTCGCGCCGTTCTCCGTATGCCAGATGACGGAATCGCGAAATTTTTCTTCATACGGTTGTTCCGATTGCAGTGATACCGTCACAGGGTCGCCCATGATCTCGGTGATTGAAGCGCGCAATATCTCAAATTTCTCCCGGAAAGCCTTTTTGAACAGTTCCATCTCCTCTCTGTCTTCGAACGAGAATGGCATCTCGGAAAATTTGGACCATTCCCAAAGAGTCACAAGAACCTGGTCGGTATTTTGCTTCGTGAAATAAATGATGTTGTTCGACAGATAGGGGCATTCTACACGAAGATACTCCTTCGGGTGCGGCTCGAGTATATACTCCCGTGTATTGGGATACATGCTCTTACTGATACCACGCCCGTAACTTCGCTCCACGCTGCGGGAAGCGTACTGGTGCTCCAATGCCTCCATCTCCGGCAACTGTACGCTTCGGTTTTCATCATAGCTCCGCTTTATACAGCGGAGCTGCTGACGAAAGAGTTCATCGGCTTTTTCGGGACTCAAGCCCAAATTCTTCAGACATGTAGAGTCCCGTTGAATGACAAACTGCGGCGACTCGTCCGTCAAACAGAGCCCTCCGCACAGAATAAATGCGACGGGTCCAGTCCAATAATCGCCTCGCACAACATTGGGAGAGAGATCCAGATCCAATCCATAATAATTTACGCTGTCAAACAGTATCAGCGTGGAGAGAGTCACCTCTTTGGGAATTCCGCTTTTCAGCCGCAGGATCGTACGAGTTTTTCCGGCGGATTTAAATGTTCCGAATGTACCCCGGATCTCATCTTCAGGAACCCGGGTGTTCAAAAAGGTCACAGAGTCGGACAACGTATTTGGACCGTCGTATGGTTTTTCCGAGACAATCGAATAGTCATACGAACCATTTCCGGACGAAGATACCTTGAGAATAAACTTCGTACCGGGTTGCAGCGTCGGAACAACTTCATATTCCTGTCCCGTTGCAAAGATGGTCGAAAAGAGGGCACATAAATATAAAAAACGTTTCATTCTCTTGAAATTTTTTTCAAGATATGCAAAAAAAACGTCTCTAAAAAATTATCCGAAATTAAGCCTTAATCAGATCTGTTTTATTCCAGACGGGAACAAGTCTTAATTCAGCATTATAACGTTGATTTTCAATATTCTAATACAAGATATCCGGTACTGAACACGTTTCATTTACTCAAAAAAACCAAGCAGCCAATGCCCAATGAACGGCTAAAACATCTTGTTTATGTGTTCTTTTTATTGAAATTCTACATCAATCCGCAACAAAAGAACAGAATCAGGCATAAAAGTGCAGGTTGTATTGTATTGAAATTCTACATCAGAACACTACCACACCTTCCGGCAATTGTGCTTCGCCAGGGTAACAAGAATACAAAATTGTCGTTATCTTTGCAGGGAAGCCGATCCTTCCGATCGTCTTCCCGCATATTGCAAACATAATATAAAATTAATACATCCGATGCCGATGCATCGGCAACAAAAACGTGAATATCATGAACTTTCTGGATCTGGTAAACAAACGTTATTCCGTACGGAGCTATCTTCCGCAACCCGTCGAACGGGAAAAACTGGACAGGATTCTGGAGTGCGCCCGACTGGCTCCTTCAGCCGTCAATTTCCAACCGTGGCGTTTCTACGTCATCGAGAGCGAGGCGGCTAAAGCGGCCCTGAGACCCTGCTATCACCGCGAATGGTTCGCCGAAGCTCCGCTTTATATCGTCGTCTGCGCCGATGAGGCTGCTTCCTGGAAACGGTCCTCGGACGGTCACGACCATGCCGATATCGATGCCGCCATTGCTGCCGAACACATCTGTCTGGCTGCAACCGAACAGGGACTCGGCTGCTGCTGGGTCTGCAATTTCGATGTCCCGGCCTGCCGCGAAGCGTTGCAGCTTCCCGATAATCTGCGGCCCGTGGTACTGCTGCCGATCGGTTATGCGGCCGACAAACCCACGCAGAAAAAACGGAAACCGCTGTCAGAGATCGTCATCTACCGCTGATCGCTGCCGTTCCACTCTAAAAGTGAAAGTCAATGAAGGTAGGATTGTTTATTCCCTGTTATGTCAATGCACTCTACCCACAGGTGGGAGAAGCGTCGTATCGGCTGCTGCGTTCTCTGGGCGTGGAGGTCGATTACCCGCTCGACCAGACCTGTTGCGGCCAACCGATGGCCAATGCCGGCTACGAGCGTGACGCCGAGCCGCTGGCCCGACGCATGGAGCAGCTTTTCGCCGGATACGACTATGTGGTAGGACCCTCGGCCAGCTGTGCAAGCTTCATTCGCGAATCCTATCCGCGTCTGACATCGCACAACGACGGTTCGCCGTGCCTTGCATCCCGTATTTACGAGATCTGCGAGTTTGTCCACGACATTCTCCGACCCTCGCAGCTCGACGCATCGTTCCACCACAAGGTCAGCATCCACAACTCCTGTCACGGCGTGCGCATGCTGCATCTGAGCACTCCGAGCGAACTGAACGTCCCGCACCGGTCGAAGCTGCGCGAGCTGCTGGAGCTTGTCGAGGGCATCGAGGTATTCGAACCCAAGCGTGTGGATGAATGCTGCGGGTTCGGCGGGATGTTCGCCGTCGAGGAGCGGGACGTATCCGTCTGCATGGGGCGCGACAAGGTCCGCGACCACCTCTCGACGGGCGCCGAATACATCACGGGCGCCGACAGTTCCTGTCTGATGCACATGCAGGGCGTGATCGACCGAGAAGGATTCCCGATCCGCACGAAACATATCGTTGAAATCTTAACCGCAAAGGAATGAGTACGCATGCAAAGGCTGCGGCGAAATTTCTCGCCGACAGGGATCGTGCCGCATGGCACGACCGGGCACTCTATCTGGTGCGTGAAAAACGCGACCGCATGGCGCATTCGGTTCCGGAGTGGGAGACGCTGCGACAGGCGGCATCCGATATCAAGCTGCACACGTTGTCGCATCTGGGTCATTATCTGGAACAGTTCGAGCGCAATGCCACCGCCAACGGGATGATCGTTCACTGGGCGGAGGATGCCGAAGCGATGAACCGGATCGTCGGACAGATCGTGCGGGAACATGGCGGTCGAAAGCTGGTCAAGAGCAAATCGATGCTTTCGGAGGAGTGCGGGCTGACGCCCTATCTGGCCGAACAGGGGGTTGAGGCCGTCGAGAGCGATCTGGGCGAACGGATCATGCAGCTCATGCATCGTCCGCCGAGCCATATCGTTCTGCCGGCGATCCACGTGCGGCGCGAGGAGGTGGGAGCGCTCTTCGAACGCGAGATGGCCACCGAGCCGGGCAACAGCGACCCGACCTATCTGACCCATGCGGCGCGCAAATGCCTCCGCGAGACCTTCCGCACGGCCGACATCTCCATGACGGGAGTCAACTTCGCCATTGCCGCCGAAGGCAGCTTCGCCGTCTGCACGAACGAAGGGAATGCCGATCTGGGGACCTCGTTCCCCGATCTGCACATCGCCATCATGGGGCTTGAAAAGGTCATTCCGGACTATGCGTCGCTCGCGGTCTTCACACGACTGCTGGCCCGTTCGGCGACGGGACAGCCCGTCACGACCTACACGTCGCTCTACCGGCGGCCCGAACCGGGCAAGGAGATCCATGTCGTGATCGTCGATAACGGACGTACGGAGTCGTTGTGCAACGAAGCGCACCGCAACATGCTGAAATGTCTGCGCTGCGGCGCCTGCATGAACACCTGTCCGGTCTATCGTCGCTCGGGCGGCTACTCCTACTCCTATTTTATCCCGGGACCGCTGGGAATCAATCTCGGGATGCTGCGCTCGCCGGAACGGTACGGCGGCAACGTATCGGGATGTTCGCTGTGCTACTCCTGCTCGAACGTCTGCCCGGCCCGCATCGATCTGGGCGAACAGATTTACGCCTGGCGGCAGGAGATGGATGCCGACGGTGTGGCCGATCCGCAAAAGAAGATGATGGTCAAGACTATGAACGTACTGATGCGCCACAAGGGATTGTTTTACACGGCCATAAAGGGTGCCGCCCTTGCCCCGCGCTTCGTATATAACAATCGGTTCAACCCCTGGTGTGCCGGTCGTGAAATGCCGCGTTTCGCACGTCGGAGTTTCAACGAGCTGTGGAAGTCGGGAATGATCGATCAGCCGAAAAAGGAGGAGAAGTGATGGATGCAAAACAAAAGATTCTGCAACGGCTGTCGCAGAGCGGCATGCCGGAGCATCCGATGCCGGTGCTGGATTTCGAACGGGAACATTTCGACGACCCCGTTGCAAGTTTCCGGCAGGCGGTCGAAGCATCTGGCGGACGGGTCGCCGAATGGCCCGACGGAGTATCGGGCGCCGAGATGCTGACCTCGCTCGGGATAGAGTTGTCGCGCGTCGTATCGAATGTCACGGGAATCCCCGCAGCGCTCGATCCTGACGAGGTGGAGGACCCGCGCGAACTGGACGGAGAGAAGACGGCCGTGGTCGAGGGGGTGCTGGGCGTCGCCGAAAACGGTGCGGTATGGATTCCCCAGCGGGCCCGGCACAAGGCGCTCTATTTTGCGCCGGAGGAGATCGTCGTCCTGCTGCCGCGCGACGGCATCGTTGCGACGATGCAGGATGCCGTTGCCGATGAACGCTTCAATCGGGATTTCGGTTTCGGCTGTTTCATGTCGGGGCCCTCGAAAACGGCCGACATCGAGCAGGCGCTGGTCTTCGGGGCTCATGGTCCGATGAAGCTGACGGTCGTACTGTGTCGGGATGCAGAGTAAAAACCGGGTAAAACAACTGAAAGGAGGAACAGGTATGAAACCGGAAACATGTCATCTGTGTTGGTTCTCACCGACGGGGACCTCGCGCAGTGTCGCCGAAGCCGTCGGACGCGGTGTGAATGCGCCGCAGACACTTCTTCATGATGCCACGCACAGCGAGGCCGCCTTCACGGCAACGACCGGATCCCTTGCGGTCTTTGCTGCGCCGGTCTATGGCGGACATGTCGCAGCCCCTGCCCTGCAACGCATGGAGAAGATACGGGGAGATGGTACGCCGGCCGTGGTTATCGTCGTCTATGGCAACCGCGACTACGGAAGTGCGGCACGGGAACTCTCCGATTATGTTTCGCAGCGCGGATTCATACCGGTCGGTATCGGTGCCTTTGTGGGCGAACACTCCTACTCGACAAATCGTTACCCGATTGCTGCGGGGCGTCCGGATGAACGTGACCGTCAGGATGCAGAAGCATTCGGCCGCGCCGTGGCGGCAAAATTGGCCACGGAAGGTGTTCGGCAGGTGGATGCCGCTGCGTTGCCCGGTGTGCGTAACGGCAAACTTGCGACATGGCGCTTCATGCGGTTTGCGCTCGGCTACCTGCTCAGGCAGAAGCGTCACCCCGTCAGGATCGAGGTCGAGACCTCTGCCGAACGTTGTACGCACTGCGGGCACTGTGTGAAGGTATGTCCGACGGGAGCCATCACGGCGGGCGACGAGCTGCATACCGACGCTTCACGCTGCATCCGCTGCTGCGCCTGCGTCAAGGGGTGTCCTGCAGGAGCGAGAAGCTACGATTCACCGTTTGCCCCCGTTCTGTCGCGCAACTTCCCGCAACGCAAGCCCAATCTGACAAAAGTATAGGATCTGCTGCCAAGGAGACTTTAACGAGCGGGGAGGGGTATGTCTCTCCCTGTTCGTTTTCAGTTGCATGCATGCCCGTGGGACATTTTTGGAGGGGCACAATGCGGACTTGGCCTTCGATCTCCTTTCCCCCGAAATTGTGCTTCTCGGTCCGGTGAGCGGATTCTGAATCTTTATTGCCGTGAAAGTTTTCGTTCGAGGAGAATCATGTCGCGTAGCAGGATGCCCGCTTCAACAATCGGGTGGTCGTAATTGCGGGTGAAAAAGTCGGGAATACGTCCCGCGGGTTGGAATCCGCAATGTGCATAAAAACGAAGTGTCGAAGGGACCTCTCCCGTTCCGACCCGCAACATGCGATAACCTTGCCGGGCCGCAACCGATGCGATGAATTCGACCATGCGGCTGCCGTATCCGCAACGCTGGCGTGCGGGTTCTACGGCAAGGTTCTTCAATTCGCAGCAACCGTTTCCCTCGTCGGTTATGACGCCGACGGCGCACAACTGCGGATCGTAGAGCGCAAAGAGCCGCCCGCGTGACAGATAGCGCAGGATCATCTCCTGTTGTTCATCGCCGATGAGCAGCAACGGAAGAAAATCCGTTTTGTTTTCGAGGATCTCCCGAATCTCCATCTTGGATTTTATTTAATTGTCGGTATTACTCCTGTTCGGTCTCTGCGGAGCGTATCTCAACGCCCAGCAGGGGCAGCAGATCGAGTGCCTGTTCCGGTGCAACGACGGCGCCCTACAGATCGGCCGGGCGAAGCCGTATTCCTTCGAGTTGTGAACTCCGCAGATCGACTGCCCGTAATGATGTATGTAGAAACTCCGTGCCGTGCAGGTTGCAAGCATCAAAAGCTGGCCCGTCGTATCGGCAGTCGGTTATGACGGCCTCCGCAAGGTCGCACGAAGTGAAGAGCAATCGACGGCCGCGACCTCCTGCAAGGTTGAGGTAGCGGGCATTGCAACGTTCC